>CAZZZM010000181.1:0-5017 GCA_964658465.1 uncultured Nakamurella sp.
AACGGGACGGCGGCGACGATGGTCGCTCCAATCCAAGCCGAGAGCAGCGGCGCCGCTCGCGCCGACGCGACCGCGCCGATCGCCGCGACGACGAGTGCCGGCAGCAGCACCCGGGCCGTCTCGCCCGCTGCAAGACCACGCTCACTGCGCGACTGCACCTCCCACCGCGTCAGTCCGCCGACCAGCATGCCGGCGAGATCGACGAGGTGCGATGCGGCGACGATCGGGAAGATCATCGCTGCGAAGGCCTGGCTCGCGGCGGCGCCGGCGATCAGCCTGCAACGACCGCCGAAGCCCGCGACATCGTCGTCGCTCAACGCCGCTACGAGGCCGAGCAGTCGCGGCGCCGTGACGAGGGCGGCGACCAGCACGACGAGCCCGTCGAACCGCGTGCCGCGGTCGAGCAGCAGATAGGCGAGGAGCCAGACGGCGAGCAGCGGCGCATAGAGGAAATGCGCGAGCCCGCGGATCAGATGATAGAGCGAGGCGACCTTGAGCCCGCTCGCCGCGAGCACCTCGCCGTGCTGCAGGTTGCCGCGCAGCCAGCGCCGGTCGCGCGCGAGATGATCGGCGACATTGGTGGGCGTTTCCTCCCAGGAGCCGTCCGGGCGGCCGTCCGGCCCCGCCGGCATCATCCACACCTCGTATCCACGGCGCAGCAGGAGAGCGGCCTCGACCGTGTCGTGCGACAGGATCTCGCCGCCGAAGGGCGGCCGGCCCGACAGCTCCGGGAGCCCGCAGCTCGCCGCGAAGGCGGCGCAGCGGATGATGGCGTTGTGGCCCCAGAAATTGCCGCGGGAGCCCTGCCAGAACGCGGCGCCGGCCTGGAACACCGGGCCGATCAGGCGGGCGTCGAATTGCTGGATCCGCGCGAAGGTCGTCAGCCGCCCCACGGGATAGCACATCGCCTGGATGAGCCCGGCGCGCGGGTTCGCCTCCATCGCGCCGACGAGGCGGCCGATGCAGGCCGCGGTCATCAGGCTGTCGGCATCGAGGACGACCATGAAGTCGTAGCTGCGTCCCCACGACCGCACGAAGTCGGCGATGTTGCCGGCCTTGCGCCCCCTGTTGTCGCCGCGGCGCCGATAGAACAAGCGCGGCCCGTCGCGACGGCTGGCGCGTGCGAGCATCGCCTCCTCGGCGGCGATCGACGCGGGCTCGCGCGAGTCGCTCAAGAGGAAGAGGTCGACCGCCCCAATCCGGCTTGCGGCGACATCGTCGGCGATCGCGCGCGCCGCCGAAAAGACCTGCGCCGCATCCTCCTCGTACATCGCGAAGACGATTGCCACGCGCGCGGCGCCGGAAGGCGGCGGCACGTGGAGGCCGGCCACGTCGATGAGCGATCGCCGCGACAGATGAAGCCACGCGCCGAGCACGGCGCACCAGCTCGACATCGCAGCCGGGAGAATGTTGAGCGCGACCAGCGCGGCGTAAGCCGCGCGCGGCGCCGGCAATACGCCCTCCGCGACACGGCCTAACGCGAGGTAGAAGGCCGTAGCGACGATCACCGCAAGCGGGCCGAAATTGGCCAGATGCCGCACCCAAATCGCAACGTGTGGCGGTCGCGGTCGAGGCGCGCGCGCATGCATCCGCGGTCAGCCCTCCTGCGGTCGGTAGCGGGGGCTTACAGGTGCCGAGCGCAGAGCGCGACCTGCCTCGGTGTCGCGGCAAGCGCGCGACGATGGGTCGTTTTGCCGCTCGACGCCGTTCGGCCTACCGCCCCACAATCTGTCGCCACGCGAGCACGCCCATGCCCGGACTCACACCTTTTCTCGACGCGTTGCGCCTGCCGGCTCATTGCTGCGCAAATTGCGGGTTCTGGCAGCGCCATTTCGAGCGGCCCGCGTCCTGCCCGATGTGTCTCGATGCGCGCCACGTGGTGCCGCGGGACGGGTGGCGGTTCCTGTCGCTCGCCGAGGCGCAGGCGGCATGGCCCACGCATTTCGAGGAGCTGGAGCCAGGCGCGTGGCGCTTCTGGAACGAGCCCGTCGAGGGGATCGGTCCGTCCGGCTACCTGCTGGCCGGCGAGACCGGCAACATCTTCTTCGAAGGCTGCAGCGTCTTCGACGAGGCCGCACTCGCGCAGATCGACAGGCTCGGCGGGATCGCGGTGCTGTCGGCCTCGCATCCGCATTCCTACGGGGCGCTCTGGCAGTTGCAGGACAGGTTCGAACCCGAACTGGCGCTGCCCGCGGCCGACTTCGCCTGGTCGCCGGCGCTGCGGGTGACGTGGCCGTGGGACGATGCGCTGGAGCCGCTGCCCGGCTTCGGCCTCTATCGGACCGGCGGCCATTTCGCTGGTCATGCCGTGTTGCACGATTCGGCGCGCCGGCTGCTGCTGTGCGGCGACGCGCTGAAGTTCGAGCTCGATGCCGACGATCGCCGGCGTGCGACGACGATCTCCGCCCATAAGGCCTTCGTGCGCGCCGTGCCGCTGACGCCGATGGAGCTCCGCCGCTACCGCGACGTCTTCGCGCCGCTCCAATTCGTCGCGACATGGACGCCGTTCGAGCAGGTTCGCAACAGCGGACGCAGCGAGGCGCTGGCGCTGATCGACGCGCAGCTCGCGACGCGGCCGCACGCCGCTCAGGTGAGCCTCGAGGAGCTGCGGCACTCCGGCGACCGTCGCTGACGCTCGGCGCAGCGGCCAGGCGACGGGCGCCGTCAGGACGTCTTCGGCCGGTCTTCGAGGCTGGGGTCGTGCGGGTGCCCCGACGCATGCGAATCGTCCAGGCGCTGCTTGAGCGGCCGGTCGTGGTAGCTGCCCTCGGCCGCATCTTCGCGGACCGAGGCGGTCGCCGATTTGCCGCCGGCAGCGATGTTCTGCGCCGTCGCGCGATGCTCCGGCTTGTTCATCAGCCGGCCGATGTGCACCACCGCGAAAACGATTACGATGCCGATTGTGCCGAATGCCAATGCGGTGACGATCCATTCGCCGCCCATGCCTGCCTCCCATTTTAAATTCTTGGGATTAGAGCTGGACCTCCGGGCTATTCGAGGAATCCGACAGACGGTGGATGCGACGATACGACATTGCGACCGACACGTGCTCCAGTGGCGGTGCGCGGCGCCGGGCGGCGACATGATCGCGGTGGTCGGGGTCGGTACGCGGTGACGCTCTCTTCTCGCGCCGATGGCATGCCCTTGCCGAGCGCCCAAACCTCCGACTTGCCCGTCGGGACGCCTTGGAAGGGGCGTACACCACAGTTGTGCTCCGGACTTCCGCGACGATGACACCGAGCTTAGCCGATTGGGTCTTCGACGGCTGCGCCGCCGTGGCGAGGGTCTTGCCGCTTCCGCGATTGCTGGCCGCGCGAACCGGTGCCTTCCTCGTCAGGGCGCATCGCTTCGAAGAGGCCGATCGGCTTCTGGAGAAGGCGCTGCTGGCCTCTCCCGCCTGCCCGCGCCTTATCGATCTCTACGCGATGAGCGCGCATGTGAGCGGGCAGCAGCGGATTGCCCTCACGCGCTGGGCGAACCTCCGCAGCGTCGACCCGAACCGGCCCATGGCCTGGGCCGGCATCGCCGCAAATCATCGAGACCTCGACGAGGTCGCCATGGCCGAGGCGACGATCCGCGAGGCGCTCGCGCGGTTTCCGGACGATCTCCTCGTGGCGAGCGAGGCTGCGCGCGTGTTCGACCGGATCGGCGCGCAGGAGGACGCGTGCACGCAGTGGCAGCGGCTCTGTGCGCTCGAGCAGGTGCTCGACGATTGGTATCAGGGCTATGCGTGCAGCCTGATCCTCGTCGGCGCTTTCGACGAGGCCGAGGCGGTCCTCGACCGGGCGGACGAGGCCTATCCCGACAATCGCGACCTCCTGGGCACGCGGGCGTTTCTCGAGATGGAGCGCGAGAACTGGAACGCGGCCCTGTCGCTCTGGCGCGTCCACCGCGTGCGCTATCCGGACGATCCCTCCGGCTGGGAGGGCCTGGGCAAGACGATCGCCGCGATCCATGCCGCGCGCGCCGAAGGCGCCATCGAGCCGGCCGACGCCCTCAAGATCGAGGTCGCGGTGGTCGACGACGATGCCCGACGGACGCTGATGCTCGGCTTTGAGAGCCTCGGCGCCGATTGCGAATTTGGCCTTGTGCAGCGCCGCTTCGGCGCGGAGCCGCTCGGGCTCCTCCGCTTCAACGACGTCCGCCTGTCGAATCTGATGCGTGCGCTGGACGCCGGCTTCGAGGGCATGGGCGAGACGGATCGCACGGCGATGATCGTCAGCAACAGCGGCGAGTTCTACGTGACCGACACCCGCTGGGGGCTCGGCATGCACACGTTCATGTTTTCGAGCCGGTACGACGCGGCGCAGCTCCTGCCCAAGATGTGCCGCCGCGTCGCCTATCTCCGCGACAAGCTGCTGGACGATCTGCGCGACGGCGACAAGACCTTCGTGTTCAAGTCCGACGCCGTCGACCTCGACGGTCTGCGCGCGCTGCATGCCGCGCTCCTGAAGTTCGGCCCGTTGCGGCTCCTCCACGTGCGCCGTGCGAGCGTGCCGCTGGCCGACCGACCATTCGATGTCGAACCAGGTCAGGTCGTGCTGATCGGCCCCGGACTCTACGTCGGCTTCCTGTCGCGCATGGGCAATGCGGACCACAATTGGGACATCGCCTTCGACGAATGGGCCGCGATCTGCGACGGGGTCGCCGTGGCGCAGCCGCTGCCCGGCGTGCCGTGTCCGTAAGCCGGCCGTCGCACGTTAAGTTAGAGGTTGCGCGCCGATTCCCGTGCGATCTTCCTGGCGCCGTCGGCGGGCACGAAGTCGAAGGCGATACGCGCGCGGCCGGTCGACACCTGTCCGGTGCGTCCCGTCCGGTGCCACGCCATGATCACGCTGACGCGGCAGCGGCTGCGATCCGCGTTGCAATGCGCCGCGATGCTGCCGGGGATTTCCGTATAATGGCGCTCCGGCCAAGCCCTGATGTAGCGCAGCTTGTCGGCCAGGACCTCGGCGCGGCTGAGCCGCTTTCCGTAATAGACGACCGTCGGCGCGTAGAAGCGATCGACGGCGGCGGC
>CAZZZM010000181.1:5117-6439 GCA_964658465.1 uncultured Nakamurella sp.
GCCCAGCCGACAGCGTCGATCCGCGCCATTGCGCCGGCGCGCCGACCCGCTATCAGCCAGGCATGCCTACCGATCGCCACATCGATGTCGTCGAGCACCCCGAGGTGCCCTGGCTCAGCGTGGTGCTCGGCTACGGGCCCATGCTTCCGTTCGTCGCCGCCGCCGTCGGCTCCTGGATGCTCGACGGCGACTTGCGCAACGGCGCCATCCAGGGCGGCGCGATCTATGGCGCGTCCATCCTGGCGTTTCTCGGCGGCGTTCGTCGCGGCGTCAGCTTCCGGACCGAAGGCGGTCCTCGGGTCGCGCAGATCGTGACGATGGCCGGCCTCTGGCTGACTGCCTTCCTCGCGCTTCTCAGCATCAACATCGGGCTGCCCGAAGTGGCCCTCGGGCTCCTCGTCGTGGGCTACGCGGTCATCATGATCTTCGACCCGATCGCCGCGCGGAGCGGTCAGGCGCCGCTGTTCTTCGCCCGGCTCCGACCGCCGCAGATGGCGATTGCCGTTGTCAGCTTCGTCGCCCTGTTGGCAAGTTCGGCGCGCACGTTGTGAGACGAGGCCGACCACCCACGATCTGCCATATCGAACCGTCAGGGAGCGCGAGATGACGCAACACGGCAAGGACATCGACACGTCGACGACGGAAGGCCCGTCGCGCCCCATCGCCAAGCCGCAGCCGCCGACCCCCGCGCAGCACGACCACGAGAGTGCCGGCGACGGCAAGCACGAGATCGACCCGCCGGGAGAGCGGGCCGACGACGAGGCCGACCCGGGCCAGAAGCGCGTGACGCGGCAGGAGTAAATCTGCTCGGCGCATATGGCGGTCATCGCGATCGCCACGGGGACGAGGTCGAGCTCGGCGTACCGGGGCGGCGTCCGCTTGCTATCGCGGCTGAGCCGGTCGCGGAGAGCGGCGCTTCTGGCACCAAAAAGATCGAGACTTTGTGGAACCGGCGCGACGCCAAAAGCGTCTTTGCGGCGCGAGGCCGGCGGAGACGTTGCGGAGTTCGTCGGGGTGGCGCGGCCTTAGGATCGCAGGCTGCCTGGCATTCCCGTCCTGCCGCCACGGGAGGCCATCGACCGGAGGAAGGATATGACGGTGGATGTTGATTATGCGAGCGGCAGCACCGACGCGTTCCGAACTGCGAGCCTGATCAGTGAGGACGATTGGGTCTTCACCAGCCCCAACGACGTGCTGCTGAACCCTCAGATGACATTGGCTGAAAAGAAGGAATTGCTCGCCCGTTGGGCGTCGGACGCATGCGCCATCACCGATGCCTCGGCGCTGCGGCAACTCCCCAGCGGAGCGATCGTCCGGCTGTC
>CAZZZM010000182.1:0-6243 GCA_964658465.1 uncultured Nakamurella sp.
GCCTAGGTGAACGAGGCGGACCGAGGTCGCAAGGCCTGCAGGCCTGAAGCCGGCGATGCGCACGGGGCGAAGGGCGGACCGCGGCGCCTTCACATTCGTTCGGCACCCAAACGTATGGACGCGCACACGCCTCGGACGGCGCGCCCGGTTGTCGCTCTCCCGTTCGGCGGCCTTTGCGGTATGATTTCGCAAGCTTATGCCACGCCGAGATCCGCACGCTTCGCGATGCGGGATACCTGGAGGGACTTCATGAAGACGTCATGCGTCGCGCTCGCCGTCGCCGGAGCCTTGTTCGCGGCGCCGGCATCCGCAGACAACGTCCAGACCCTCGGCAACATGCAGTCGACCGGCAAGGGCGCGCCGATCCCGCATCTTCCGCAGACCGGCCCCGAGGTCGACGCGATCAAGGACACGCTGAAGACGATCAAGCTGCCCCAGGGCTTCCACATCGCGCTGTATGCCGTGGTGCCCGGGGCGCGCGAGATCGCGGTCGGTCCGCAGGGCGTCGCGACCTTCGTCGGCACCCGCGACAAGATCTACACGGTGATCGACCGCAGCCACAGCGGCGTCGCCGACGAGGTGAAGGAGTTCGCCCCGACGGTGCCGAAGACCCTGCCGACCGGCGTCTGCTTCACGAAGGACGGCTTCCTCATCGCCGCCGAGCAGAACCGCGTGCTGTCGTTCCCTGCCGCCGAGTTCTTCTTCGAAGGCGCCGACGTGCCGGTCGCCGAGCTCGTCAAGCAGGGCGAGCTGATCCCGAAGGACGCCGAAAGCTTCAACCACACCTTCCGCTACTGCAAGGTCGGGCCGGACAAGAAGGCCTATGTCGCCGTCGGCCAGCCCTACAACGTGCCGCCGCCGGAGCGTCAGGCCGAATTCGTGAAGGACGGCATCGGCGCGATCATCCGGCTCGACGCCGCCGACGGCAAGAACCGCGAGATCTACGCCAACGGCATCCGCAACTCGGTCGGCCTAGCGTTCGACCCGAAGGACAAGACGCTCTGGTTCACCGACAACCAGGTGGACGGCATGGGCGACGACATCCCGCCCGGCGAGATCGATCACGCGACCAAGGCCGGCGAGAACTTCGGCTTCCCCTGGTACGGCGGCGGCCACACCCGCACGAAGGAATATGCCAAGGACACGCCGCCGGCGGACGTCGTCTTCCCCGTCGTCGAGGAGGTCGCCCATGCCGCCGATCTCGGCATGACCTTCTACACGGGCCACATGTTCCCGGAGAAATACCGCGGCGCGATCTTCTCGGCGCAGCACGGCTCGTGGAACCGCACCGTGCCGGTCGGCGCCCGCGTGATGGTCACCACGATCGACCAGGACGGCAAGGCCAAGAGCGAGCCCTTCGCGGAAGGCTGGCTCGATTCGGAGGGGTCGTATTCGGGCCGGCCGGTCGATGTCGAGCAATTGCGCGACGGCTCGCTGCTCGTCTCCGACGACTTCGCGGGGGCGATCTACCGCATCACCTACAACGGCAAGTGATGCGCGCCCTCCGACTGCCGCTCGGCGTCGTCCTCTCCGTGCTGGCGCTTGCGGCGCCGGCATGGGCGGCGGGCGACGTCGCCGCCGGGCATGCCAAGGCGAAGCGCTGCGCCGTCTGCCACGGCCTCGACGGCAAGGCGAAGCTGCCGGACGCGCCGAACCTCGCCGGTCAGAACCCGATCTACCTCGTCGCCGCGCTCGACGCCTACAAATCGGGCGCGCGCAAGAACGACATGATGAGCCTCGTCGCGCCGAAACTGTCGGACCAGGACATCGCGGACCTCGCCGCCTATTACGCGTCGCTGGGCTCGTCGGCCGCGAAGTGACCGGCGGGGTCGGCGGGAGCAAAGCTTGACCCGTGCAGGTCGGCGGGCTCTCTTCGCGATGGGGACGCGCAGCACGAGCACGCCGACATGACCAGCACGACCGAGCCGAGTTCACCGCAGGAGCACGACATCATCTGGCGGCCGTCGCCGGAGGTCGTGCAGGCGAGCGAGATGGAGCGCTTCCGCCGCTTCGGCGAAGCGCGCGCGGGTCGATCACTGCCGGACTTTCCGACCCTGCACGCCTGGTCGATCGACGCGCCCGAGGCGTTCTGGGAGGCGATGTGGGACTTCGCCGAGATCCGCGGCGACAAGGGCGCCCGCGTCGTCGAGCCGGCCGCGCACATCAAGGACTGGCGCTTCTTCCCCGACGCCAAGCTGAACTTCGCCGAGAACCTCCTGTGGAAGCGCGGCGACGGCGACGCCATCGTCTTCGAATGCGAGGACAAGCTGCGGCGCCGGCTCTCGTGGGACGCGCTCGCCGCGCTCGTCTCGCGCATCCAGCAGGCGCTTGCCGCCGAGGGCGTCGAGCCCGGCGATCGCGTCGCCGGTTTGCTGCCCAACATTCCCGAGGCCATCGCCTTCATGCTCGCCGCGGTGGGGCTCGGCGCGACCTGGTCCTGCGCCTCGCCAGACTTCGGCCCCTCCGGCGTCGTCGATCGCTTCGGCCAGATCGAGCCGAAGGTCCTCGTCACCTGCGACGGCTATGTCTACGCCGGCAAGACCCACGTCATCCTCGACAAGGTCGCCGAGATCGTCGAGCGGCTGCCGTCGCTGCGCCGCGTCGTCGTCGTGCCCTATCTCGGCGAGAAGCTGCCCGACGCGGACGCGAAGCTCGCCGGGCTCGAGGCTTTCCTTGCGCCCCACGCCGCCGGGGAGCCGAGCTTCCTGCGGCTGCCCGCCGACCACCCGCTCTACATCCTGTTTTCCTCGGGCACGACGGGCGTGCCGAAATGCATCGTGCACCGCGCCGCGCTCATCGTGCAGCACGCCAAGGAGCATCGGCTGCATTGCGACATCAAGGAGGGCGATCGCGTCTACTGGTTCACGACGCTCTCCTGGATGATGTGGAACTGGTTGGCCTCGGCGCTGTCGGCCGGGGCGACGGTGATGCTCTACGACGGCTCGCCGTTCCATCCCGCGCAGGACGTGATCCTCGATTATGCCGAGCGCGAGCGCTTCACGCTGCTCGGCACCTCGGCGCGCTGGATCGACGCGCTGCGCAAGGGCGGCGTCGACGCGCGCGGTCGCGATCTCTCGGCGCTGCGCGTCGTCGCCTCGACGGGCTCGCCGCTGGCCCCGGCCAACTACGCCTATGTCTATGAGAAGATCGCCCCCGACGCGCATCTCGTCTCGACCTCAGGGGGCACCGACATCTGTGCGTCCTTCGTCGGCGGCAATCCGCTCGGCGTCGTCCGCGTCGGCGAGATCGAGGCGCCGACGCTCGGCATGGCGGTCGAGATCTGGGACGACGACGGCAAGCCCGCGGCGGTCGGCGAGAAGGGCGAGCTGGTGTGCACCAGGGCGTTCCCCTCGATGCCGCTCGGCTTCTGGAACGACGACGACGGCGCCCGCTATCACGACGCCTATTACGCGCGCTTCGACAACGTCTGGCATCACGGCGACTTCGCGGAAGTGACCGAGCACGGCGGCTACGTGATCCACGGCCGCTCCGACGCGACGCTCAACCCCGGCGGCGTGCGGATCGGCACGGCGGAGATCTACGCGCAGGTCGAGGGCATCGAGGAGGTCGCGGAATCGCTGGCGATCGGTCAGGCCTTCGACCACGACACGCGGATCATCCTGTTCGTGCGGATGCAGCCGGGCGAACAGCTCGACGACGCCCTCGTCGATCGCATCAGACGGGCGATCCGCACCGGCGCGACGCCGCGCCACGTGCCGGCCAAGGTGATCGCCGTGCCCGACATCCCGCGCACCAAGTCCGGCAAGATCGTCGAGATCGCGGTGCGCGACCTCGTCAACGGCCGCGAGGTGAAGAACGCCGACGCCCTCGCCAATCCGGAGGCGCTGGACCATTTCCGCGACGTGGCCGAGCTGAAGAGCTGAGGCCCTTCGCGGCGCTCGCGATGACGGCCGCTTTCAACGGAGAACCCCCATGCTGACGCGAACGGCGATCTACGAAGGCACGATCGAGGCCGGCAAGGAGGATGAGTTCTTCGCCCGCGTCCGCGACGAGCTGGAGCCGCTGTGGCGGCGCTTTCCCGGCGTCACGGCGGTGCGCGTGCAGCGGCGTCTCTCCGCCGACGACACCGCGCGGCCGATCCCGATGATCCTCGAGATGGACTTCCCCGACCAGCGCGCGATCGACGAATGCCTCGCCTCGCCGATCCGCCCGGAATCGCACGAGAAGACGCTCGAGGTCATGACGCTCTTCACCGGCACCTTCTACCATCTCGTGATGGAGGCGACGGTGCTGTCGCCGGCCGCGTGAAGACGCGCCCCGCCCTCACCGCCGCCGACGCCGACGTGCTGATGGGCGCCGCGCGCGCCGAGGCCGAGAGGGCCGGGCTCGAGGTGACGATCGCTCTCGTCGACGAGGGCGGCGTGCTGCTGGCGCTCCACAGGCGCGACGGCGCCCGGCTGCATACGCCGGAAGCCGCCTGGTTGAAGGCGCGCACGGCGGCGATCGTCTGCCAGCCGACCGAGGAATTGCAGGCGGCCATCCCGGCCAATCCCGCGCTGCTCGCCTTCCCCGGCCGCCTGCCGCTCGCCGGCGGGCTGCCGCTCGTCTTCGAGGGCACGGTCGTCGGCGGCGTCGGATCGTCCGGCGGCACGCCGGAGCAGGACCTCGCCGTCTGCAACGCCGCGGTCGCGGCGCTCGCCTCTCTTTCGTAGGCCTCTCCCGGCCGACGGATTGTTGCCGGTTCGAAAAGCCGGTACGCCCGGTTCGTCTTGGGAGGGACATGGAAATGCGATTGACAGGTCTGTCAACAATGGTCGCCGCGGCACTGGCGCTCGGCACCTTTGCGGCCCCCGCCTTCGCCGGCGACGTGGGCGGTGTGTGGATGCGCAGCGACGGCGCCGCCAAGGTGCGGTTCGGACCCTGCGGCGGCGGCTATTGCGGCTCGATCGTCTGGCTGCGCGACCCCGGCAAGAGCCCGGCCTTCGTCGGCCAGCAGGTGTTCTTCGGCATGGGCCAGGCCGGCCCCAACACCTGGACCGGCAGCGCCCACAATCCCGAGGACGGCCGCGACTACGACGGCGCGATGACGCTGTCCGGCAACCGGCTCGTCACCAAGGGCTGCGCGCTCGGCGGGATGATCTGCAAGAGCACCAACTGGGTCCGCTCGAAATAGAGCCGGGCGCGGTGGCCGAGCCGGTCTGCTGGCTCTGCCATCGCCCGCTCGGGCGCCGCGTTCAGCGACATCACACGCGGCCGAAGAGCCGCGGCGGTCGCGAGACCGCGCCCGTCCACCCGATCTGCCACCGCATGCTGCATGCGCGCTTCACGAACGCCGAGTTGGCGCGCCTCGTCGCGGACGGACGGCGACCCGATGCTGACGAGACCATCGCCCGCTTCCTGGCCTGGATCGCCGACAAGCCGCCCGACTTCAACGCCCCGACGCGCACCAAGCGCTGACCGGTCGCGCCGCGGCTAGTGCTTGTGGGCGGCCTGCCACTGCCGCACCGCCGCCAGCGCCGTCTCGATGTGGCTGTCGGCTTCCGAATCCTCGTGCGCCTCCAAAATCGTGCCGCCGGGCGCGATGACGTAGGAGATGCGCTTGGCGAAGATGCCGGCGAACGAGGCATCGTAGGCCTTGATGACGGAGAAGCTCGGATCGGCGCCGACAGGAAACGTGTCGCGGCACTCCTTGGAGGAGAACTCCTTCTGCGTGTCGATCGCATCGCCCGAGATGCCGAGCACGCTGGCGCCCGCCGCCTCGAAATTGGGGATGTTGTCGGCGAACTCGTGCGCCTCGACCGTGCAGGTGCTGGTGAACGACTTCGGGTAGAAGTAGAGCACGACCGGCCCCTTCTGCAGCGCCGCGGCGAGATCGAAGGCGAAGGTCTTGCCGCCCTTCGCCGCCTCGACCCGAAAGGTCGGCGCCGGGTCGCCCGGCTTCAGCGCGGCATGGGCCGGCGATGCCGCAGCCAGAAGCGCGACCGCGAGCCAGACAGACTTCACCATTGGAGATCCTCCCGTCCGCTGGGGCTCGTTGCGGCATCCTACGATGCCCGATCCCCCTCCCTCTGTCGACGCGCCCGCCAGCGCCGCTTTGCCGCGCCGCCGCTCGCGCCGCGTCGGCGGCGGCGCACTGTGCTTTCCACAGTCTTGTGCACCCCGCCCCTTGTCTGTAGCCACTATCCGCATCGGGGAAAGGTGGCCGAGTGGTTTAAGGCAGCGGTCTTGAAAACCGCCGTGGGTGCAAGCCCACCGTGGGTTCGAATCCCACCCTTTCCGCCA
>CAZZZM010000183.1:0-6171 GCA_964658465.1 uncultured Nakamurella sp.
CGCTTCCGAGGGCCGCCTGCATCGCCTCGACGAGCGCGGCGACGGTGATCGGATGGCTCGGATCTGGGCCGAAGTTCAGCGCACGCGGCGTCGCGTCCGGCGCCTGCACGAGCGTCTCGAGGTGCAGAAGGTAGCCGGCGAGGCAGTCGAGCACGTGCTGCCACGGGCGCGTCGCCTGCGGGGAGCGCAAAGCGACGGGGGCGCCGGCGGAGAGCGCGCGGAAGATGTCGGGGACGATCCGATCGACGGAAAAGTCGCCGCCGCCGATGACGTTGCCGCCGCGGGCCGTCGCCACCGGGACCCGCAGGGCGTCGAAGAAGCTGGCGGCCCAGCTCGCCGTCACCAGCTCCGCGGCGGCCTTGGAGGCGGCGTAGGGATCGTGACCGCCGAGCGGGTCGCTCTCGACGAAGGCGCGGCCGGTCTCGGCGTTGGCGTAGACCTTGTCGGTCGTGACGACGAGGACGGCCTCGAGCCCCGGCGCGCCCCGCAGCGCCTCGAGCAGATGCGCCGTGCCCATGACGTTGCTCGCGAGCGTCTCGAGCGGGGCGGCGAAGGAGCGGCGCACCAGCGGCTGCGCCGCCATGTGCAGCACGATCTGCGGGCGGACCTCAGCGACGGCGGCCGCGACTTCGGGCGCGGCGCGCAGATCGCCGAAGCGCCCCTCGAGCCCGCGATCGACCGCGGCAAGCGCGTGAAGGCTGGGAGAGGTGTCCGGCGGCAGCGCGAAGCCGCCGACCCTGGCGCCCATCGCGCCGAGCCACAGCGCCGCCCAGCCTCCCTTGAAGCCGGTATGTCCGGTCAGCAGGACGCGCTTGCCGGTCCAGAACGCCGGGTCGACGCGCCGTTCCGTCACCGCCAGACCTTCCACGGCGCATGGCCGCCCTGCCACATCGCCTCGAGCGCGTTCTTGTCGCGCAGCGTGTCCATCGGCTGCCAGAACCCGGTGTGGCGATAGGCCATCAGCTCGCCGTCCCGCGTCAGCGACGACAGCGGCTCGCCCTCGAACGACGTGGCGTCGTCGGCGATGCGATCGAGCACGCCGTGCTCGAGCACGAAGAAGCCGCCGTTGATGAACGTGTTGTCGCCGGGCGGCTTCTCGACGAAGTTCTCGACGCGGTCGCCGTCGATGTCGAGCGCGCCGTAGCGGGCCGGCGGGATGACGGCCGCGAGCGTCGCCTGGCGCCCATGGGTCTTGTGAAAGGCCAGCAGGGCCGTGATGTCGATGTCGGCGACGCCGTCGCCGTAGGTGGCGCAGAACGTCTCGCCGGGGTCGAGGAACGGCGCGATGCGCTTGATGCGGCCGCCGGTCATCGTCGCATCGCCCGTCTGGACGAGGGTGATCGTCCACGGCTCCGCCTCCGACTGGTGGTGGATGATGCGGTTCTCGCGCGCGTCGATGGTGACGTCGGAATTGTGCAGCACGTAATTGGCGAAATATTCCTTGATCATGTATCCGCGGTAGCCGAGGCAGATGATGAAGTCGGTGACGCCGTGGTGCGCGTAGATCTTCATGATGTGCCACAGGATCGGCCGATGGCCGATCTCGATCATCGGCTTCGGCCTGAGCTGGGATTCCTCGGAGATGCGCGTGCCGAGGCCGCCGGCCAGGATGACTGCTTTCATGCGGCGCAGGCCTACTAGGAACATCGACCGAGCGGAAGAGGCCCGGCATACGTCCAGTTATTGCCGCGATGGGCATCCATGGCTATAGCCGTCAGTCCCGAGATCGAGACGCCGGCTTGTTCATCGCCCCGCATCGCATTCCCGTCGCCGGCCCGTCGATCACCGACCGCGAGGTCGAACTAGCCGCCGAGGCGACCCGCACCGCCTGGTACGGCAATCACTACGCCTACAACGCGCGCTTCGAGCGGATGCTCGCCGATTACGTTGGCGTGGCGCAGGCGGTCAGCGTCCCGCACGCCACCGCCGCGCTCCACCTCGCGCTTGCGGCGCTGGGAATCGGGCCGGGCGACGAGGTCATCGTCCCCGACGTCACCTGGATCGCCTCGGTCGCGCCCGTCACCTACGTCGGCGCCGAGCCGGTCCTGGTCGACATCCGTCCCGACACGTGGTGCATCGACGCCGAGGCGGTGGAGCGGGCGATCGGGCCGGCCACGAAGGCCATCATCGGCGTCGATCTCTACGGCGGCACCTGCGACTGGGCGCGGCTGCAGGCGATCGCCGACGCGCATGGCCTCGCGCTCATCGAGGACGCGGCGGAGGCGCTCGGATCGGTCCATCATGGCCGCAGAGCCGGCGCCTTCGGACGCGTCTCGGCCTTCTCGTTCCACGGCAGCAAGACGGTGGTGACGGGGGAAGGCGGCATGCTGGCGACCGGCGACGCGGCGCTGATGGATCGCGTGCTGTTTTTGCGCGACCATGGCCGCCAGCCCGGCGACCGCTTCTTCCAGAACACCGAGATCGGCTTCAAGTATCGCATGAGCGCCGTGCAGGCGGCGATCGGCTGCGCCCAGATGGAGCGCATCGACGACCTGATCGCGCACAAGCGGGCGATCTTCGGCTGGTATCGCGACCGGCTCGCCGGGCTCGAAGGCGTGACGTTGAACGCGGAGCCGGCCGGGACGCTGAACAGCTATTGGATGGTGACCGTCGTGCTCGATCCCGCCTTCGGGCTCGAGAAGCTCGATCTGATGGCGGCGCTGGACCGGCGCAACATCGACTCGCGGCCGTTCTTCTCGGCCCTGTCGACCCTGCCGGCCTTCGCCGACCGGCCCGCCTCCCGCCGCTTCGTCGGTCCGCACGATGCCGGGCGCCTGCCGGCCCGCTACGGCGTCAACCTGCCGTCCGGCTACAACATGGACGAGGACCTGGTCGACCACGTATGCAAAGCGCTGAGGCAGGTGCTGCGGGAGCGGACGTGACCGCCGTCGTCATCTCCCAGCCGATGCTGTTTCCCTGGCCGGGATTCTTCGAGCAGATGAAGCTCGCGGACGTCTATCTGTGGCTCGACGATGCGCAATTCTCCAAGGGCGGCTTCACCAACCGCGTGCAGGTCCGCCACGGCGGCGTGCAGAAATGGCTGTCGATCCCGCTCGCCGGCAAGGGCTCGTTCCAGGAGATCCGCGCGCTGGAGAGCGCCGAGGATTTCCGGCCCAAGCATCTGAGCTTCCTCAAGCAGGCGCTGGCCGACGCCCCCTTCGCGCGCGACGCGATCGCCATCGTCGAGGAAGTCTACGACGTGCAGGATCTCTGCGAGCTTCTGATCAGAAGCGCCGAGGTGCCGGCGCGCCGGCTCGGGCTTCCCGTGGCGCGGGAGCCAGCGAAACGCACCAGCGACTTGACGGTCGAGGGCACGTCCTGGCGTCGCGTTCTCGACCTCGTGCGCGCCGTCGGAGGCACGCGCTACATCACCGGCCACGGCGCCGCCCGCTATATGGATCACGCGGCCTTCGAGGCCGAGGGAATTTCGGTCGACTACATGGATTATTCCAAGACCGCCTGGCCGCAACACGGCGGTGGCGCGTTCACGCCCTATGTTTCGATCCTCGACCTGATCGCCAACACGGGCCCCGAGGCCGCGACCTATCTCCGGCCGGCGACGCTCGGCTGGCGCGCTTTCCTCGAGCGGCAGGCGCGCGAGGCGACCTATGCGTAACGCTGAGATATCGGACGCCTTCGCCCGCCACTACGGCGAGAAGATCAAGGAGCACGGGCCGACGGCGAAAGGGCTCGACTGGGGCGCCGAGGCCGACGTCGCGCTGCGCTACGGCAAGATGCTGGAGGTCTTGCGCGCCGACGATCCCGGCCGCGTGCCGACGGTGCTCGATGTCGGCTGCGGCTATGGCGGCCTGCTCCGCCATGCCGAATCGGCCGGCGTCGCCTTGCAGTACACCGGGATCGATATCGTCGCCGAGACGATCGAGCACGGACGCGCCGTTTGTCCCGGCGCCGAGTTCCTCGTCGGCGACCTGCTCAAGTGGGACTTCGGCGACCGGCGTTTCGACTATGTCGTCTGCTCGGGCATCCTGACCCTCAAGCTGACCGCCAGCATCCTGGACATGCATCGCTACTTCCAGGCGCTGGTGCGCCGCATGTTCGGATTCTGCAACGACGGCATCGCCTTCAACGTCATGACGAACTGCGTGAATTTCACCGCCGACAATCTGTACTACCGCAGCCCGG
This sequence comes from uncultured Nakamurella sp., assembly GCA_964658465.1. Taxonomy (GTDB): domain Bacteria; phylum Pseudomonadota; class Alphaproteobacteria; order Rhizobiales; family Beijerinckiaceae; genus RH-AL1. The sequence goes on from CAZZZM010000183.1 coordinate 4,144, forward strand.
TCGAGGTGCTGGCGTTCTGCCTGTCCGATCTTTCGACCAAGGTCCGGCTCGATCAGAGCTACGCGCTCTACGAGTTCACCACCTACGTCTATCGCGACGGGCGGGCGTGAGCCGCCTTTAGACGCCTGCCGATCGCGCGCGCTTCTCGACCGAACGATGCTCGCGTTCGAGCCGCTGGTCGAGCCGACGCAGGGCGGTCCGGATCGCCTTGAACTGCGCCTCGGATAGCTTGCGCTTCAACTGCCGCCGCAGCGGCCGCAGCGGGGTGAGCGTGCGGAAGGGACGTTTGTTCTGCTCGCGCCAGTGCCCGACGTAGGTTTCGTTCGGCGTCGCAATCCGGTGGAGCAGCACATGGGGCACCTCGAGGTGCAGCCCGGCCAGGATCTCGAGAAGGACGATGTACCAGTCGCCGGCGTGGAACTCGCCCTCGCCGTCGAAACATTGCGCGAAGGTCGGCAGCCGGTGCAGCCCGTAGAAGCGCGAGCAATCCATCGGATGGACCAGGAAGCGCAAAGCCCGATCCGTGGGATCGGCCTCGGTCAGCGAGCTTGTCGACGAGGTGACGTGAAGCCGCTCCCCGCTCGGCGCGTAGAACGCCGTCCGCGGCACGCAGCACAACGCGTCGGGGTCGCCGGCGAGCGCCGCATGCGTCGCCTCGAGAAAGGTTGGCGACCACCAGTCGTCGGCGGCGAGGAAGGCGAAGAACGGAGCATCGGCGCGATGGATCAGGCCGGAGAAGTTGGCATAGGGGCCGACGTTCGTCGGATGCGTCGTGAGCTCGATGCGGGGATCTCGTGCAGCCAGGCGAGCGACGATCTCTCCGGTGCCGTCGGTCGACGCGTTGTCGGAGACGAGGAGCCGGAAGTCCCTGTACGTCTGCGCCTGAACGCTGGCGATCGCGCGCTCGACCGTGTCCGCGCCATTGTAGACCGGCAGACCTATGTCGATTGTCGCGCCCATTCGGCTGCGTTCCCCGCTCCACCCCGACGAAGGATCGGCCACCCGGGGTGGCATATTGAGGGGCGCCGCATTTCGCAATAAGCCATGGAGTTCGCACGGCGAATTGCGGGGTCGCGCGCAGAATTGGGCTTGGGCGTCATACCCGTCAGAGCGCCACGCCGGCCGTCTTCATCCGCTGCGTCGCGGCCGCGAGGTGTTCGTTCCACACGCCGTCGAAGGCCAGGTTGCCCGGTCGGCTCACGCCGGGCCAATGGATGAAGGTGATCGGCTCGCCCTCGCGATCGTAGGGCCCATCCGCGCGGAAGCTGACGCCTTCGGCCTTGTGATAGCTCTGCGGCGACGCGCCGGGCACAAGCTCGAAGACCGGCCGGATCTTCAAGCGCTTGCGGTGGACGACGAAATTGACCAGCGGCTGGGCATAGAGGCCGCCGCGCTGGCGGACCTGGTCGAACGTCTTCTCGTCTGCCTCCATCGCTTCGTAAAAGTCGTCGATCGACAGGATCTTATTCGAAGTGATGAAGAACCCGTCGTTGAACAGCGTCGCATCGCGCAAATAGTCGAAGTGCTTCGCGGCACCATTGTAGACGTAGTCGTCGGTCCGGGCGATGACGACGAAGTCGGTGACGCCGGGCCGGAGGTGCCCAAGCATCGGGGTCAGGTCGCGGAACAGGAGGATGTCGACGTCGAAGTAGATGACCTCGTCGAGGGGAAGAGCGAGGGCGAGCAGCTTGCGCAGCCGGTTCCGCTTGTTCCAACCGAGCGGATAGAGCTTCTTCGACAGTTTATCGAGAGCGAGGGGATCCACGTCGGCAAGCGTGACGCCATAGGCCGCCGCGATGCGCCGCGTCACGTCGATGTTGTCGTCGTAGGGGATCAGGTGGACGGGAAGGCCCGCGTTCGTGGCTTTCCAACTTTCGAGAAAAGCCAGGAGCCAGTGGACCACCTTGTCGTTGGCGACGATGGCGATGGCCCGCGACGTGCCGGTCGAGATCATGGTGTTCTACGAGCGCTTTCGGAGTGTCCGGGGTGCGACGGCTTATGAGGCACATCGCCACGGCGTGACAAGCG
>CAZZZM010000184.1:0-2278 GCA_964658465.1 uncultured Nakamurella sp.
GACGAGAGCCCCGGCGAGGTCTACCTCTACCAGGGCCGCTCGTTCAAAGCCTACCGCGGCATGGGGTCGGTCGGCGCGATGAGCCGCGGCTCGGCCGATCGCTATTTCCAGCAGGACATCAAGGACACGCTGAAGCTGGTGCCCGAAGGCATCGAGGGCCAGGTGCCCTATCGCGGGCCGGCCGGCGCGATCCTGCATCAGCTCGCCGGCGGCCTGCGCGCGGCGATGGGCTACGTCGGCGCCGCGACGATCGCCGACTTCCAGGCCAAGGCGAGCTTCGTGCGCATCTCCGGCGCCGGCCTGCGCGAGAGCCACGTCCACGACGTGGCGATCACCCGCGAGAGCCCGAACTACCCGACGGGCATCTGACGGCACTCTGACGCTGTCGAGAACGCGAAAGGCCCGATCGCTCTGGCGACCGGGCCTTTCCGCAGTCTGCGTGTAGGACGCGTCGCCCTATTCCGCCGGCACCTGCGCGCCGGAGAATTCCGGCGACCGCATCGACTTGGCGGCGGGATAGGCGAGGTAGAGCGCCAGCCCCGTGAACAGGAAGCCGCCGACGAGATTGCCGATCGTCACCGGCAGCTCGTTGAAGACGAGATATTGGTAGACGGTCGCCGGCGCGCCGAGCATCAGGCCGAGCGGGAACAGCGACATGTTGACGACGGCGTGCTCGAAGCCCTGACCGAAGAAGATGAGGATCGGCAGCCAGCAGCCGACGATCTTGCCGGCCGAGGTGGTGGCGCAGAGCGCCATGGTGACGCCGAGGCAGACCATCCAGTTGCAGAGCATGGCGCGCACGAAGGCCGTGCCGACGCCGAGCGCGCCGAGATTGTAGAAGCCGGCCGAGCGGGCGGTGACCGCCTTCTTGAGGCCCTCCACCACGGGCGTGAAGGCCGGGCCGCCGCCGTCGTGGCCCATGCTGGTCAGCGACAAGTACATGAGCCCGGCAAAGATCAGCGAGCCGACGTAATTGCCGAGGAAGGTGACCACCCAGTTCTTGAGCATCTGTCCGATCGTCGCCTCGCCGGCCATCACCGCCATCGGCAGCAGCGCGAAGCTGCCGGTGATGAGGTCGAGGCCGAGCACGACGATCATCGCGAAGCCGACCGGGAAGATGATCGCCCCGACGATCGGCAGGCCGGTCTGCGCGGCCGCGGTGAACGCCAGGGTGGTGGCGACGCCCAGAAAGGCGCCAGCCAGCGCCGCCCGGACGAACAGCTCCATCGTCGTCAGGCGCGTCTTGGCCGCGCCGAGCGCGATCATCGCCTGGACGACCTTTGCGGGGATTACAGCGTCGATCATGTCTCTTCAGCCCTTGGAACGCGTCGCCGCGAGGGCTTGCAAACATCGGGCCGACCTGTCTCCAAGCGCGCCCAGCTTCAGAGGCCCCGCTCGACCATCGCGACGAGCCGCTCGGCGATGGCGCGGCGCTCGCTCGCGGGGAGACGGCGCAGCGGCCCCTCGTTGACCAGCATCGCGAAGCCGTGGACGGAGGACCAGGCGAGGATCTCGGCGCCCGGGCGGCGCTCGGCCGGCAGCAGCCCCGCCGCGACCATGCGGTCGAGCGCCACGCCGAGATGCCCGAACGGATCGAGCCCCCGCGGGCCGCGGCTCGCCTCGAGGTTTGTCGGCGTCGCGGTCGCGGTGAAGGCGGCGCGAAACAGGCCGGGCTCCGCCTCGGCGAAGTCCAGATAGCCGATGCCGACGGCGCGCAGGTGGGCGCGCGCCAGATCAGGCGGCGTGAGCCGTGGGTCGACGCGCGCGATCTCGCCCTCGATTGCCTCGGCCACCTTGGCCAGCGCCGCGTCGCGCACGGCGTCGAGGAGATCGTCGCGGTTGGCGAAGTGGCGGTAGGCGGCGTTGGGCACGACCCCGGCGCGGCGGGTCGCCTCGCGCAGCACCACCGCCTCCGGCCCGCCGTCGCGGGCGAGGGCCAGACCGGCCTCAAGCAGAGCGCGCCGCAGGTCGCCGTGCCGATAGGTCTCGCGCCGCGGCGCGGCCGCCTCCTCGATCTCCAACTTTTCCGGTCTCCGGCCTGCTTGATGTGGACAGCGTACACTAGTTCGTCTATCCATTTGTGGACGCCATCCACATAAGGCGTCGATTGGAGAGGGGAAAGAGCCATGCACGTGTCGCCCTACCTGAACTTCAATGGCCGCTGCGAGGAAGCGGTCGCCTATTACAAGACCACGCTCGGCGCGGAGGTCGAGATGCTGATGCGCTTCTCCGACGCGCCGGAGGGCGGACCGCACGGCATGCCGGAGGCGGCCAAGTC
>CAZZZM010000184.1:2378-3801 GCA_964658465.1 uncultured Nakamurella sp.
TTCGTCGCCGGTCACCTCCTTTCGACGACGATTCGGGACAGCCCTTGGCCACCTCGCCGCAACGCCTCGTCGGCGCCGACCCGCTCGACAGCGATCCCGATTCCTCGCTGCGGCCGCTGTCGCTCGCCGACTTCACCGGCCAGGCGGCGGCGCGGCAGAACCTGCGCGTGTTCATCGAGGCGGCCAAGGCGCGGCGCGAGGCGCTCGATCACGTGCTGTTCGTCGGGCCGCCCGGCCTCGGCAAGACGACGCTGGCGCAGATCGTGGCGCGCGAGCTCGGCGTCAATTTCCGCTCGACCTCCGGCCCGGTCATCGCCAAGGCCGGCGACCTCGCCGCGCAGCTCACCGGGCTCGAGGAGCGCGACGTGCTCTTCATCGACGAGATCCATCGCCTCAACCCGGCGGTGGAGGAGATCCTCTATCCTGCGATGGAGGATTTCCAGCTCGACCTGATGATCGGCGAGGGCCCCGGCGCGCGCTCGGTGAAGATCGACCTCGCCCGCTTCACGCTGGTCGGCGCGACGACCCGCGCGGGCCTGCTGACGACGCCGCTGCGCGACCGCTTCGGGATCCCGATCCGGCTCGAGTTCTACACCGTCGAGGAGCTCGAGAGCATCGTGCGCCGCGGCGCCCGCGTGCTCGGCATCGGCATGAGCGCCGAGGGCGCCAACGAGATCGCGCGCCGCGCCCGCGGCACCCCGCGCATCGCCGGGCGCCTGCTGCGCCGCGTGCGCGATTTCGCCGTCGTCGACGGCGAGGCCGAGATCTCCCGCCGGCTGGCCGACAAGGCGCTCGGCCTGCTCGACGTCGACAACATCGGCCTCGACCAGATGGACCGGCGCTACCTCAAGACCATCGCCACCTCGTTCGGCGGCGGCCCCGTCGGCATCGAGACCATGGCGGCCGCGCTGTCCGAGCCGCGCGACGCGATCGAGGACATCATCGAGCCGTTCCTGATTCAGCGCGGCCTGCTCCAGCGAACGCCGCGCGGGCGGCTGCTGACCCCGCACGCCTTCGCCCATCTCGGGCTCGCGGCGCCGACCCAGCCGCCGCCGCAGTTCGGACTGTTCGCGAGCGAGGACGACGCGTGATGCGGGCGGCGCTGCGCGCCGCGGCGCGCCGGACCACGACGCTCGAATGCCTTTGAAACCCTCGATCGCAAAGCGACGTTGCAGCTTCGTCTTCGCCTTTCACGACGACCTTCTTTGCCGCCGGGGCCAATTCCCCCCCGGCGGAAACGGGTCTAAGACGACGCGGCGGAAAGAGGATCGACATGGCTGACGAAGGCGAGGACAAGACCGTCGGCACGACGCCGCCGGCCGGCGGCGAGCAGACGGCGCAGGCGGGATTGCGTCGCGAGCAGTCGGAATGGACCGCCAGCGACACGCGCGGCCCGCTCAATTCCGCGGACCATGTCGAGCCG
>CAZZZM010000184.1:3901-6148 GCA_964658465.1 uncultured Nakamurella sp.
AAGATCGCCGGCCTGCAGTCCGATGTCGACGCGCTGAAGCAGAAGAGCGCGGGCGATCCGCAGATCGACAGCAAGGTCGCCGCGCTCGGCGGCAGCGTCGATGCGCTGAAGGCGCAGGGTGCCGACGTCAAGGATCTTCAGGGCAAGGTGACCGCGCTCGCGGCGACGATCGACGGGCTGAAGAAGGAGGACGCGACGACGCAGAGCGCCGTCGCCGCGCTGCAGGACGGGCAGAAAGGCCTCGAGGCCAAGGTCACCAGCGCGCCGGCGCTCGCCGTCGTCGCCGACAGTCTCGTGCAGACGATCGCCCGCGGCGCGCCCTACGCCGGCCAGGTCGCGGCGCTGAGCACGCTCGACGCCGACCCGGCCAAGGTCGCGGTCCTCAAGGAGAATGCCGACAAGGGCGTGCCCTCCGCGCAGATGTTGGCCAAGAAGTTCGCGCCGCTCGCCGACACGATCCTGGCGACGGCCAACAAGGCGCCGCCGAACGCCGGGCTGATGGAAAGGCTGAAGAGCGGCATGGCCTCGATGGTCTCCGTCCGCAGCGCCGGCTCCAGCGACGGCGACGATGTCGGCTCGCGCGTGTCGCGCATCGAGGCCGATCTCGCCCACGACGATGTCGCCGGCGCCTATGCCACCTGGGACGGCCTGCCCGCCGACGCCAAGGCCAAGTCCGACGCCTGGGGCGCGCTCGCCAAGACGCATGTCGAGGCGATGAACGCGGCGCGCGGCCTGCAACAACAGGCGATCGCCTCGCTGGGTAATCGGAAATCATGATCCGCGTCGTCGCCTACCTCGTCGTCCTCGCCCTCGTCGCCTGGTGCGGGGTGTGGCTGATCCACCATCCCGGCCATGTCGAGCTCGACTGGTTCGGCGCCATCGTCTCGACCTCGGCGGCGCTGCTCGTCCTGGCGATCGCTGTCGCGGCGATCGTCGTCTGGACGATCGTGCGCTTCGTGCTCGGCTTCCCGTCCTTCGTGGCCGTGTTCTCGCGCCAGCGCCGGCGCGACAAGGGCTACGCCGCCCTCTCGCGCGGGCTGATCGCCGCGGCGGCCGGCGACGCCCGTGCCGCGGGCAAAGCTGCGACGCAGGCGAGCCGGCACCTGCGCAACGACCCGCTCGCGCTGATGCTGCGCGCCCAGGCCGCGCATATGAACGACGACGGCTTCGAGGCGCGCACCGCCTTCGAGGCCCTGGCGCAGCGCAACGACACGCGCGTGCTCGGCCTGCGCGGGCTGCATGCGGAGGCGGCGCGGCGTGGCGACGACGAGGCCGCCCGCCACTTCGCCGCCGCCGCGCATCGCACGACGCCGCTGCCGTGGTCGGCGCAGGCGGTGCTCGAGCACCGCGCCTCCACCGGCGACTGGGAACAGGCGCTGGCCACCGTCGAGACCTCGATCGCCGCCAAGCTCGTCGACAAGGCGACGGGCGAGCGCCAGCGCGCCGTGCTGGAGACCGCGATCGCCTACGACAAGGAACTCTCGGCGCCCGACGAGGCCCTCAAGTTCGCCCGCGCGGCGATGAAACGCGCGCCCGACCTCGCGCCGGCCATCGTCGTCGCCGCCAACCTGCTGAGCCGCCGCGGCGACATCGGCAAGGCCTCGAAGCTCATCGAGAAGGCGTGGCCGCGCTGCCAGCACCCCGACGTCGCCCGCGCCTATCTCGACGTCCGCCCCGGCGATTCCACGACCGACCGGCTGTCGCGCGCCCGCACGCTGATGGGGATCGCCTCGTTCGACCCGGTGAGCCGCATCGTGGTCGCGCGCGCCGCGCTGGCGACCCGCGACTTCGGCGAGGCGCGCAAGGCGATGGCGCCGCTGATCGCCGAGGGCAAGCAGCCGAGCGTGCGCGCCTGCCTGATCATGGCCGAGCTGGAGGAGGCCGAGCACGGCGATCTCGGCCAATGGCGCGAATGGCTGGCGCGGGCCTCGCGCGCGCCGCTCGATCCCGCCTGGGTCGCCGACGGCATCGTCTACGACCATTGGGCGCCGGCCTCGCCGACGACGGGCAAGCTCGACGCGTTCCACTGGCAGGTGCCGGCCGAGCGCGTGGGGCCGGCGATGGACGCGATCCCGCCGGCGCCGCGCCAGGTGTCCCCGGCGATCGACGCGACGCCGCTCGACGCCCTGCCCGCCTCGACGCCGCCGGCGCCCGACGCGAGCCTCGACGACGCGCCGCCGGCCAAGCCGGAGGTCCCGCCGACGCCGGCCCGCCCCCTGTTCCACCGCAGCGACTCGGCGCTCGTCG
>CAZZZM010000185.1:0-6147 GCA_964658465.1 uncultured Nakamurella sp.
CAGGGTCGGGGCGTTCATGGGGTCGATGCTCAGTTGAACCCTTCTCCTGCTCGCGGGAGAAGGGAAAACTGCGGCGCGCTACACCAGCTCGCGGCCTCTGGCGTCGATCATGGTCTCGAGCTCGAGATCGGCGTCGTCGGCGAGGATCATCTCGTTGTGCGCCTTGCCCGACGGGATCATCGGGAAGCAGTTCTCCAGCTTGTCGACGAGGCAGTCGACGATCACCGCGCCGGGATAATCGATCATCTCCTGGATCGCCGCGTCGAGGTCGGCCGGGTCCGACACGCGGATGCCGTGCGCGCCGTAGGCCTCGGCGAGCTTCACGAAGTCGGGCAGGGAGTGCGAATAGCTCTCCGAGTAGCGCTTCTCGTGCAGCAGCTCCTGCCACTGGCGGACCATGCCGAGGTACTCGTTGTTCAGGATGAAGATCTTGACCGGCAGCCGGTACTGCGCCGCCGTCGACATCTCCTGCATGTTCATCAGGATCGAGCCCTCGCCCGCGACGTCGACGACGAGCGCGTCCGGATGCGCCATCTGCACGCCGATGGCCGCCGGCAGGCCGTAACCCATCGTGCCGAGCCCGCCGGAGGTCATCCAGCGGTTCGGCTCGTCGAAGCCGTAGTGCTGCGCGGCCCACATCTGGTGCTGGCCGACCTCGGTCGTGATGTAGGTCTCGCGGCCCTTGGTCAGCTCGTAGAGGCGCTGGACCGCATGCTGCGGCTTGATCGTCGTCTTCGACGGCTTGAAGCCGAGCGACTTGCGGCCGCGCCAGGTGTCGATCTCGCGCCACCAGGCCGCCAGAGCCGCCGCGTCGGGCTTCGCCCTGCGCGCCTTCCAGGTCTCGATCATCGCGCGCAGCGCATGGGCGCAATCGGCGATGATCGGCACGTCCGCCTTGACGATCTTGTTGATCGAGGAGGGATCGATGTCGACGTGGATCTTGCGCGAGCCGGGCGAGAAGGCGTCGAGCCGGCCGGTGATGCGGTCGTCGAACCGCGCGCCGATGCAGACCATCACGTCGCAATCGTGCATCGCGTGGTTGGCCTCGTAGGTGCCGTGCATGCCGAGCATGCCGAGCCAGGCCTCGCCGGTCGCCGGGTAGGCGCCGAGGCCCATCAGCGTCGAGGTGACCGGGAAGCCGGTCAGCGCGACGAGCTCGCGCAACAGGCGCGAGGCCTCCGGCCCGGCGTTGATGACGCCGCCACCGGTATAGAAGACCGGCTTGCGGGCCGCCGCCATCATCGCGACCGCCTGCTCGATGCGGACGGGATCGGCGTCGAGCTGCGGCTTGTAGGTCTTGTGCTCGGTCGTCACCGTGGCGTCGTAGAGGCCGCGCGCGAACTGAACGTCCTTCGGGATGTCGATCACGACGGGGCCCGGCCGGCCGTGGCTCGCGACATAGAACGCCTCGTGAAGAATGCGCGGCAAGTCCTTGATCGAACGGACCAAGTAGTTGTGCTTCGTGCAATGCCGGGTGATGCCGACCGTATCGCATTCCTGGAATGCGTCGGAGCCGATGAGATGCGTCGGCACCTGGCCGGTGATGCAGATCAGCGGGATCGAATCGAGCAGCGCGTCGGTCAGGCCGGTGATGGCGTTGGTCGCGCCGGGGCCGGAGGTGACGAGCAGCACGCCGACCTTGCCCGACGAGCGCGCGTAGCCCTCGGCCGCATGCGCCGCGCCCTGCTCGTGGCGCACCAGCACGTGCTTGATGTCTTTCTGCCCGTAAAGCGAATCGTAGATCGGAAGCACCGCGCCGCCGGGGTAGCCGAAGAGGGTGGTGACGCCCTGGTCCTTCAGGGCCTGGACGACCATCTGCGCGCCGGTCATCTCGCGGGGCTTGGTGTCAGCGATCTCGGACATGGTTGCGATCTCGGGTTGGCGGGCTGGTTTTCCGGACAATAAAAAAGGCCCCTGAGGGCCTCGGGTAAGCGCCAGTGGCGGGCGACCGAGGCCTCAGCCTCGTCCCGTCAGTGGCGCTCGATATACGATAAGGCTCTGGGCCATCGGAGTCGGAAAACCTCGTGAAGGTGCTTGGCTAATCCTTTCCGGGATCGGAATCAACCGGGAATCGCGACCGCTGTGCTATGGCGCTCGACATGGAATGGCGCGACGAGGGGCTCATCATCGGCGGCCGCCGCTATGGCGAGACGAGCGTCATCCTCGAGGTGATGACGCGGGCCCACGGCCGCCATCTCGGCCTGGTGCGCGGCGGTCGCGGCAAGCGGATGGCGCCGCTGCTGCAGCCCGGCAACGAGGTCGAAGTGACGTGGCGCGCCCGGCTCGACGAGCACCTCGGCACCTACGCGGTCGAAACGACCAACCAGCGCGCCGCGACGCTGATGGCACAGCCCGCCAGCCTGCACGGGCTCAATTTCCTGAGCGAGCTGATGCGTCTTCTCGCCGAGCGCGAGCCGAGCGAGCCGCTGTACGAGGTGGCGCTCGAGATCGTCGCGCTGCTCGAGCAGCCGCTGGCGGCGGCGCCGCGATTCGTGCTGCTCGAGGCGGCGATCCTCGCGGAAAGCGGATACGGGCTCGACCTCGACTCGTGCGCGGCGACCGGCGCGCGGGAGGAGTTGGTGTACGTCTCGCCGAAGTCGGGTCGTGCCGTGTCGCGCATCGCCGGCGCGCCCTATCGCGACAAGATGCTCGCGCTGCCGGACTTCCTGCGCGCCGGAGAGGGCGAGGCGACGCCGGAGGACGTGCGGGCCGGCTTCCTATTGACCGGCTACTTCCTCGACCGGGACGTCTACGCCCCGCACGGGAAGGCGCTGCCGGCGTCGCGCGAAGCCTTCATCGCGAGCCTGGCGCCCCCGTCGCCGCGAGCGCCCCGGCGTCCGGACGATCAGTAGTCGTCGCAGACGCGCCGCTCGACCATCCGGCTCACGCCATAACCCTGATCGAGCGCGACCTGCTCGGTATGGCAGGGGTTGCGGGCGGTGCGCTCGCGCGCCTCGAGTTGCCCGGCCGACGGCATCGTCGCGAACACCGCGGCAGCAATCATCGCAAGCGCGGCAAGCCCGAAAAGCATCAGGGTCTTGTTCAGGCTCAACGTGTTCTCTGCCACTTAATCTGCCCCGGAAATCTCGAGTGAATCGTCCGTCCAGCCGGCGCCGTTGCCGGTGGTCGTTAGTTACGTGCGGCGCCGATTTTCAGCTAGTGCGAGGCGGACACAGCGGGTTTCAAAGCCGCGGCTTTTGAGTGGCAATTGGCGAACGTGATTAAGAGCTTGTTGGTCATGGCGGAGGGGAGAGCATGAGCGAATCGGACGATCGTGCGCTCATCCGCGTCGCGCGCATCGTCGCGGCGCTCAACCTCGGGTATTTCGCGGTCGAGGCCGCCGTGGCGCTGGCGATCGGCTCGGTCTCCCTCTTCGCCGACAGCGTCGACTTCCTGGAGGACGCGTCGATCGGAATCCTGCTGATCGTCGGGCTCGCCTGGTCGGCGCCGGCGCGGGCGCGGCTCGGCATGGCGCTGGCCGCCATCATCCTCGTGCCGGGCCTCGCCACCCTCGTCATGGCCTGGATTCGCTGGTCGAGCGGGACGCCGCCGGCGCCGATCGCGCTCGGACTCACCGGGCTCGGCGCGCTGGGGGTCAACGCCACCTGCGCTTGGCTTCTCGCCGCGCAGCGCGCGGGAGGCGGCAGCCTCGTGCGCGCCGCCTTCCTCTCCGCGCGCAACGACGTCCTCGCCAATCTGGCGATCGTCGCGGTCGCCCCCGTGACCGCCGCGACGCGCTCGCCGTGGCCGGACTTGGTCGTCGGGCTCGCCATCGCCGCGCTCAACGCCGGCGCCGCCTGGGAGGTGTTCGAAGCGGCGCGCGAGGAGGGTCGGGCGGAACCCCGCCGCGAAGATGAACGTTCGCTAAATATCGATCGTCCGGACGAGGCCGATCGCGTTAGGGGACCGACATGAGATTTCTCGGCGCTGCTCTGCTGGTCATCGGCACGCTTTCCTGCGGTGCGGCCTACGCCGACGACGACGCGGCGCTCGTGACCGGCCGCAGCGTGGCGGTGACGGACGGAAGCTGCGATCGCGTGACGCCGGTCTGCGCCTCGATGGGCGGCAACCGGCTCGTCCCTTACGACAACGAGTGCCACGCCCGGGCCGACGGCGCCAGCAGCGTCTCCTTCAGCGGATGCTTCGACGAGAACTGACGGTCGGCTCCCGCGCAAAAGCATCCTAGCCGAGCGCAACGACCGCCTCTGCCGTCGCCTTCGCCGAGTTCGGGTTTTGCCCGGTCACCAGTCGTCCATCCACGACGACGTTCGACGTGAACGGCAGCATGTTCTTGCCGTAGATGGCGCCGCGTCGCCGCATCTCGTCCTCGGCGTTGTAGGGCACTTTCTTGGCGACCCCGGCCAGCACCTCTTCGCGCCAGGAATAGCCGGTCAGGCGCCGGCCCTCGACCAGCAGTCTGCCGTCCGACAGCCGCGTGTTCAGCAAGCCGCAATAGCCGTGGCAGATCGAGGCGACGATCCCTCCGCTCTCGTAGACCTCGCGCGTGAGCTGCTGCAGACCCTCGTCGTCGGGGAAGTCCCACATGACGGCGTGGCCGCCGGTGAAGTAGATCGCGTCGTAGGCGGCGCCGTCGATATCGCCGGGGCTGGCGGTGGCGGCCAGCAGGTCCCGGTGGGACGGCTTGGCGCGCCAGGCCTTGGTCGCGGCGTCGAGATAGGGCCATTTGAGCGAGCGCGGCTCGAGCGGCGTCGGGCCGCCCTTCGGGCTCACGAGGCGCTGCTCCCAGCCGCGCGCGGCGAAGGCGTCGTAGGCGTGCGCCAGCTCGGACAGCCACAGCCCCGTCGGCTGGCTCGGGTCGGCATAATGCGCGACGTTGGTGACGACGTGGAGGACGCGCTTGCACATGCCGCGTTCTCGCGGATTACCAGGCGTGCCGCAACGGGCCTCGCCTCAGGGCGGCGTCGTGCCTGTGGATGCCAGCGTCCGGGCCGGCGCTAGGGAGGCGCGCGCGCCCGAGGCCTTGTCGAGCGCGGCGGTGACGTCGGTCGCGGTCAGCAGCTCCGGCAGCACGACCCCGCCCGGCGCGTTCGGGCCATAGACGATGTTGAACGGGATGCCGTAGCGGCCGTAGCCGGCGAGATAGGCGCCGATCGCCGGGTCGGGTCGCGTCCAGTCCGCCTGCATCGACACGGTCTGGCTGTTGAGCCGCTTGGCGAGGTCGCCCTTAGAGAGGACGAAGCGCTTGTTGGCCTGGCAGGTCAGGCACCAATCCGCCGTGACGTCGACGAACACCGTCTTGCCCTGCGAGACGAGGCTGCGGATCCGGTCGCGGTCGAACGCGGTCCAGGCGATCGCCCCATCTGACGCGGCGCCGCGCTCGCCTACATGTGCGGCGATGACGTCCGGGAGCAGGATCGTCGCGAGGCCGATCACCGCCACGACCGGAAGGGCGAGGCCGCGACGCGCCTCGGGCAGGCGGCCGCGCGCCGAGAGCAGCAGGGCGATGGTGACGAGCAGCAGCGCCACCGCGAGCCCGGCGACGAACCCGACCTGCGCGGCGAGGATCGTCACCAGCCACACCGCCGTGGCTGCCAGCGGCACGGCCATGAGCTGCTTCAGCCACAGCATCCATCGGCCCGGCTTCGGCATCTTCGCCGCGAGGCTCGGGACCGTGGCAATGGCGAGATAGGGCAGGGCGAGGCCGATGCCGAGCGCGAGGAAAATGCCGAGCATGACGCCGGCATCGCCGGCGAGGGCGAAGCCGACCGCCGTGCCGAGGAACGGCGCCGAGCAAGGCGTCGCGAGCAGGGTGGCGAAGGCCCCGGTGACGAAATGGCCGGCGAGGCTCTCGTCCGGCCCGGTCCGGCTCGAAGCGGCATTGGCGATGAAGCGCGGCAGCGGCACCTCGAACAGGCCGGCGAGGTGGCAGGCGAAGATCGTGACGAGCACCGCCATCGCCGCGATGAAGGCGGGCTCCTGGAACTGCAGCCCCCAGCCGACCGTGCGGCCCGCCGCCTTCACCGCGATCAGCACACCCGCGATGGCGAGGAAGGAGACGATGATGCCCGCGGCCGTCGCCAGGAATCCGGCGCGCACCGCCGCCGGCGCCCGGCCGCCCTGGCTCACCACCGAGATGAACTTCAGGCTCAGGACCGGCAGCACGCAGGGCATGAGATTGAGGATCAG
>CAZZZM010000186.1:0-3190 GCA_964658465.1 uncultured Nakamurella sp.
GGCGTCTCCTGGCGGTGGCGCGTCGCGCGGGCGGCGACGCCGTCGAGGCCGGCGACCGCGACGGGCGGCCGGCGCAGCACGGCTTCCACCTCGATCATCGCGTCGCGCATCGTCCGCGCCGCCGGCGAGTTCGCGAGCAGCGCGCGTGCCGCCGCCTGGCGATCGGCCGGCCAGCGCGCGACGTCGCCGCCGTGCCGGTCGAGCAGATCCTCGAAGGTGGAAAGCTCCATCATCTCACTCGTCGTCCGAACTCTCGCGCAGGCTCTGGCGCAGCGTGCGGCGCGCGCGCACCAGAAGCAATTCGAAGGCGCCGACCGAGACGCCCATCGCCGCGGCGCCGTCGGCGTTCGACAGTTCGGCGTCGTAGGTCAGCCCGATCGCCATCCGCTGGCGCTCGGGCAGCCCGGCGATCGCCGCCTCGACGCGTGCGGCGCGCTCGCGCGCGATGATCGCGGCATCGGCCGGCAGCGCCGGATCCGGCGGCTCGTCGACGGCGTCGAGCGTCGTCGGCCGGACCTTGCGCATCTGGTCGATCGACAGGTTCACCGCGACCCGCGACAGCCACGCCGCGTAGCTGGCGCGACCGGGGTCCCGCACCTGCCAGAGCGGCGCCTTGACCCAGGCCTTGGTGAAGACCTCCTGCACGATATCCTCCGCGGCGGCGCGACTGCCGAGCGAGCGGGCGACGAGGGCCACGAGGCGCGCCTGATGACGCGAGACGAGGCGTGCGAACGCCGCCTTGTCGCCTCTGGCGACGAGCGCGACCAGCTCGTCGTCCGTCGCCTCCGCGTCGCTCATGCGTCTCCGGGCCTACGCGCAAGAAACGGGGCCGCGCCCACGACCCTACGCGCGGGCTCAGCTCTGCTGGAAGTGGCGCGCATCGACCGCCGAGAACTCGGCGAGCACCGTCTCGCCGGCGATCGCCTTGGTGCCGAGCGCCACCAGCGGGCGCGCGCCCGGCGGCATGTAGACGTCGACGCGCGAGCCGAAGCGGATCAGCCCGAACCGCGTGCCGGCCGACAGCGTGTCGCCCTGCTTCGAGAAGCACAGGATGCGGCGGGCGACGAGGCCGGCGATCTGCACGACGCCGAACCGGCCGCGCACGCCGTCGATGACCAGCGAGTTGCGCTCGTTGACCTCGGACGCCTTGTCGAGATCGGCCGAGACGAACTGCCCGGGCTTGTAGGCGACCTTGGCGATGCGCCCGGTGACCGGCACGCGGTTCACGTGGCAATCGAACACCGACATGAAGACCGAGACGCGCTGCATCGGCTCGGCGCCGAGGCCGAGCTCCGGCGGCGGCGTGAACAGGCCGATGGACGACACGTAGCCGTCGGCCGGCGACACGACCAGCGCGTCGTCCTGCGGCGTCACGCGCGGCGGATCGCGGAAAAAATAGACGCACCAGGCGGTGAGGATCGCACCGATCCACGACACCGGTCCGAGGAAATAATAGAGGATCAGCGTCACCACGGCGAAGGCGGCGATGAACGGGTAGCCGGCGGAATGGACGGGCGTCATCTGCCGCCGGATGGAGTCGATCATCGACATCTGTATTCTGGTCCTGGTCTGCGGGTCGGCGGCCTTATAGGCCGTCCGCGCCGCGAAATCTTCCCCGGCGCGCCCGCCTCCATCGTCCTTGGCGCGCCAGGAGGCCGTGGGGACCCGCCCGCGCCCTCACGGCTCCGTCTTGAAGACATCCTGGAAGATCAGCCGGCCCCAGGCGCCGTCGCGTCCGTGCACCAGCGCGCCGCCCTCCTCGAGCCGACCCAGCCTAACCGGCGCGAACCCGAGCTGCTTCGCCAAGGCCGCCACGGAGGCGACCGCGTCCTCGTCGTCGCCGGCCAGAAAGACGACGCGGTGGCCGCCCGCGACGACCGGGTCGCTCGCCAGCTTGGCCGCGCCCAGGTGATTGAAGCCCTTGACGAGCCTTGCGCCGGCGAACGCCTTGGCGACGAAGACGGACGACAGGAGGCCTTCCTGCTCCGCGAGAGGGGCCAGCGAGTTCATCGCGTCGATCACCGTCTTGCCGTCCCAATTCGGCAGCGCCTTCGCGACCGCGCGATGCTCGCCGAACGGCACCGCGAGGAAGATCGTATCGGCCTCGAGCGCCTCGCGCAGCGAGGTGGCGACGACCCCCGGCCCGATCGCCTGCGCCTGCGGCGCCAGCGCCTCGGGCGGCCGCCGGCCGGCGACCCTGACGTCGATGTTCCTGCGGGCGAAGGCGTGGGCGAGGGCCTGGCCGATCTTGCCGAAGCCGACGATTGCGTAGCTCATGACGATTGTCCCCGATCCGGGTTTGGTAGGAATGCCAACATTGTTGGGTTTCGCAGGGCGACGGCGCGGCGGGCGCGGTCGTTCCCTCAGATGGCCGAGAAGCCGCCGTCGACGGCGAGGTCGACGCCGTTGACGAAGCTCGACTCGTCCGACGCGAGAAACAGCGCGGCCGCCGCGATTTCCTCGGGCCGCCCCATCGTTCCGCGCGGGATCAGCGTCTCGAACATCTGCTTCGCCTCAGCGGTGAGGACCTGGTCCTGCATCGGCGTGGCGATCGGCCCCGGGCTCAGCACGTTCACGCGGATGTTCCGGCCCTTCAGCTCGTTGAGCCAGGTGCGCGCGAAAGACCGCAACGCGGCCTTGCTGGCCGCATAGACGCCATAGCCCGGAAAGCCCTTCACCGACGCGACGGAGCCGGTCATGAAGATCGATCCGCCGTCGTTGAACAGCGGCAGCGCCTTCTGCACCGTGAACAGCGTGCCGCGCGTGTTCAGGCCGAAGGTCGCATCGAAATGCGCCGCGGTGATCTCGCCGAGCGGCACCGCCTCGCCGATGCCGGCGCTCGCGTACAGGACATCGATCCGGCCCTTCTCCCGCGCGACCGTGTCGTACAGGCGATCGAGGTCGTCGAGATCGGCCGCGTCGCCGCGCACGCCGGTCACGTTGCGGCCGATCAGCCGGACGGCCTCGTCGAGGGCCTCCTGCCGACGACCCGTGATGAACACGTAGGCGCCCTCCTCGACGAAGAGCTTGGCGCTCGCCAGCGCCATACCGCTCGAGCCACCGGTGATGACGGCGACCTTACCTTCCAGCTTTCCCATGACGTCTCCTGTCGGGGAGGTGTCCCCGCGGCCCAGACGTGGGTCCGCCGGCGTCGCGCGTTGAGTGCGGACGCGCGCACATCGGTGGTGCG
>CAZZZM010000186.1:3290-6135 GCA_964658465.1 uncultured Nakamurella sp.
GGCTACCGCCCGACGGCGGCGGGCGAGGAGGTCCTCGAGTTCGCGGACCAGATGGAAGCCTCGTCGCGCCAGCTGGAGACGCGCGTGTTCGGGCGCGATCAGAGCGTGCGCGGGCTGCTGCGGGTGACGCTGGCGCCGCCTCTCGCGTCGCATCTGCTGATGCCGGACTTCGCCGATTTCGCGCGGCTGCACCCGGACATCGAGATGGACATCCTGTCGTCGGGCGAGCTGGCGAACCTGACCAACCGCGAGGCGGACGTCGCGATCCGCGTGGTCTACGACCGCAAGACGCTGCCGCTCAATCTCCACGGCCTCAAGGGACCGGAGGTCTTCGGCGGCGTCTACATGTCCCGCGCGCGATTGGCCGCGTGGCGGGCCGGGGCGCCCGACCCCGTCCGGTGGATCGTCATCAGCCAGCATGGCGTTCCGGACTGGGCCGGCGCCGGCGAGGTGCGCACCGCGGAGGTGCCGTTCCGGACCGCCGACGCCGAGGCGCAGATCGCCGCCGTACGGCAGGGGCTCGGGATGACGACGCTGCCGTGCTTCATCGGCGACGCGGACCCGTCGCTGGCGCGGGTGCCGGGCACCGACCTGCACCTCTACGGGACGCTGTGGACCCTCACGCAGGGCGAGACCCGCAGGACCAAGCGCGTGCGGCTGTTCACCGAATTCGCCTCGCGCCGGCTCGCCGCTCACGCGCCGCTGCTCGCCGGACGATCCGCGACGGGCGACTGACGCGGCTAGCCCGGCCGGTAGCGGTTCTCGAGGCCGCGGGCGAGGTCGGCGCCCTCGGCGAGGAAGCGCTGGATCACGAAGCGGGCGTTCGGCGTGCAGCTGCGGTAGGACAAGGCATAGCCCTGCATGCCGTGGTTGAACGCGCCGGCGAGGCGGTCGCGGCGCGCATCCGGCTTGCCCTCCGCCTCGAGCAGCGTCTGCATCCGCGCGCGCCAAGAGTCGGCATCGCCGGCACCGCAGACGCCGCGCAGATAGGTCAGCGCCCCGAGGATCTCGGCGAGCCTGAAGAGCTGCTGATCGTAGGGCCGGGTGTCGGGCGGGGGCGCCGGCGTGGCGACCGGCGGCGCGGGCGGCTGCTTGGCCTCGCGCTCGTGCTCGTGCTGCCGCGACGCGGCGAGCGCAGGCGATGTCGCCAGAGCCAACGCCAAGGTAAATGCAAGGCCTTGTTGTACAACTCCGGCCCCACGACACGCGCGACGCTTGGTCGGGTGCGCCCCCGCTCCCGCTGCGTGGGGGACGATGCGCGCGATGGCAGCAGACCTCATGCGGCACCGGCGTCGGCGATCGCCCAGGCGGAGGCGAGCAGCGCCGGCAGATGCTCCGTCGTCGGCAGGCGCGCGGCGGTGTCGCGATCGGCCCAGACGACATCCGCCGCCTCCGGCCCGGGCGTGCCCTCGCCCGCCGTCCACGCGCCGACGAAGGAGGCGATCACGTAATGATGGCGCACGCGGCCAGCCTCGTCGCGATCGACCACCTCGACATGGTCGTTGAAGCCGAGGAGGCGCGCCGTCACGCCGACTTCCTCGTGCATCTCGCGCAACGCCGCTTCGGCGAGGCTCTCGCCCGGCTCGACGAGGCCGCCCGGCAGCGTGTAGCGGCCGGCGAAGGGGGCCGCGGCACGGCGCGCCAGCAGCACCCTGCCCTCCCGGAACACGGCGAGGCTCGCGGCGAGGAACGGCCGCGACGGGTAGAGCCGGTCGCCCGCGGGCGGCGTGCTCACGGCGACAGCCGCGTCTTCGTCCATGGGCCGTCGACGGTGGGGCGGGCGAAGAGGGTGCGATCGTGCAGGCGATGCGCGCCGTCCGACCAGAACTCGATCTGCAACGGCGCGATGCGAAAGCCGCTCCAGTGCGGCGGGCGCGGCACCTCCTCGGGATAGCGCGCCTCGACCGCGGCGACGGCGGCTTCGAGCGCGGCGCGGCTCTCGATCGGCCGCGACTGCGCGCTGGCCCAGGCGCCGATGCGGCTGCCGCGCGGCCGGCTCGCGAAATAGGCGTCCGCCTCGGCCGCGGTGACGATGCCGACCGGCCCGCGGATGCGGATCTGTTTGCGTTGCGTCTTCCAATGGAACAGCGCTGCGGCCTTCGGATGGCCGGCGAGCTCGCGGCCCTTGGCGCTCTCGAAGTTCGTGTAGAAGACGAAGCCGCGCGCGTCCCAGGCCTTCAGCAGCACCATGCGGACGTCGGGCAGGCCGTCGGCATCGAGCGTCGCCACCGCCATCGCGGTCGGATCGTTCGGCTCGGTCTCCGTCGCGTCGTCCTGCCAGGCGCCGAATACCGCGAACGGATCGTCGGCCAGCGAGGGGTCACGGCTCTTTAACGCGTCCAAGCATACAGTCCCTTCGTGCGTAAGCGTTGCGTGGGTGTAGCGTGCGAGTGAAGGCCAAGTCCAATGCGGCGGGGTGTCGCCCGGTGGAGTTTCCTCCCCCGAAGCGCCTCTGCGCTTGGGCTTGGCTGGCGCTCGGCGCGGCGCCGGCCCTCGGCGGCTGCGCGATGTCCTTCCCCATGGGCTCGATGCTGCCGGAGGACATGACCGGCTCGCTGGCGACCGTGCCGTTCGGCGCCCTGCTCGACGAGGAGGACCGCCGTCGCGAGAAGGCGGCGCTGGCCACCGCGCTCGACCCGCAGGGCGACGGCTCGACCGTGCACTGGGAAAACCCGAAATCGAGCCGCAAGGGATCGCTGACCGCGGTCGGCCACGCCTACCCGCAGGATTCGCACGTCTGCCGCGCCTTCCTCGGCGAGATGCGCGACGGCGCCAGCACGCGGGCCGTGCAGGGCACCGCCTGCACGATGTCGGCCGGCGAATGGGTGGTGCGGGACGTCAAGCC
>CAZZZM010000187.1:0-6125 GCA_964658465.1 uncultured Nakamurella sp.
GCACCACGTGGTCTTCGGCGATTGAGCCGGAGACCCAGATGATCGATCCGCGACGTCCGCCGACCGCCGCCGACTTCCAGCTCGTGCCGGGGTCCGACGGCCCGCGCCGCGACTTCCGCATCACCGTCGGCCTGCGCGAGGGATGGGACGAGGAGGGTCGCGTCTACGACGTCTCCGAGGCGGTGCGCACGGCCCGCGCGTGGATGCGCCGACGCGTCGACGCCGGGCGACCGGCGCTCTCCGGCATGTTCGGCCGCGCCGAAGTGACCTATGCCTGGAAGCGGCCGGACGGAACTGTCGGGTCCGATCGCGAGCCCGTCGCCACCTTCACCGGCGAGGCCGTGCACGCCTACCTCGGCCACCTCGCCGATGCGGAGATCGAAGCGATGCTCAACGAGCTGGCGATCGAGCTCGGCGTCGCGCTCGGCCAGGAGCGCATCTACGTCGCCTTCTGCGACCGGACGTGGATCCTCGATGCGGAGGGGCGATTTGCCTAGCGCGTCATGCCTGCGGATCGCACCGGCTGCGATGTCAACGCGATGCCGGCAGCGTGACCGTGACCAAGAGCCCGCGCTCGCGCGCCGCCAGCGCCAGCGTGCCCCCGTACAATTCGACCAGCTCGCGCGCGATCGGCAGGCCGAAGCCGTAGCCCGGCGTCTCCTCGTCGAGCCGCTGGCCCGGACGCAACACGCGGGCGATTTCTTTCGCGCTCAATCCGGGGCCGTCGTCGGCAATCTCGACGATCGTTTGCCGGCCAACCTCGCGAACATCGCAGGCCACGCTGGCCGCCGTGTACTTGAACGCGTTGTCGAGCAGGTTGCCGAAAATCTCGTCGACATCCTGCGGCTCGCAGGCGACGGCGATGGTCGCCGGGCAGTCGAGCGCAAAGCTCACCGCCTTCGCCGCATGGATACGGGCGAGCGCGTCGCCGAGATCGGCGAGCCGCGCGGCGAGCGGCGTGCGGCTGCGGGTCGGCCCTTCCAGCGCGGCGGCCCGCGCGCGGCCGAGGTGGTGGCGGATGCGGCGCTCCACCAGCGTCGCGAGCCGATACGCCGCGGCGGCCTCGTCGCCCGGCATCCGCTCGAGCGAAAGGGTGAGCGTGGCGAGCGGCGTCTTCAGGCCGTGCGCGAGATTGGCGACGTGGCGGCGCGCGCGTTCAAGATTGGCGGCGTTCTGCGCGAGCAGCGCGTTGAGCTCGGCGACGAGCGGCGCGATCTCGCGCGGCTGCGTCGCCGGCACGAGGTCGATGCGGCCGTTGCGCACGGCGGCGATCTCGTCGCGCAATCGGCCGAGCGGGCGCAGGCCGATGCGCACCTGCGCAACCGTGGCCAGGAGCAGCGCGACGCCGAGACCGGCGACGGCGATGGCGATCGTCGTCAGCGCCTCGCGCATCGGATGCGTGATGGACTCGGCCGGCGCGGCCACGAAGATCGTGACCGACGTGTCGCCGATCGTGCGGCGCGCGACGCGCACATGCATCGCCACACCGCCCGAACCGGCGATGTTCAGCGTGCGGGGCTGCCATCGGCCGCCGAGCGGCTGCAGCGCGTCGCCGGGGGGCGCCGGCGGCGGTGGCGGCGCGGGGAGGGCGGCGATCTCGGACTCGGCCGGCGGCACGAAATCGGCGTCGCGGAGCCAGCGGCTGCGCAGATCGTTGCGTGGCCCACGAACGTACCAGAAGGCGTGGTGGCGCGGATTGTCGAACGGCGGTCCGTCCGCGTCGCCGTCGAGGCGGATGGTGCCGTCGGGCGCGGCGCGCAGCTGCGAGGACAGCGCGACGAGCTTGTTGTCGAGCCGTTGATCGATCTGGCCGGTCACGAAGCGCGACAGGACCTGCCACATCAGCCCGAGCGTGAAGACGAGCGCGATCAGCGTGAAAAGCACGGAGCCGGCGAACAGACGGCCGCGCAACGAGGACGGCGCGAACGCACGCGCGCGATGCACGAGATGCCGGCGCAGATGGTGCCACGGCCGGCGCCAATGCGGGGGCAGGGGCCTCAATCCGCGCCGTCCGTCAGCCGATATCCGCGACCCCGCACCGTCTCGATCATGTCGCGGCCGATCTTGCGGCGGAGTCGCGCGATGATGACCTCGAGCGAGTTGGAGTCCGTCTCGGCGTCGCTCTGGTAGACGCGCTCGGTCAGGTCGTCGCGCGCCACGACGACGCCTTTGCGCAGCGCCAGGCAGGACAGGATACGCCATTCGAGCGCGGTGAGCCGCAGCGGCAGGCCGTCCAGCTCGAACACGCCGATATGCGTGTTGAAGCTCAGGGGTCCGCACTGGACCTTCGTGTCGGCGTAGCCGGCGGCGCGGCGGATCAACGCGCGCAGCCGCATGACCAGCTCCTCGATGCGGAACGGCTTGGTGAGGAAGTCGTCGGCGCCGGCCTTGAAGCCCTCGACCTTCTCGCTCCACGCGTCGCGCGCGGTGAGGATCAGAACCGGCACCTTGACGCCGGCCGCGCGCCAGGCGGCGAGCACGGCGAGGCCCGGCACCTTCGGCAGGCCGAGGTCGAGCACGCAGGCGTCGTAGAGGCCGGTCGCGCCGAGATGCTGGCCGTCCTCGCCGTCGGCGGCGTGGTCGACGACGAAGTTCTCCTGGCGCAGGCCGCGCGCGATCTCGGCGGCAAGCGGACCGTCGTCTTCGATGAGAAGGATTTTCATGGGACCAGCGAATGCGAAGCCGGCGCTCTATCGTCGCCCGCTGAACTCAATCTGAACGGCCAGGTTCAGGCTGGGTTTCCGGCCGTCGCCTAGGGTCAGGCCATGCCACACCGCTGTCCCCCGGCGGCGTCGGCCAAACCGGAAGGTCCCTCATGCGACATCCCACATCGACGCTCGTCCTGGCGCTCGCCGGCGTGATCGCCGCGGGCAGCGCTTTCGCGCAGGCCCCGACGCCGCCCGCCCCGGGCCCCGCACCCGCCGCCGGCGCAGCCGCTCCTCCGCCCCCGCCTCCGCCGCAAGAGACAGCGGGGCCCGACGGCGAGGCCCTCGCACCGCCGCGTCCGCGCGGACCGGGTGCGGCACCGCCCCCGCCTCCGCCCGGTCCCCATGTCGTGCTCGACCGCGGCGCCAACGGGTTCGTCCACGTCGACGTCCACTGCGCCGAGCAGGAGACGACCAAAGGGTGCGCCGACATCGCGGGACGCCTGCTCGCCGAGACGGGCCCTAAATAGCGGACGCGGCCTCCGCAACGATTCAACTCGATCGAAATTATAGCCAAGCTTCAGGAGAACTTTGTATGCCACATCACGAGCGCGTCGAGATCTCGGGCGAGATCGTCGACGTCTTCGCGCATCGCTTCGTCGTCGAGACGGACCATGGGCGCGTCCTCGCGGACCTCGGGCCGAAGGGCGCCGAGGCGTTCCGGCTGACGCCGGGTCAGCGCGTCGTCGCCTCCGGCGAGATGAAGCCGTCGGAGCTCAAGGTCGACCGCATCGCCCGCGAAGGCGCCGAGCCGATCGAGATCGCGCACAAGAAGCCGGGTCACGGTCCTGGCCACGCAGGCCCGGACCATCACCACGAGCCGGCAGACCCGAAGGTCGCGCTCGAGGCGGTCAAGGCCGCCGGCTTCGAGCCGCTCGGAAAGCCGCGGCGCAAGCCGAAGCATTTCGAGGTTCTGGGGCGGCGCGGTCGCCAATTCGTCGAGTGCCATGTCGAGCTCGACGGCCATATCCGCAAGGAAAAGCCGGTCGCGACCGACGACGGCAAGTGGGCGCACGAACTCCAAGCGGCTGCCTGAGGCGGCGGACTTACGGGGAGCGCGTCTTGTCCGACACTGAGATCTCGAAGGAGACCACCCGGTCCCCTTCGACACGAAGCCTGCGCGGGCTCGACGCGCTCAACTTCTTCCTGGCCGATGTCCGCGACGGGCTCGGCCCCTACCTCGCCATTTATCTCATCGCCGTGCGCGGCCCGAGCCAGGGCTGGAACGAAGCCACGACGGGACTGGTGATGACGATCGCCGGCTTCGCCGGGCTGATCGCGCAGACGCCGGCCGGGGCGTTCGTCGACAATTCCCGCCACAAGCGATCGATCATCATCGGCGGCGCGCTGGCGGTGACCGCCAGCTGTCTCACGCTGCCCTTCATCTCGAATTTCTATCTCGTCAGCGCGACGCAATCGGTCGCCGGCATCGCCGGTGCGATCTTCGCGCCGGCGATCGCGGCGATCACGCTCGGCGTCGTCGGCCCGAAGGCCTTCTCGCGCCGCATCGGCCGCAACGAAGGCTTCAACCACGCCGGGAACGCGGTCTCCGCCGCGATCGCCGGGGGCACCGCCTATTTCTTCGGCCCGATCGTCGTGTTCTGGCTGATGGCGGCTCTCGCAGTGCTCAGCATCGGCGCGATGCTCCTCGTGCCGGCGGACGCGATCGACGACGACCTCGCGCGCGGTTTCACCGAAGGCGAAAGCAAGGCCGACGAGAAGATCTCGGTCTTCCAGGTGCTGCTGCAGAACAAGCACCTCATGCTCTTCGCGCTGCTCGCCGCAATCTTCCATCTCGCCAACGCGGCGATGCTCACCTCCGTCGGCCAGCTGCTCACCAAGCTGTCGGGGGCCAAGAACGCGACGTCGCTGATCTCGATCTGCATCGTCGCGGCGCAATTCGTCATGGTGCCCGTGGCGATCTTCGTCGGCGCCAAGGCGGATTCGATCGGCCGCAAACCGATCTTCCTGACCGCGTTCGGGGTGCTTGCGGTGCGTGGGGTGCTCTACACGCTCTCCAACAACCCGTTCTGGCTCGTCGGCGTGCAGCTGCTCGACGGCGTCGGAGCCGGCATCTACGGCGCGCTGTTCCCGGTCATCGTCGCCGATCTGACGCGCGGCACCGGGCGCTTCAACGTCGCGCAAGGAGCGGTCGCGACGGCGCAGGGCCTCGGTGCCTCGCTTTCGGCGACGCTCGCCGGCGTCATCATCTTGGCGGCGAGCTTTTCGGCTGCCTTCCTTGTGCTGGCGGCGATCGCCGCCGCCGGTTTCGCCGCCTACCTCCTTCTCATGCCGGAGACGCGAGGCTTCGAAGCCTCGTCGCGCAGGCCGAGCGGCGGTGCGCCCGTCGCCTCGCCGGCCTGATCCAGCACACCCCTATTCCCATCGCGGACGGAGACGACATGGTCCACGACGACGACGTCCTTGTGTATGCCCACATCGGAGACCTCCACCTCACGGGTGAGGGCGAGCAGAATTATCGCGACTTCGCCGCGATCGTCGACGAGCTGTCCGGTCCGCTGAAGGACGCCTTCGATTTCGTCTACCTGCCCGGCGACAACGCGGACAACGGGCTGCCCGAGCAATACGAGCTGGTGCGCCGGCAACTCGACCGCCTGCCGATGCCGGTCCACGTGATCACCGGCGACCACGACATGGAGCCGAAAAGCCTCGACAATTTCTATGCGGCCGGCAACGCGCAACTGCCCAAGGCCATCGATGTCGGGTCGATACGCTGCCTGTTCCTCGACATCTGCGGCCCCGGGCGCGGCGGACCCGACTTCAGGCTCGGCGCCGCGCAGATCAACTGGCTGCGAGCCGAGCTGAAAGGCGCTGCCGAGCGCCGCACGGATTGCGCGATCTTCATGCACAGCTACCCGCAGGACCTGAAGGGCGACGGCGAGACCGAGGCAATCAACGCGGCCTTCTCGGGGCGCGAGGTGCTCCTCGTCGACATGGGCCACACCCACTACAACGAGATCGCCAACGACGGCCGCACCATCTTCACCGCGACGCGATCCACCGGGCAGATCGAGGAGGGCCCCGTCGGCTACTCGATCGTCACGATCGACCGACGGACGATCTCGTGGCGCTTCCGCCGCCTTGGCGACGGCCTGCCGATCGTCCTCATCACGACGCCCACGGATCGTCGGCTGGCCACCGATTCCGAGGACAAGAGCCATTGGCCGCGGGGCGAATGCGAGGTCCGTGTCAGCGTGCTCGGTGCCGAGCCCATCGCCAGCTGCCGCTGCGGCTTCGAGGACCACGAAAAGCGCCCGATGCAGTCGATGGGCGAGGGGCGCTACGGCCTGACCCTGCCGATCCCCGACAACACGCGAACGCTCACCGTCGAAGCCGAGGACATCACCGGCGCGGTCGGCCGCGAGCGCATCGAGCTCGCGACGGAGGCCGATCTTGCGG
>CAZZZM010000188.1:0-6091 GCA_964658465.1 uncultured Nakamurella sp.
ACCGGGCGGCCGCGCACGGTGACGGTCTCCATCTCGAACATCTGGCCCGGCGCGGTCAGCATCGCGTGCGCGTGGGCGAGCGGCATGGCGGGGAAGGCGGTCATGATCTCTTACCTCCCCGTCATTGCGAGCGCAGCGAAGCAACCCAGGGGCAAGCGCGCGGCTCTGGATTGCTTCGTCGCGTTGCTCCTCGCAATGACGTCGATGTCTCGGATCGTCATCTCACGCGTCCTTGAAGCTCTTCTTCTCCGCCACCAGCCGCTCGAGGAGCGCCGCCGGCTTGAACGCCTCGCCGTGCTCGGCCTCGTAGGCCTTCAAACGATCGAGCACCTTCGGCAGGCCGACCGACTCGGCGTAGTGCATCGGGCCGCCGCGATAGACCGGCCAGCCGTAGCCGGTGAGCCAGACGACGTCGATGTCGGAGGCGCGCAGCGCGATGCCCTCTTCGAGGATCTTCGCGCCCTCGTTGATCATCGGATAGATGCAGCGCTCCAGGATCTCGTCGTCCGAGATCTTGCGGCGCTCGATGCCCTGCTTCTTCGCGAAGTCGAGAATGACCTTCTCGACCTCCGGCGACGGCGTCGCTTTGCGGTTCTCGTCGTAGTCGTAGAAGCCCTTGCCGTTCTTCTGGCCGCGGCGGTCCATCTCGCAGAGGATCTCGCGGATCGTCGAGGAGGACGACTTCTCCTTGACCCAGCCGAGGTCGAGGCCGGCGAGGTCGCCCATCGCGAACGGGCCCATCGGCATGCCGAAGTCGTAGAGCACGCGGTCGACGTCCCACGGCATCGCGCCTTCGAGGATCAGCTTGTTGGCCTCGCGCTGGCGCTGCTCCAGCATGCGGTTGCCGACGAAGCCGTGGCTGACGCCGACGAGCACGCCGACCTTGCCGATCGCCTTGGCGAGCGCCATCGCGGTGGCGATGACCGGCTTCGAGGTCTTCTTGCCGCGCACGATCTCGAGCAGCCGCATCACGTTGGCCGGCGAGAAGAAGTGCAGGCCGAGGACGTGCTCGGGCCGCTTCGTCACCGAGGCGATCTCGTCGATGTCGAGGTAGGACGTGTTCGACGCCAGGATCGCGCCTTGCTTGGCGATGTTGTCGAGCTTGGTGAAGATCTCCTTCTTCACCTCCATCAGCTCGAACACGGCCTCGATGATGAGGTCGCAATCGGCCAGCTTCTCCAGCTCGAGCCCGCCGGTGAGCAGGCCCATGCGGGTCTCGACGTCTTCCGGCTTCAGGCGACCCTTCTTGGCGGTCGCCTCGTAGTTCTTGCGGATGATCTTCTGGCCGCGCTCCAGCGCCTCGGCCTTCATCTCGACCATCGTGACGGGGATGCCGGCGTTGAGGAAGTTCATCGCGATGCCGCCGCCCATCGTGCCGGCGCCGATGATGCCGACCCTCTTGATCGGCAGCGTCTCGGTCGTCTCCGGCACGTCGGGCACCTTGTTGGCCTGGCGCTCGGCGAAGAAGGCGTGGCGCTGGGCGATCGACTGCGCGCCCTGCATCAGCTCCATGAACAGCTTGCGCTCGTTCTGCATGCCCTCGTCGAAGGGCAGGTCGACCGCGCCGCGCACCGCCTCGATGCACTTCAGCGGCGCCTCGAAGCCGCGGAACTTGCGGGCGTTGGCCTTGGCGAACTCGTCGAACACCTGCGGCTTGCCGCGCGCCTCGGCGACCTTGTCGTCGAGATCGCGGACCTTGCGCAGCTTGGCCCCGTCAGCGACGAGCCGCTTGGCGAAGGCGACGGCGCCGCCGAGCAGGTCCTTCTCGTCGACGATCTCGTCGAGCACGCCCTGCGCCAGCGCCGCCTTGGCGCCGATCGGCGTGCCCGAGGTGATCGCGTTGAGCGCCGCCTCGACGCCGACGAGGCGCGGCAGGCGCTGCGTGCCGCCGGCGCCCGGCAGCAGGCCGAGCTTCACCTCAGGCAGGCCGACCTTCGCCGAGGGCACGGCGACGCGGTAGTGGCAGCCGAGTGCCGTCTCGAAGCCGCCGCCGAGGGTCGAGCCGTGCAGCGCGGCGACGACCGGTTTCGTGGCGTTCTCGATCGTGTCGATGAGGTCGTGCAGCGACGGCGACTGCGGCGGCTTGCCGAACTCGGTGATGTCGGCGCCGCCGGAGAAGCCGCGGCCGGCGCCGATCATGACGATCGCCTTCACGGCCGGGTCGGCCTCCGCCGCCTTCACGGCGTCGATCGCCTGCGAGCGCAACGCATGCGAGAGCGCGTTCACCGGCGGCGAATCCAGCGTGACGACGGCGATCTCTCCATCGCGCGAGGACCGGACCACCTGTTTGCCTTCGACCATCTCGCCTATCCCAATCTTGCGGATCGTGCTTGGTAGATAGGCCGATTGCACCATACGGCACGTTCGAATCAAGGCTTCGGGCCCTCGACGAACGGCAGAGAGCGAAGATATATTCCGTCTCGCATCCGCGGTCGCCGTGTGTATAGGAGGAGCATGCCATCCTTTCGAAGGTCATGACAGCTCCTGCCCGCATCGACCCCGCGCCGACCCAGACCACGCGATACGAGCGCAAGCGCGAGGCCATCCTCGAGGCGGCCGCCGCACTGTTCAATGCGCGCGGCCTGAACGGCACGACGATCGCCGACGTCGCGCAGGCGGTCGGCCTGACCACGACGTCGATCACCTATTATTATCGCAAGAAGGAGGATCTCGCGGCAGCGTGCCTGCTGCGGGCGATCGCCGCGCTCGACGAGATCCTCGACGAGGCCGAGGCGGCCGCCGCTCCGGCGGAGCGGCTCGCGCGCTTCGTCGCCGGCTATTTCGCGCTGCAGGCGGAGATCGCCGACGGCCGGCGCCCCGCGCACATCAACTTCTGGGACCTGCGGGCCATGGCCGGCACCGGCGCCGATGCCGCCGCGACGGCGTTCAGCGACGTGTTCCGTCGCTTCCGGCGCTGGTTCGTCGATCCCGACGGCGCCGAGCTGCCCCGGCTCGCCCAGAACGCCCGCGCGCACCTCGTCTTCTCCGCCTTCCTGTGGGCCAAGGAATGGTTGTCGCGCTTCGAGCCCGAGGATTACGCGCGCGCCGCCGAGAGCCTTTCCGACGTGCTGATCAACGGCCTCGCCGGGCCCGGTGCGGACTGGGCGGTGATCGCCCGCGAGCCGGCGCTGCCGCGACCCCCGACCGAGGTGTCGCGCGAGGCCTTCCTGCGCGCCGCCACCGAGCTCGTGAACGAGCACGGCTATCGCGGCGCCTCGGTCGACCGCATCTCGGCAAGGCTCAGCGTGACCAAGGGCTCGTTCTACCATCATAACGAGAACAAGGACGACCTCGTCGCGCAATGCTTCGATCGCACCTTCGAGGTGATCCGCGCCGCCCACCGCGCCGCGCCGCCGTCGAGCGGCACCGGATGGGCGCGCCTGTCGACCGTGGCCGCGGCCCTGGTGCGCCACCAGCTCTCCGCGCACGGCCCGCTGCTGCGCTATTCCGCGCTCTCCGCCATGCCGGAGGCGATGCGGCCGAAGCTGCTGCGCGACTTCGATCGTCTGTCGCAGCGCACCGCCGGCATCATCGTCGACGGTATCGCCGACGGCTCGATCCGGCCGGTCGATCCGGCGATCGCCGCGCAGCTGGTCACCGGCATGATCAACGCCGCCGCCGAGCTGCGCCACTGGGTGCGCGACGTCGAGGAAGAAAACGTCGTGGAGCTGTTCGTGCGCCCGTGCCTTGTTGGTGTTTTCAAGCCGGGGTGAGACGTTTCCCGCGAGCGGGAGGAGGGCGCCGCCCCGCGTAAAAAAATATCACGGAGGAGCACAGCCATGGGACAGATCGGGCAGGCCCGCGACGGCAAGGTGTTGACGCTGACCATCGACCGGCCGGAGAAGAAGAACGCGCTGACCAACGCCATGTACGGCCAGCTCGCGGATGCGCTGGAGGCGGCGCGTTCCGACGAGGGCGTGCGCTGCGTGGTGATCACCGGCGCCGGCGACACGTTCACCGCCGGCAACGACCTCGGCGACTTCGCGGCGGTGGCGGCGGGCGACATCAAGCATCTCGATCGCCACGTCCACCGCGTGCTCGACGTGCTCACGACCTTCGAGAAGCCGGTCGTCGCCGCGGTGCCCGGCCTCGCCGTCGGCATCGGCACGACGATGCTGCTGCACTGCGACCTCGTCTTCCTCGCCGAGACGGCGCTGCTCTCCACCCCCTTCGTCGATCTGGCGCTGGTGCCGGAAGCGGCGTCCAGCCTGCTGCTGCAGGCGCGGATCGGCTACGCCCGCGCCTTCTCGATGTTCGCGCTCGGCGAACGGGTCGATGCGGCGAGCGCGCTGGCCTGGGGCCTCGCCAATCGCGTCGTTCCCGGCGGCGAGCTGCAAGCCACCGCCCGGGCCGCGGCGCAGGCGCTGGCCGCCCGCCCGCCCGGCGCGGTCGTGGCGACGAAGGCGCTGATGCGAGACCGCGAGCTCCTGCAGGCGCAGATCGCGAAGGAGGGCGAGGCCTTCGCCGGCCGCCTCGCCAGCCCCGAGGCGCGCGAGGCGTTCACCGCCTTCGCCGAGCGCCGCAAGCCGGATTTCTCGCGGTTCTGACGGCCCAGGCGGACATTCGTCGGCCGGACCCATGTGCGCCCGCGCGTCGAGGCCACGTCTGCACGCCGTCGCGGGTAGAAAAGCGCCGCCCGCCGGCTTAAACGTCGCCGCGAGATCGCTGCCACGCAGCGCGCCAGGGCGGGGCCGACACGACGTGAGCCGCAATATCAGGATCGGGTGGGGCACGCTCGTCGTCAGCATCGTCGTGCTGGCGCTGAAGGCCTACGCCTACTGGATCACCGGCAGTCTCGCGCTCTATTCGGACGCGCTGGAGACGGTGATCAACGTCGTCGCGGCGGGGACGGCCTTGTTCGCGCTGTGGTTCTCCGAGCAGCCGGCCGACGCCAACCACCCCTACGGCCACCAGAAGGCCGAGTACGTCAGCGCCGTCGTCGAGGGCGCGCTGGTGCTCGTCACCGCCTTCGCCATCCTCCGCGACGCCTATTTCGGCTGGCAGCATCCGAAGGCGCCTGACACGCCCTACCTCGGCCTGGTGTTCAACGGGAGCGCCGGCGCGATCAACCTCGTCTGGGCGCTGGTGCTGATCCGCTTCGGCGCGCAGTGGAAGTCGCCCGCGCTGGTCGCCGGCGGCCGCCACATCATGACCGACGTCTACACGACGATCGGCGTGCTCGTCGGCTTCGCGCTGGTGCCGCTGACCGGCGTCCTGCGCATCGACCCCGCCATCGCCGGGCTCGTCGCGCTCAACATCCTGTGGTCGGGCTGGAACATCCTGCGCGGCTCTGTCGGCGCGTTGATGGACGAGATCGCCGATCCCGCCGCGCTCGGCGAGATGCGCCGCGTGATCTCGTCGTCGGCGGAGGGCGCCATCGAGGCCCACGACGTGCGCATGCGCACCGTCGGCAGCACGACCTTCGTCGAGTTCCACCTCGTCGTGCCCGCCCACATGATCGTCGAGGATGCGCACGAGATCTGCGACCGCATCGAGAACGCCGTGCGCGAACAGGTCGGCCAGGCGATCATCAACATCCACATCGAGCCCGACTACAAAGCCAAGGCCAGCGGCGTGCCGGTGCTGTGAGGGCCTTGGCCAGCCTTCCGGGATAAGGTAATATAACCGGTCTGCTGTTGGCTTGCCCGTCGCGTGGCAGACGCCTAGCGTGAGCCCATGGTCGTCACCCTGGCAGAGCGGAAGTCGCGCGCGATCGCGGGACTGAAGGCCGGCTTCGGGTCGGCATCGAGGTCGCTTGCCGCCTACAAGGCGACGCGCGGCGGCCGCTTCGTGATCTTCGGGTCGTTCGCGCGCGGCGACATCCATCCCGAAAGCGATTGCGACGTGATGGTCGACTTCCCAACCAATCTTGCGCGCGAGGCCCGCGAGGCTGCGGAGACGATCCTGCGCGAGCACGGGCTCACGCCCGACGTGCATCTCGCCGCAGAGGTCTCCGATAGCCTGATGCTGCGCGTCCGGCGCGACGGGGTCGTGCTGCCGTGAGCGACGCCCGCTCGATTTGAGCGGGCGCTACTTGCTCAGAACGCCGCGATCCCCGTGATCGCGCGGCCCAGGATCAGCGCGTGCACGT
>CAZZZM010000189.1:0-6073 GCA_964658465.1 uncultured Nakamurella sp.
AGGTAGTCCATCCACGACTCGTGCAGGTAGTTCGGCGGGAAGGACCGGCCGTTGCGATGCAGGTCGTTGATCGACGGGGCGTAGGGCACCAGCGCCGGATGCATGTCGGCCTCGCGGCACAGCTTGTCGCCCTTGCGCAGGTTGCACGGCGAGCAGGCGGCGACGACGTTCTCCCACGTCGTCATGCCGCCCTTCGAGCGCGGCACGACGTGGTCGAAGGTGAGATCATCGCGCCCGCCGCAATATTGGCAGGTGAAGCGGTCGCGCAGGAAGACGTTGAACCGCGTGAAGGCCGGATGGCGCGACGGCTTGATGTAGGTCTTGAGCGAGACGACCGAGGGCAGCTGCATCTCGAAATTGGGCGAGCGCACGGTCCGATCGTAGTTCGAGACGATGTTCACGCGATCGAGGAACACCGCCTTGATCGCGTCCTGCCAGGACCACAGCGAGAGCGGGTAATAGCTGAGCGGTCTGAAATCCGCGTTGAGCACCAGCGCCGGACACGCCTCCGGCGAGACCATGGACTGGAAGTGGACCGTCAAAGCCCGGCACCCCGCTCACGCTCGCCGTGACGGATCCCGAGGTCGTCTCGAGACCCAAACGGCTGACTCGATGCGCGGACACACTCTATATCTTGCGTGACACGCTTGTGAAGGGCGCAACGTCGCAGCCGGTCGAAAGACAATCGAAAGCTGTGCGGGACGGTGCAGGCCGGAGGCCTTAGACCACGGCGCTCGGAACAGCTGCTCCGCTTGGCTCGTTCTCTCAGCATCGCAACCCGCGCTCAGGAGGACCCCATGAAGCTTGCCTTGGTCACAACGACGGCCGCCGCCCTTTGCCTCGGGCTCGCTGGCAGCGCCATGGCCGACGAGGTCATCATTCACCGCGACGCGCCCGTCGTCGAGCCGGCGCCGACCAGCAGCACGACGACGGAAGAAAAGCACACGAGCTCGGATGGCTGCGCCTCGAAGACGGTGCACCAGGAGAACGACGTGGGCGACTCGAAGACGGTGCACACCGAAAACTGCGACTGATCGCGGTTCCCGTCACACCGGCCGGGGGGCGTACCCGCTCGCTCGGGACGCTGCCCTGCGTCGACGCGCCGGGTCATGCTGCAACGCGGCTGCGCTCCGGACGTTGACACCGGTGGCGCCAGACGCGCGTCGTCTTCAACCGCGGACGGGAGTTCCCATGCCTTCCAAGCTCGAACAGCTCAAGACGATGACGGTCGTCGTGTCGGATTCCGGCGACTTCGAGAACCTGTCGGACTTCGGCGTCACCGATTCGACCACCAACCCGTCGCTGATCCTCAAGGCCGCCAACCTCGGCTCCTACGATCACCTCCTCGAGGACGCCGTCGTCTGGGGGCGCAGCCACAATGCCGTGACGAGCCAGGTCACCGACCGCGTCGCCGTCAACTTCGGCGCCGAGCTGACCAAGGTCGTGCCCGGCCGCGTCTCGACCGAGGTCGATGCCGACCTGTCCTTCGATACCGAGGCGACCGTCGCCAAGGCGCGATCGATCATCGAGGATTACGCGTCGCGTGGCATCTCGAAGGACCGCATCCTCATCAAGGTGGCCTCGACCTGGGAGGGCATCCGCGCCGTCGAAATCCTCCAGAAGGAGGGCATCGACTGCAACATGACGCTGATCTTCTCGCTCGCCCAGGCGATCGCGGCGGCGGATGCCGGCGCCTTCCTCATCTCGCCCTTCGTCGGGCGCATCATGGACTGGTACAAGGCGCACGAGGGCAAGACGTACACGCCGGAGACCGATCCGGGCGTCCTCTCGGTCCGCCAGATCTACGCCTACTACAAGGCCTACGGCATCAAGACCCACGTGATGGGCGCCTCGTTCCGCAACATCGGCGAGATCGAGGCTTTGGCCGGCTGCGACCGTCTCACCATCTCTCCCGACCTCCTAAAGGCGCTGGCAAACGACAACGGCGAGCTGGTGCGCAAGCTCGATCCGAAGACGGCGGCGACGCAGGCCCCGGCCAAGATCGAGATGGACGAGAAGACGTTCCGGCTGATGCTCAATATGGATGCGATGGCGACGGAGAAGCTGGCGGAAGGCATCCGCCTGTTCGCCAAGGACCTGCAGGCGCTCCGCGAGCTGATGTCCAGCCGGGTGCAGAAGGCGGCCTGATCTACGTCTCGGTGAGCCACGTCTCGCCGGACAGGTCCTTGCGCACCCGGTCGAGCTCCTCGGTGTAGCGGCGCAGCAGATGCTGCTCCGACAGCATGCCGATCACCGAGCGGTCGGTCGGGCTGGCGACGACGGCGAGCGCCTCGCTCTGCGTGCGCTCGAAGACGCGTGCCGCCTCGCGGATGTTCATGTCCGGCGTCAGCACGGTGTCCGGCCAGTGCAGGAGGCTCGACACCGGCTCTTTGCAGCGCTCGGCGTCGGGCTGCAGCCCGTGCGCCTCGCTCAGCGCGATCATCCCGGCGTAGCGGTCGTAGGGGTCGGTCGCGACGACCCAATGGTCGCTGCCGAGCGGATGGCTTTCGAGGAAGCTGCAGATCGACATGTCGGCAAAAGCCGTCTCCGGCCCGTGGCGCATCAGGCGACCGACGGTCAGCGTGCGGATCCAGCCGACGTCCTGCGCACTGCGGATCGACTCGCCCCGCAGGTGCAGGCGCCAGGTCGCGAACGAATAGCCGAAGGTGCGCCGCACGATCACCGAGACCAGCGTGGTCACCGCGAGGATCAGGATCGACAGCGGGAAATCGCCGGTCGTCTCCAGCGCCAGGAAGCTCATCGTCAGCGGACCGCCGACGATGGTCACGGAGAGACCCGCCATGGCGACGATCGCGCAGGTGGCCCCGTCGAGCGGCAGGTTCGGCGCCAGGAAGATCGCGATCGCGTAGAACAGCTTGCCGAGCAGGCCGCCGAGATACAGTGAGGCGAAGAAGAGACCGCCGCGGAAGCCCGAGCCGATCGACACCGCCGAGGCGAGCACCTTGAGACCGAGCGTCAGCGCCAGCATTCCGGCCGCGAGTGGCGCGCCGTGCAGCAGCCCGGCGAGCGCGCCATGGCCGGAGGCCAGCACGTGCGGCGTGACGAGCGCCATCGCCCCGAGCGCCAGACCGCCGACCGCCGGTTGCCAGGCGACGGGCAGGCGGCTGCGCTTGAACAGGATATCGACGAGGGTGACGCCGCGCATGACCACGATGCCGACCGCGGCGCAGGCGAAGGACAGCGCCGTGAGCCCGACGACGCCAGCGAAGCTCGACGCGAAGACGGAGGGCAGGTGGCCGATGAAATCGCCGCCGAGGCCGAGCGTTCGGGCCACGAGCACGCCGGAGATCGACGCGGCGACGACGGGCGCCAGGCCGAACGGCGTGTAGGTGCCGATGATCAGCTCGAAGGCGTAGAAGGCGCCGGTCAGCGGGGCACCGAAGGCGGCGCCGATGGCTCCGCCGGCGCCGGCGCCGACGATCGTGCGCATGTCGGCGCGACGCAGGTTGAACGTCCGGCCGAGCAGCGAGGCGAAGCCCGAGCCGAGCTGCGTGTAGCCGGCCTCGAGCCCGACCGAGGCGCCGAAGCCGCTCGAGACGAGCGTCTGCACGCCGATGGCGAGCGAATCGGTCACCGACATGCGGCCGCCGTGCAGCGCGTTGGCCTCGATCGGATCGACGGGGCGCCGCCGCCGCAACCGCGGCAGCAGGCGCGGCGCGAGGCCGAGCAGCAGGCCGCCGGCCGCGGGGACGAGCGCGAGCCAGGGGCTCGCCAGGGCGTCGAGCGCGCTGATCGAGCCCGGCCCGTCGAGGCGGAACAGCACGCCGTGCAGGACCGAGGCGGCGCGCGACAGGGCGACGGTCAGCAGGGCGGCGACGATGCCGGCCACCACGGACAGGAAGATCAGGCCGCTCTCGCGGGCGCGGATTCCCTGGCGCAGGGCGTTGAACGCGACGAGCAGACGCGCGCGACGTCTCGGGCTCGTCTCGCGGGGGGCTGGCGTATCCGAAGCCGTCGTCACGAAATCCAGTCCAACCGCCGGGAGCGGCGAAGGGGCCGCGCCGTGTCGCGCTCCATGGAGGACGTACGCCGGGCGCGACGGCGCCGGCAAGCGCGCCATGTCAGCTGATGAAGTCAGCTGCCGACGTCAGCTGCCAAAGTTAGCTGCCAACGTAGCGGCGGACGGCGAGCTCGACGGCCGAGCGTTGGTCGCGGGTCAGCTTGTTCATCTCGCCGTCGAGCCAGGCGTCCTGAAGCCCGGCGGCGCGCGAGAGCATGTGCCATTTCATGCCCTCGACGACGTCCTTCTTGATGCCGCGGCCGGTGACGTAGAGACGCGCGGCGCGGTCCTGCGCGACGGGGTTGTTGTGGCCGGCCGCCTTGATGAAGTAGCGGGCGGCGGCGGCCTCGTCCTTGTCCGTGCCAACGCCGTTGAACAGCATGATCCCGTATTCGACCTCGGCGGCCGTGTTGTCGTTGTCGGCCGCCTGCTTCATCAGCGCCGCCGCCTTGGCGTCGTCCTTGGGCCGGCCGGTGCCGTTGCGGTAGATGATGGCCATCGCATATTGCGCCTCGACGTTGCCGAGAGCGGCCGAGCGCTCGAAATAGGTGGCGGCCGTCTTGTAGTCGGGCACGACGCCGTTGTTCTGCAGCGCCATCACGCCGAGGTAGAATTGCGCGCCGGGATGATCCAGCGACGCGGCCCTCAGGAACATGTCCTTGGCGCCGGCGCGATCGGCCTTCATGCCCTCGCCCTTCATGCGCATCAGGCCGAGCTCGAACATCCCCTGCGCGTCGCCGGCCTGCGCCGCGAGCGCGAACCAGCGCGCCGCCTCGCTGGTGCTCGGCTGGACGCCGAGGCCCTGCTCGTAGAGCTCCGCGATCAGCGTCATCGCGGGCCCGTCGTTGGCGTTGCGCTTCACCCGCTTCATCGCCTCCTGCATGGCGGTCGAGTAGAAGCCGCGCTGGAAGGCGCCGAAGGCCAGGTCCGCTCCGGGCGCGGCGGCGGAATGGTCGGCCGGCAGGTCGGCGGGCGAAGGGAGCGTCGGCTTGTTCGGATCGACGTCGAGCCGATGCGGTGTTGCGAGCGACGGCGCGCCGAAGGCCGAAGGGCTCGACGGGATCAGGATTTCCTGCGCGCCGGCCGGAGCGGCCGTCAGGACGACCGCCGACAGCACCAGGACGCGGGCGATGCGGCTCATTCCGCGGTCTCCGCGGACTGCGCGAGAGCGAGATCGGCTTCGCGCACCGCCTTTGCGATGTCGGGTGCGTCCCACAGCCCGTCGCCCAGCGCGACGAACTCGGCGCCGGTCTGCGCGAGGACGCCGGCGAGGTCGGGTCGATGCGCATAGGCCACGCAGGGCACGTTGAAGATCTCGGCCCACCACGACGCCTGGTCGTAGATCTCGTCATGGGTCAGCGCGCTGCCGGGGCCGCCGAACATCAGGTAGTCGACGCCGGTTTCGCCGGCTTGCATTGCCATGTCGCGATCGGCGAGCGCGCCGATGCCGACGATCCGGTCCGGCTTCATCGCCGCCAGGGCCTCGTCGAGCGGCGGACCGTCGTCGCCGGAGACATGCACGCCGTCGGCCTCGGCCCGGACGGCGAGCCGCGCGTCGTTTTCCACCAGCACCGCTGCGCCGCGCTTCTGCGCGATCGGCGCCAGCGCGCGGACGATCGCCTTGGCCGCGCCGGCGTCTCGCGTGGCGGTCCGCAACAGAACGCAGGCGACATCCGCCGCGCCGACGGCCGCCTCGAGCTGGGCGGCGAACCGTGCCGCATCGTCGACGGGGGGCGTGATCAGGAAGAGGCGCGGAGGTTCGATCATGACCGTGGGGAGGATGTTCTGCCTGCGGGACCCGACACCAGGATTCCGGCGAAAGTGCGCGTCGGCGACCGCGATGCCGGCGAGCCGGCCGACGCCGGCGCCTTCTATTTTGCAATGCGAAATATACTGTCGTAGCGGAAACGAAGAACGTGTCGCTCGACATGCGCTCTTCAGTCTTACGACTCCGAGACAAGGAACCCCGAAGCCCAACCGCTATTCGACTGGGCACTAACTCGGGAGACGACTTATGAGAACGAAACTGATCACCGCCGTCGCTGCGGCCGC
>CAZZZM010000190.1:0-6061 GCA_964658465.1 uncultured Nakamurella sp.
TCATGAAGCCGATCACCGCGCCGAGCGAACCGTAGGTCTTGTTGTACGAGCCGAAGTTGGCGACGTACCAGGAGAAGCCGACGGAAAGCGCCACCCAGGCGACGGCACCGAAGACGCTGCCGGGCGTCACCCAGCGCCATTTGGCGTGCTGACGGTCCGGGCCGTAGCGGAACAGCAGCGCCAGCGCGCCCACGATGACCGCCACCATGAGCGGAACGCGCAGGATCCGCACCACCAGCGCGAAGGCGGTGTCGAGGCCGATCGCCTTGAAGACGACGGGCAGGGCGACGACGAGGACGAGGCCCAGGATCATCGTGACGATGCCGCCGAGCGTGAAGGCCAGCGATGTCGCGATCAGCCGGAAGAAGCCGCGCGACTCACGCTCGCCGTAGACGTCGTTGAGCGCGCTGAACATCGCCTTCGAGGCGGCATTGGCGCTCCACAGCGCGGTCGCGAGCCCGAAGACGACGCCGAGGCTGAGGCCGCTGCGCGGCGCCTCGGTGAGCCGGCGCACCTGCTCGCTGATGATCTCCATCCCGCCCGACGGGATGATGCCGGACAGCATGTCGAGCTGCTTTGTGATGGTCGAGGGATCGGCGACGAGGCCATAGAGCGAGACGGTCGCCGTCACTGCGGGGACGAGCGAAAGCAGCGCATAGAAGGTCACGGAGGCGGCCTCCGACATCAGCTCGTTGTCGCTGAACTTCTTCGCCGTGCGCTTCGCGACGGCGAACCAGCCGCGGCTGGGGATCGCGGTCGGCGTCGTCGCGTGGCGGCCGAGGCTGCTCGCCGATGCGGCTTTGGCCGGCAAGCTCTTGGCGTTCGCGTCGCGGGTGGGCCCGAGGCGCTCGAGGATGTCGCGCCGCGGCCGACCGGTGCGTCGCATCGCCAGCGCGAAGGCGAAAAGCGCGACGATGATCGATACGAGGGAGGGGCGGCTTTTCGGCATATGAGGCTCGTGCGGCCGACTTGGCCCCGCGGCAAACGTAGGCATGGGTTCTTGGTTGCTCGGGGTCAGCCGTCGACCAGCAGCGCCGCGCCGCGGTCCCGCGCCCGCCGCGAGGCGAGGTGCACGGCGCCGAGCTCGACGGCAAGCCGCATCGCGTCGTCGGCGCGCTTGCGCTTGCAGACGATGCGCAACTCGTCGAACGCCTCCTGGGCATCGCCCGTCGAGACGCGGCCGCTATGCAGCGACACCACGGCCCAGCCGTCGCGCGGCCGCCACGTCCAGCGCTCGACACGCACGGTGAAGGTCGCGTCGAGCCGCTGCTTCAGACGGGGGATGCCGAGCTTCTTGATCGTCGCCGGAGCGTCCTTGCGCGCCTTCGGCCAGATCTCCTGCCGCCGCCAGCTTTTAGCGCGCGATCCTCGCGGCGCGCGATCGAGCGCGACCCGATTGCGGAAGCGCAGCGCCACGCCGTGCGCGGCGAGCGCGTCGTCCGGCGTATCGAGATAGACGTCGCTCAGTCGGCGCCCGGTCGGAGGCGCATCGCTCATCGCATCGAGGCGGGCGCGGATGCGCTCGCGGGCGGAGGGCTCGATCCCGAATCGCAGCTTCACGAGGCTGCGGCGGTCGCGGCGCGGGACTGGGCCTCGACGACGGCCAGCGCCGTCATGTTGAGGACGCCGCGCGCGGTGGTCGCCGGCGTGAGGATATGCGCGGGCAGGGCGGCGCCGATGAGGATCGGCCCGACGGGCAACGCGTCGGCCATCACCTTGGTCAGCTGGTAGGCGATGTTGGCGGCATCGATGTTCGGCATGACCAGGATGTTGGCCTCGCCCTTCAGCGCCGAGCCCGGCAGGATGCGGTCGCGCACGACCTGCGACAGCGCGGTATCCGCCTGCATCTCGCCGTCGACCTCGAGCTCCGGCGCGGCGGCGCGGATCATCACCAGCGCCTCGCGCATCTTGCAGGCGGCGGGCGAATCGTCGGTGCCGAAGTCGGAATGCGAGACGAGCGCCACCTTCGGCTCGATGCCGAAGCGGCGGACGTGGCGCGCCGACATCTGCGCCATCTCGGCGATGTCCTGGGCGGACGGATCGTGGCGCACCTGCGTGTCGGTGATGAACAACGGCCCCTTCGTCGTGATCAGCATGCTCATCGCCGAGAAGTCGGAGGCGTCCGGCATCAGCCCGATGATCTCGCGGATCGAGCGCAGGCGCTTGTGGAAGCCGCCGACGATGCCGCAGATCATCGCGTCGGCGTCGCCGCGCTTCAGCGCCAGCGCGGCGATGATGGTGGGGTTGGTGCGCACCAGGAGGCGCGCCGAATCCGGCGTGATGCCGCGTCGCCCGGCGGCCTGCACGTAGGTCGCGACATAGTCGCGGTAGCGGGGATCGTCCTCTGGATCGACGATCTCGAAATCCTCGCCCGGCCTGATCGTCAGCCCGAAGCGCTGCAACCGCGACCCGATGACGTCGGGACGGCCGATCACGATCGGATGCGCGATGCGCTCCTCGCGCATGGACTGAATGGCGGAGAGCACGCGCTCGTCCTCGCCGTCGGCGTAGATCACGCGCTTCGGATCCTTGCGCGCGGCTTCCATAAGCGGCTTCATGATGAAGCCGGAGCGGAACACGAAGCGCGAGAGCCGGTCGAGGTAGGCGGGAAAATCGGTGATCGGCTTGCGCGCGACGCCCGAATCCATCGCCGCCTTGGCGACGGCCGGGGCGATGCGCAGGATCAGGCGCGGATCGAACGGCGACGGGATCAGGCTGTCCTTGCCGTAGAGCCGCGACAGGCCGCCGTAGGCCTTGGCGACGACGTCGGAGGGCGGCTCCTGCGCCAGCCGGGCGATCGCATGAACGGCGGCGAGCTTCATCTCCTCGTTGATCGCCGAGGCCGAGACGTCGAGCGCGCCGCGGAAGATGTAGGGGAAGCAGATGACGTTGTTGACCTGGTTCGGATAGTCCGAGCGCCCGGTGCAGATCATCGCGTCGGGCCGCGCGTCGATCGCCTCCGCCGGCTCGATCTCGGGATAGGGGTTGGCCAGCGCCATGATCAGCGGCTTGTCGGCCATCTTGGCCAGCATCTCGCGCTTGAGCACGCCGCCGGCCGAGAGCCCGAGGAACACGTCGGCGCCCTCGATGACCTCCCCGAGCGTGCGGGCGTGCGTGTCGCGCGCGTAGATCGCCTTGCGCGGGTCCATCAGCGTGGTGCGGCCGGCGTAGACGACGCCCTCGATATCGGTGACGGTGATGTTGGCGTGCCGCGCGCCGAGCGTCACCAGAAGGTCGAGGCAGGCGAGCGCCGCGGCGCCGGCGCCTGAGGCGACGATCTTCGCCTCGGCGAGCTGCTTGCCGCCGAGCGCCAGGGCGTTGGTCACCGCGGCCGCGACGATGATCGCGGTGCCGTGCTGGTCGTCGTGGAAGACCGGGATCTTCATCCGCTCGCGCAGCGTGCGCTCGACCTCGAAGCACTCGGGCGCCTTGATGTCCTCGAGGTTGATGCCGCCGAAGGTCGGCTCCAGCGCCGCGACGACCTCGATCAGCTTCTGCGGGTCCTTGGCGTCGACCTCGATGTCGAACACGTCGATGCCGGCAAACTTCTTGAAGAGCACCGCCTTGCCCTCCATCACCGGCTTCGAGGCCAGAGGGCCGATGTCGCCGAGGCCGAGCACGGCGGTGCCGTTCGACAGCACCGCGACGAGATTCTGGCGGATCGTCATCTCGTCCGCCTCGGCCGGGTCGCCGGCGATGGCGAGACAGGCGGCGGCGACGCCGGGGGAATAGGCCAGGGCTAGGTCGCGCTGCGTGGCGAGCGGCTTGGTCGCCTGGATCTCGAGCTTGCCGGGACGCGGCTGGCGGTGGAAGGCGAGCGCGGCGTTCGCGAGCTCGGCGGTGATCGGATCGGCCATGATTGCCTTCGATACGAGAAGGAAGCCGTGACTTAAAGCGATGAAGGCGCGGCGTCCATGTCGTGCGCCCGAACGCCGGACCTTCGTTCGTCTGTACAGCGCCGCCGGCCGCTCGAGGACGGTCTCTTGGATAACGCAGGGGAACCGAAAGCCTCCCGGATCGCGCGATCGGTGCCAGCCTCCATTTACCTTTGCCTGCTAGGTCTGCTTCCGCAGAGGCATGAGGCTGCGCCTGTGACAGCGGACACGATCGACATGCCGCGCGGCGGTTTGGCCTCCGACGAGGCGCCGACCGCGTTGGACCTTGCAACCCTGGTCGCCGCCGAAGCCCCCTCGGCGGACCCGGCGTCGCGGGCGATCGCCGCCTGGGTGCGCGGGTACCTGATGCGGCCGCATCCGGACCTCGGCCGCACCGGCCATGTCTGCCCCTTCACCGCGCAGGCGGCGCGCCTCTCGCTCGTGCGGATCGGCGCCAGCCCGTCGTCCGGCAGCGACGGCGCCGCGATCCTCGCGACGATGCGCGACGCGATGCGGGCGTTCGACACCATGGCGTGCCCGCCGGCGGCGCGTATCTTCCGCACCGTGATCGTCGCCTTCCCGCGCTGCGCCGGCCCGGACGGCATCGCAGCCCTGCACAGCGTGCAGAACGCCATGCGCCATCATTCGATCGTGCGCGCGCGGATGATCGGCCTGTTCGAGCCGGACTCCGAGGCGACCGGGCTGATCAACCCGGCCTTCCGTCCGCTGCGCGCGCCGGTGCCGGCGTTGGCCATCCGCATGCTCGTGGCGCAGGATGCGCCGTTCGTCCTCCGCAATCCGCTCTTGGCCCCGATCTATCTCGCCAAGTTCCCGATCGCCGGCACCCGGCGCCTGCTTGCCGCCGCGCTGCGGCGCCCCGCGAGCTAGAGGGCGGCCGCATGCACGTCGCCTCGCGCCTGACCGTCATGCCAGCCGCCGAAGGCCCGGCCATCGTCGCCGCGAAGACGCGCGTCGACATCGACCTCGCGACGATCGGCGACCTCGCAGCGTTCGAAGGGCTGCGCGCGGAGTGGATCGACCTGTTCGAGCGCGCCGGCCGTCCGCACCAGGTCTTCCAGCGTTTCGAATGGCTTGCCATCTGGGCGCGCCTCTATCTCGGCAGCGGCACGCGGCTTGCGGTGGCGACCGGCCGGGTCGACGGTCGGCTGGTCCTCGCCTGGCCGCTGGTCGTGCGCCGCGTCTGCGGCCTGCGCGTGCTGGAAGGCATGGGCGCGCCCTTCGCGCAATATTCTGATGCGCTCGTCGCCTCCGATCTCGATGCGGGCGCGGCCGAGGCGGCGCTCGCGCAGGTCATGCGGCTGCCCGTCGACGTCGTCGCGCTGCGCCGGGTCCGCGACGACGCCGCGCTGGTCCCGCATCTGCGCCGTCGCGGCGTCGCGGCGTCGAACGTGCAGGCGTCGCCGATCGTCGACTTCGCGGGGGCTCCGAATGCCGCCGCCTTCGAGGCGCGTTTCGGCGGCAAGACCAGATCGAGCCGCCGTCGCCGCCGCCGCCGGCTGGAGGAGCGCGGCCCGACGACCTTCGTGCACCATCTCGCGGCACCGGAGACGGCGGCGCTGGTCGAGACCGCGTTCGTCTTCAAGCGCGACTGGGCGAGACGCGCCGGCGTCGCCTCGCCGGCCCTGCGCGATCCGCGCTTCGCGCAGACGTTCCTCGAGGCCTGCCACGCCGGCGCGGACGCGCCCGATCTGCGGGTCTCGGTCCTGCGCTGCGCCGACGACATCGCCGGCATCGAGCTGTCGGTCGCCGGCAAGGGGATGCTCTGCGGCCACGTGCTGGCGCCGAACCCCGCCTTCGCCGAGTTCGGCGTCGGCGGCGTGCTCGCCGAGCTCACGATCGCCAG
Source organism: uncultured Nakamurella sp. (assembly GCA_964658465.1). GTDB lineage: Bacteria > Pseudomonadota > Alphaproteobacteria > Rhizobiales > Beijerinckiaceae > RH-AL1. The sequence continues at coordinate 5,740 of CAZZZM010000190.1, forward strand.
CGCGATCGAGCAGGGCTACGCGCAATTCGACCTGCTGGCGCCCGCCGACGACTACAAGCTCGAATGGACGGACACGACGATCGGCGTCGCCGACTACGTCGTCGCGCGGACGCTCGCGGGGCATGTCTACCGGCGGCTTTGGCTCGGCTGGGGCCGCGAGGCGGCCAAGCGGCTCGCCGCACGGCTGCGGCCGATCCTGGCGCGGGCGCGGTAACCGCCTGGCAGCGCGGTCCGGCCGGGTCCTTTGCCATCCGCGTCCCGCCGTGAGAACGTTGCGCCAAGGCGGCCCAACCATGAGCGTGAAGCCCAGCTCCGGAAAGAT
>CAZZZM010000191.1:0-6028 GCA_964658465.1 uncultured Nakamurella sp.
CCCACCGCGTCATGGCCCATGCCGGCAACGGTGTTGCGGCAAACGGTCGCTGCGGCGGCATCTCCTACGGCACCGGCGCGCGTCGCTGCGGCTCGGCGACCGGCGGCCCGTCCGGAGGTCTCGAGAGCCGCAACTAGAGCGCCCCGCCACCGGGCGGCAGCCCTCGCCGCGGCGAGGGCGCCCGCCTCAGTGCGTGGCGCCCGAGAGCGCGACCTGGACGATCTTGCCCTTCTCGACCGCGCCGGCATAGGCATTGGACAAAAGACCGCCGTGCGGGCCGATCCCCGTGACGCTGCCGGGATTGCGGTCGGGCGACAGGGATTTCGCGGAAGTGTCGCAGGCGGCACGGATCGCCTTGGCGTCGCTGCTCGTGCCGGCTTTCTTCATCGCGTCGGCGACGATGTAGAGCGCGGTGTAGTTGAGCTCGGCCTCGCTGCTCGGCGCGTCCTGGTGCGAGGCCTTGTAGCGCTTGACGAAGGACTGCGCCGGCGCGCTCTCGTCGTAGGAGACCGGCAGCACGCCGATCGCGCCGTCGAGCATGTCGAGGCCACCGGTCACCCGCGCGATCTCGTCCATCTTCGCCTGGTCCATGATCGCGAAGCCGCCCTTGAAGCCGAGTTCGCGCGCCTGCTTGATGACGAGGCCCGTCGGCTCCGAGGCGCCGCCGACGAACAGCACGTCCGGCGAGGCCGCGAGCACCTTGCTGACGCCCGAATAGAAATCGGTGTCCTTGTTGTAGCTCATCGGGTTGCTCGCGACGATCGTGCCGCCGGCCTTCTCCCACGCCGGGCCGATCGCCTTGGCCCAGAGCTTGGCGTATTCGTGGTCGCCGCCGGCCATCGCCAGCTTCTTGCCGAAGCGCTTCATCTCGTAGCCGACGAACGGCTCGATGTAGACGTCGTAGGACGGCGGGATGCGCAGCGTCAGGGTGTTGCCGCGCTCGGTGATCGACGGCACGCTCGAATAGGCGGCGAGCAGGAAGCCCTCCTGCTGGTTGAACGCCTGCACGGCGAAGATGCCGCCGGAATGGGGCACGAAGACCACGGCGGCCCCGTCCTGCTGGTGCAGGCGCTTGGCGTTGAGCGCCGCCTCGGCCGGCGAGTAGCGGTCGTCGAGCGCCTTGATCGCCAGCTTCATCGTCTTGCCGCCGAGCGAGAGACCGCCGGCGCCGTTGATCTCGTCGGCCGCCATCTGCAGGCCGGAGAGGCAGCGCTTGCCGTAGAGCGCGGCGCCGCCGCTGAGCGGCCCCGAATAGCCGATCGTGACGGTGTCGTCGGCGAAGGCCGCGCGGGGCAGCGCCAAGGCCGCGGCGGCCGCCGCTCCCGCGAGACCGAAGTGCCGTCTGGTGATGGGCATGGTTTTCTCTCCTACTTTCATGTTCAACCGCCGAGGTAGGCGCGACGGACGCGGTCGTCCTCGGCGAGGCTCGTCGGCGTACCCTCGAGCACGATGCGACCGCTCTCGATGACGTAGGCGCGGCTGGCGATGCGCAGCGCCGCGAAGGCGTTCTGCTCGGCGAGCAGCACCGTCGTGCCGCGCCGGTTGATCGCGCCGATGATCTCGAACATCTGCTTCACGACGAGCGGCGCGAGGCCGAGGCTCGGCTCGTCGAGCATCAGCAGCTTCGGCCGCCCCATCAGCGCGCGGCCGATCGCCACCATCTGCTGCTGGCCGCCGGAGAGGGAGCCCGCCGGATCGTTCTGCTTGTCGCGCAGGATCGGAAAAAGATCGAAGACCTCGTCGAGGCCGCGCGCACGGGCGGCGCGGTCGCGGCGGTGCACGTAGGCGCCGAGCTCGAGGTTCTGACGCACGCTCATGCCGGGGAAGAGCTTGCGGCCTTCCGGGCAATGGACGATCCCGTCGGCGACGATGCGCGAGGGTTTTCTGCCGGCGATGGTGGCGCCGCGATAGACGATGTCGCCGGCGGCGAGGCGCGCGAGCCCGCTGATCGCGTGGAAGATCGAGCTCTTGCCGGCGCCGTTGGCGCCGAGCAGCACGACGAGCTCGCCCTCCTCGGCATGTAGGGCGACATGGTCGAGCGCGCGGAAGCCGCCGTAGTCGAGGCAAGCGCCCTCAAGCCGCAGCATGGTCGGCTCCGAGATAGGCTTCGATGACCTTGGGGTCGGCCTGGATCACGGCCGGCGTGCCTTCGGCGATCTTCTCGCCGTGGTCGAGCACGACGACGAAGTCGGCCAGCGCCATCACCATGCTCATCTTGTGCTCGATGAGGCACAGCGTGACGCCGGTCGCGACGATCCTGCGCATCAGCGCGGCGAGCCCGTCCGTCTCGCTCGGGTTGACGCCGCCGGCCGGCTCGTCGGCGAGCAGGAGCTTCGGCTCGGTCGCCAGCGCCAGCGCGAAGGCGACGCGCTTGCGCTCCTCCTGCGTGATGTCGCAGGCGAGCCGGTGGCCGATGTGCGAAAGCCCGACGAGGTCGAGCACCTCGGCGGCCTTGGCGCGGCTGGCGCGCTCCTCCTCGCGCAGCCGGCGCGAGGCGACCAGCACGTCGAGCAGGTTGGCGCGCGTGCGCAGGCGATGGCCGACGATGAGATTGTCGGCGACGCTCGCCGTCTCGAACAGGTTGGTCGCCTGGAACGTGCGCGCCACGCCGAGCCGCGCGACGGCGTCGGCCTTGAGCCCGGTGACGTCGCGCCCGTCGAGGCGCACGCGGCCCGAGGTCGGCGACAGCGCGCCGGAGATCAGGTTGAAGAACGTCGTCTTGCCGGCCCCGTTGGGGCCGATGATCGCCGAGATCTTGCCCGCCGCGAAGGTGGCCGAGACGTCGCGCACCGCGGCGAGGCCGCCGAACGTCTTCGTGAGGCCTTCGACCTCAAGCATGCGGCTGTTCCGCGATCTTCGTCACCGCCAGCTCGGCGTCGATGCGCGCGGCGCGACGGCGCCCGAGCCGCGTCTCGATCCAGCCGACGATGCCTTTCGGGAAGAACATGATGAGCACGATCAGCACCGGGCCGAGCACCACCATGCGATAGTCCTGCAGCGCCTGCAGGTACTGGCTGAGCCAGGCGACGACCAGCGCCCCGACGACGGGACCGAGCAGCGTCCCCATGCCGCCGACGATCACGTAGGTGATGAGGTCGAAGGTCACGGTCTCGCTCGCCATGCCGGGACCGAGGAAGCGCAGGTTGCCGGCGTAGAGCGCGCCGGCGATGCCGGCGTAGAAGGTCGACAGCACGAAGGCGAGCAGCTTGGTGCGCATCGGGTTGATGCCGAGCGCCTCCGCCAGCCCCTCGCCGTTGCGGATCGCGACGAAGCCGCGCCCGACCAGCGAGGTGACGATGCGGTGCATCAGGAACAGCCCGGCGACGAGGAAGGCGAGCACCAGTTCGTACTGCCCGGCGTCATTGTCGATCGACAGCGGGCCGATCTGCATCGCACGCGGAATGTCCATGATGCCGTTGACGCCGTTGGTCAGCCAGTCCGCCTTCTCGATGACGAGCGCGATGATGACGCCGACGCAGAGCGTGAAGATCGCGAACACCTGCCCGCGCAGCCGCAGCGACACCAGCCCGACCAGCGCGCCCGCCGCTGCGGCGACGATGCCGCCGGCGACGAAGGCCGGCCAGAACGGCACGCCGTAGGTGACGGTGAGGATGCCCACCGTGTAGGCGCCGATCGCCATGAAGCCGGCATGCGCGAGGTTCAGCTGGCCCGTGTAGCCGGCGATCAGATTGAGCCCGACGGCGGCGAGCGCGTTGATGAAGGCGAGCGACGCGACGGAGAGATAGTAGGGGTTCGGCGCGACCAGCGGGAACAGCGCCGCGGCGGTCGCCAGCGCCAGGCAGACCAGGCTGAACGGCGTCGCGCGCCTCATCGCGCCAGCCTGCCGAACAGGCCCTGCGGACGGATCGACAGGATCAGCGTCAGCAGCGCGAAGGCGATGATGTCCTTGTAATCGGTCGAGACGTAGAACGCGCCGAACGCCTCGGCAAAGCCGATGACGAGGCCGCCGACGATGGCGCCCGGCACGCTCCCCATGCCGCCGAGCACGATGATGACGAAGGCCTTGGTGATGACCAGCTCGCCCATGGTCGGCGCGACGAGGCTGATCGGCGCATAGAGCACCGCGGCGACCGCCGCGAGCGCGCCGGAGATCGCGAAGGTCATGATCGAGACGCGGGTCGGGTCGATGCCGACCAGCGCCGCGCCCTGCCGGTCCTGCGCGGTGGCGACGATCGTCGCGCCCGCCGTCGTCCGGGTGAGGAAGAGATGCAGCAGGATCATCAGAAGGAAGGCGGCGCCGACCACGAGGAGCCGCTGCGCCGGGAGAGTAAGGCCGTCGAAGCGGTAGATCGCCGTCACCGGCGGTGCGATGCGCTGGAAGTCGGCGCCGAAGGCGGCCTGGAGGCCGGCCTCGAAGAAGAGGAGCAGGCCGATCGCCGCGATCATGTCGTGCAGCGGCGGCGCCTTGCGCAGCGGCTCGAAGACGAGGCGCTCGGTCGCCATCGCGACGATCGCGGCGACGGCGGCCGCACCCACCATCGCCAGCCAGAAATCGGCGTGCGCGCGCTCCATCAGCACGAAGGCCGCGTAGGCGCCGATGGTGAACAGGGCGCCATGCGAGAAATTCGGGATCTGCAGGATGCCGTAGACGAGCGTCAGGCCGAGCGCGACGAGCGCGTACACGCAGCCGATCGTCAGACCGTTCAGGATCTGCTGGACGAAGAACGTCAAGCCGCGGCTCCTCCCGTGCCGCGCCTCTTGCGGGCACGGTGCCCCGATGGGAGTAGCGGTTTCGAAGGAGCGGTCAACGCCGCACGCTGTGTCCACACCCCCGCATTTCGACAGATGGGTATGCGGCGGCAGGCGGGCCGGCTATGCTGCGGCGGTCGTCCCGGAGGCGCCGATCACGTCGCTCGAGATCCGCACCTCGAGCCGGTCGGGTCTCCGCAGTCGACCATGAGCGAGATCACGCGGGCCGCCGGCGCCGCTATCGCACGAGACGACGACAGCTTCGTGCTGCCGGCATCCCGATCAACAACCCCTGGGACCAAGCTTGATGGAAAAACGCCGCCTCGGCCGAACCGACCTCGACGTCTCCGCGATCTGCCTCGGCACGATGACGTTCGGCGAGCAGAACAGCGAGGCCGAGGGCCACGCGCAGCTCGACCGCGCGGTCGCCGCCGGCATCAATTTCATCGACACCGCCGAGATCTACGCGATCCCGCCGCGGCGCGAGACGCAGGGCGCGACGGAGCGGATCATCGGCAGCTGGCTCGCCGCCCGCGGCGGCCGCGACAAGCTCGTCATCGCCACCAAGGTCGCCGGGCGCGGCCGCTCCGCCTGGATGCGCCCCGACGGCACGGGCACCCGGCTCGACGACGCCAACATCACCTACGCCGTCGAGCAGTCGCTGCGGCGGCTGCGGACCGACTATATCGACCTCTATCAGGTCCACTGGCCCGATCGACAGGTCGCCCTGTTCGGCGACGGCGGCACGACGTTCCGCGACCTGCCGGCCACGGACGAGTCGGTGCCGATCGAGGAGACGCTCGCCGCGCTCGACCGGCTCGTTGCGGCCGGCAAGGTGCGCCATATCGGCCTCTCCAACGAGACGCCATGGGGCGTCGCGCGCTGGCTGGGCGCGGCCGACGCCGGGCGCGGGCCGCGCGTGGTCTCGATCCAGAACGTCTACAACCTCGTCAGCCGGACCTTCGAGATCGGCCTCGCCGAGATGGCGCTGCGCGAGGACGTCGGGCTGCTCGCCTACTCGCCGTTGGGCCAGGGCTATCTAACCGGCAAGTACCAGCGCGGAGCGCGACCGCCCGGCGCGCGCACCACGCTCTTCGAGCGCGGCCAGCGCTACGAGAAGCCGGGCGTCGAGGCGGCGATCGACGCCTATCTCGCGCTGGCCCGCGATCTCGGCCTCGATCCGGCGCAACTCGCGCTGGCCTTCGTCACCTCGCGCAAGTTCGTGACCTCGAACATCATCGGCGCGACGAGCCTCGCGCAGCTCGATGTCGCGCTGGGCTCGCTCGAGGTGACGATCACGCCGGAGATCGAGGACGCC
>CAZZZM010000192.1:0-5951 GCA_964658465.1 uncultured Nakamurella sp.
TGATCAGGATCGCGCCGAGCAGCGCCTGCTCCGCCTCGATGTTGTGGGGCGCGACGCGAAAGCCCGCATCCGGGTCGCGAGGCGCGCGCGCCGGCACGCGAGCGCGCGCCTGATCCGTCAAGGTCATGCCGAATTCTTCAATTGGAGCAGTAGCTTGCGACCCGGTACGCCGCGCGGTCGCTGATCTTTTGTGGCACGAACCCGTGCCACATGGCTAACGAAAAATGAATCGCCGGACGTCGTTTGGTCCTGGTGTGGATTACGGGGTTTGACGTCCACGACGGCGAACGCAAAGCAACAATGCAACCTTAGGTTGCGAAAAATGTTAGGCGTCACCGTAACAGGAAAGCCGGAGCTGCAACTTGTCCTACAAGCCCGGGGACACCGTTCCTCAGTCAGGCATTTACAAGGTCACGCATGACACGACCCATCGTCAGCCACATGAGGTGACGTGCATCGAGGGGAAGCGCTTTCCCCCCTGCCGTGGGTGCAATCACCCGCGCTTCGAGTTGGTCCGCGGGGCCAAACACATCGATAGCGACAGCGGCTTCGGTTAGCCCGCCGTTTCGACCACCGGCCGCAGCTCGCGCGGCAGCGGGAAGAACACGCTCTCGTCGGCCGTCGAGACGGTCTCGATGTCGAGCTCGAAGCGCTCGGCGAAGGCATCCATGATCTCCTCGACCAGCACCTCGGGCGCGGAGGCGCCGGCGGTGATGCCAAGGGTGCGGATGTTCGAGAGCTGGTCCCACTCGAGATCCTGCGCGCGCAGGACGAGCCGGGCATAGGGGCAGCCCGATCTCTCGCCGACTTCCTTGAGGCGCTGCGAGTTCGACGAGTTCGACGAGCCGACGACGATCAGCGCGTCGACGATCGGCGCGATCCGCTTCACCGCCTCCTGGCGATTGGTCGTGGCATAGCAGATGTCTTCCTTCTGCGGGCCGACGATCATCGGGAAGCGCTCGTGCAGCTTGTCGACCATCTGCTTGGTGTCGTCGAGCGACAGCGTGGTCTGCGTGACATAGGCGAGGTTGGCCTCGTCGCGGACCTGCACCGTGTCGATGTCCTCGGGGTGCTGCACCAAAATGATCGAGCCCTCGGGCAGCTGGCCGAGCGTGCCGACGACCTCCGGGTGGCCGGCATGGCCGACGAGCAGGATCTGGCGGCCGCGCTTGAAGTGGATCTGCGCCTCGCGGTGCACCTTGGTGACCAAGGGGCAGGTCGCGTCGATCGCGTGGAACTTGCGCCGCCCGGCCTCGGCCGGGATCGACTTCGGCACGCCGTGGGCGGAGAAGATCACCGGCTGCTCGGTATCCGGCACTTCCGAGAGCTCCTCGACGAAGATCGCGCCCTTCGCCTTCAGCCCCTCGACGACGTACTTGTTGTGGACGATCTCGTGGCGCACGTAGACCGGCGCGCCGTAGAGGCGCAGCGCCTGCTCGACCGCGTCGATCGCCCGCACCACCCCGGCGCAGAAGCCGCGCGGCGCGCAGAGGAAGATGCGCAGCTTGGGCTTCGCTGAAGCCTCGCCCGGCTTCGCGTCGAGGACAGTTGCGTCGGTCATGATCGCTCCCGCGGGGCCTGAACGTTTGTCCGGGTATTGGGGTTGGGGCCCCGGGTGTCAAGGTTGCGCACCCCCGCCCTCCCCGGCGTGCCACCAGAGCGACAAACCCGACGATGTCCGACCTCGCCGACCTTTTCCCCGGCTTCGCCTCGCACTGGATCGACACCGCGCACGGCTGCTTCTTCGCGCGCTCCGGCGGCAGCGGGCCACCGCTGCTGCTCCTGCACGGCTACCCGCAGACGCACGTCGAATGGCACAAGATCGCGCCGCGCCTCGCCGAGCGCTTCACAATCGTCGCGATGGACTTGCGGGGCTATGGCTGGTCGTCGCTGCCGGAGGGGGCCAACGGCGAGGGCATGAGCAAGCGCGCCCTCGCGCAGGACGCGGTCGACGTCATGGAGAAGCTCGGTCACGTGCGCTTCAGCATCGTCGGCCACGACCGCGGCGGCCGCGTCGCCTATCGTCTCGCCTTCGATCACCCCGGTCGGCTGGAGAAGATCGCCGTCATCGACATCGTCCCGACGTTCGCCATGTTCGACGACATGGGGAAGACCGAGGCGGCGCTGAAGAAGTACCATTGGCTGTTTCTCGCGCAGCCCGCCCCCTTCCCTGAGACGCTGATCGGCGCCACGCCGCGCTATTTCCTCGACTACACGCTGGCGAGTTGGACCGCGGCGAAGGATCTGTCCGCCTACGCCCCCGACGCGCTGGCCCACTACCGCGCCGCCTTCGAAGACCCGTCGCGCATCGCCGCGACCTGCGAGGACTATCGCGCCGGCGCGCTGATCGACCGCCTGCTCGACAAGGCCGACCTGGATGCCGGCCGCAGGATCGAGGTGCCGCTGCTGGCGCTCTGGGGCGATGCCGGTCTGCCGGCCTCGGGCGCCGCGCCGCTCGAGGTCTGGCGGCAGTACGCGCAAGACGTTCGGGGCCAGGCCATCGCCTCGGGTCATTTCGTGCCGGAGGAAAACCCGCAAGCCTGCGCCGACGCCTTGCTCGACTTTCTCGTCTAGGTCACCGCGCCTCGCAGCAGCGCCAGCTACGCCGGGACACCTCGCGCCACGTGTCGTTTGGCAGCGTACCGTATCGATCCGAGCTCACGCAGGCCGGGCGCGCAGAGCGAACGCGCTCGCGACGACGTCGAGAAGAGAACGAATCCGGCGTCGGGACGACGCCGCGTGGAATATCCTTCACGGCGTTGACGCAACACGCTTTTCACCTCCACATACCGGCGGCATAGAGTGCCGGAAGGAACGCGCGTGGATTTCATCGGCCACATCAATTGGGCGTATTCGCTCTCCGGCTTTCTCGTCGGCGTGCTCGTCGGGCTGACCGGCGTCGGCGGCGGCTCGCTGATGACGCCGCTCCTCGTGCTGCTGTTCGGCATTTCGCCGGCCACCGCCGTCGGCACCGACCTGCTCTATGCCGCGGTGACGAAGAGCGGCGGCGTCGTCGTGCACGGACTCAACCGCACGATCGACTGGGCGATCGTCCGCCGCCTCGCGGCCGGCAGCGTGCCGGCGACGGCGCTCACCCTGCTCTACCTGCACCACATCGGCGTCAACGGCCATGCGCAGCACAGCCTGATCTCGACCGTGCTCGGCATCGCGCTCGTGCTGACCGCGACCTCCCTCATCTTCCGCCGCTTCTTGCTCGACCGTCTCGCGCCGGCCATGGAAAAGCTGAGCGATCGGCAGCGCGTCGCGCTCACCGTGGCGCTCGGTCTGGTGCTCGGAATCTTCGTGTCGATCTCATCGGTCGGCGCCGGCGCGATCGGCGTCACCGCGCTGCTCATCCTCTACCCCCGCGCGCCGCTGGTGCGCATCGTCGGCGCGGACATCGCGCATGCGGTGCCGCTGACGCTCATCGCCGGCCTCGGCCATTGGTATCTCGGCTCGGTGAACTGGGCCGTTCTCGGCTCGCTTCTGGTCGGCTCCCTGCCCGGCATCGCCATCGCGAGCCAGCTTGCCAGCCGCGCGCCGGACAAGGTGCTGCGGCCGATCATGGCGGCGATCCTCGCGATCGTCGGGTTGCGCCTCGCCTTCTGAAGGAGCTAGCGGCGCGCCGCAAAGAAGGCCTTGAGCAGCGCGCCTGCCTCGGCGGCCCCGATGCCGCCGAACACCTCCGGCGCGTGATGGCAGGTCGGCTGGCCGAAGAAGCGCGGGCCGCTCTCGACCGCCCCGCCCTTGGGATCGTCGCACCCGAAATAGAGCCGACGCACGCGGGCGAACGAGATCGCGGCGGCGCACATCGCGCAGGGCTCCAGCGTCACGTAGAGGTCGCAGCCGGGAAGCCGCTCGCTGCCGAGCTCGGCGCAAGCGGCACGGATCGCCAGCATCTCGGCATGCGCCGTCGGATCGCGATCGACGAGCGTGCGATTGCCGGCGACGGCCAGCACGCGGCCGTCCCTTACGACGACCGCGCCGACCGGCACCTCGCCCGCGGCGACGGCGTTGCGAGCCGCGTCGAGCGCCAGGATCATCGGGTCTTTCGCTGTATCGGCCATGTCGCGCGCGTTTGCTTTTCGAGGCCGCCTCTGTATCAGGGGCCATGACCGGAAACGAGATCGAACACCAGGCGCCCGCGCGACAGCGCATCGCCAAGCTGATGGCGCGCGTCGGCCTGTGCTCGCGGCGCGACGCCGAGGCGTGGATCGTCGACGGGCGCGTCAGCGTCAACGGCGAAGTCCTCACCAGCCCGGCGCTCGACGTCGCGCCGACCGACAAGATCCTCGTCGACGGCGCCCCGCTGCCGCAGGCCGAGCGGACGCGGCTGTTCCTGTTCCACAAGCCGCGCGGCCTCGTCACGAGCGACCACGACCCCGAGGGCCGCGCCACCGTCGCCGACTACCTTCGCGATCACTGGCCCGACGGCCCGCGCGTGGTGACCATCGGCCGGCTCGACATCAACACCGAGGGCCTGCTGCTGCTGACCAACGACGGCGGCCTCGCGCGGCTGCTCGAACTGCCGAAGACCGGCTGGGTCCGCCGCTATCGCGTCCGCGCCAAGGGCGAAACCGACCAGAGCGTGCTCGATGGCCTGCGCGACGGCGTCACGATCGACGGGATCGACTACGCGGGGATCGAGGCGGTGCTCGACCGCCAGCAGGGCGCCAACGTCTGGCTGACGATGGGCCTGCGCGAGGGCAAGAACCGCGAGGTGAAGCGGGTGCTCGAGCACATCGGGCTCGAGGTGAACCGCCTGATCCGTCTCTCCTTCGGGCCGTTCCAGCTCGGCGACGTGCCGGAAGGCGCGGTCGAGGAGGTGCGCACGCGGGTGCTGCGCGACCAGCTCGGCGCGACGCTCGCCGCAGCCGCAGGCGTGGCCTTCGAGGATGCGCCGCCGCCGGTGGAAAGCAAGCCGGCGCGTACCGAGCGCAAGCCCGGCCGCACCGCCGGGGCCGGACGCGACGACAAGGCCGTGCGCCCGCCTTCGAACGACCGCCGCGACGCGCGCGGATCGCGCCCCGAACGTCCGCGTGGCGGCGATCGGCCGTTGCGCCGACCCGACGCGGCCGAAGCGCCCGCGCCGATCCGCGAGCGCCCGACGGCCGGCACGCGCAAGCACGTCTCGGCGTTGCGCGCCGACAGAGATGAGGCGACGCGGCGTGGGCCGCGGAAGCGCATCGAGCGCGGCGATCTCACCGATCGTCGCGACCGCACGGTCGCGGTGGAACGCGTCGTCCGCGCGCGGCCCGGCGCGATCGAGCCGACGCGGACGCGCGGACCCGCTCGTCCGCGCCGCGACGACGAGCGCGGCCCATCGGGCAAGCCGGGCCAACGGCAAATGATGAGCCCGTCGGCGCAGGCCAAGCGCACCCGCATCGCGCGCAGCGGCGGCCGGCCGGGCGACGATGCCGAACATCAGGGGCGTCGCGACGAGGCGGCGCCGCGGCGCGAGCGCCCGGACGGGCGACGCGAGCGCACGACGCGAGCGGCGGGCGACGCACCGCGCCCGCGACGTCCGGACACCCTCCGGCCGGAGCGCGGCGAGCGGCGGGCGGACAGCGGCGGCCGTGGCACCGGCAGCGGCACGAGGTTCGACGACAAACGACCGCGGCGCGGCGGCGAAAGGACGCCGGGCGCCGCGCAGCGTCACGAGGGGCCGCGCAGCGCCCGCGACAGCGACCGCCGCCGCTCGGCATCGAGCGCGCCCCGCCCGGAGAGGGCGGAGAGGGCGCCGCCGCGAGGCGACCGGGCAGAGAGGAGCGAGCGTCCGGCGCGCGGCGAGCGGCCGGCGCGGGAGGACCGCGATCCCCGCCGCAGCGGCGGGAAGTCCGAGAGCAAGCGGCCGGGCGGCCCGCGCGCGGCGCGCGGCGAAGGGAGCGGCGGTCCAAAGAGCGGCGCGCGACGTGAAGGCCCTTCGCGGGCGGAGCGGACGGGCGCCGGGC
>CAZZZM010000193.1:0-5913 GCA_964658465.1 uncultured Nakamurella sp.
GGGCGCCATCTTCATCGTCGCGACGATCACGATCTTCCTGCACGCCGACCTCGGCTACGAGCCCAAGGGCGGCGCGTTCACCTTCGCCGGCTTCTCGGCGACCGCGGCAGCGGCGTTCGGCTACGCCTGCGGCTGGAACCCCTACGCCTCCGACTACTCGCGCTACCTGCCGGCGACGGCACGCCGGTCGTCGATCGCCTGGGCCGCGGGCCTCGGCAACTTCGCCTCCTGCCTGGTGCTGATGGCCTCGCTGCCGGCCGACACCTGGATCCGCCTGGTGGTCTGGCTCATCATCGGCCTGGCGATCTATTGGTTCTACGGTCGCCACCACAGCCAAGTGTCGGACTGAGCCGAGGCGGCCGGCGCGACAGCTGCCGGCTCGCTGCGCCGAAATCAGTTTGCCTTCGGCCTGCCAGTGGTGTTCTCGGTCGTCGTGGAGGGCGGTCGGGCCGATTGCGCCGTGGGCTGCGCGGCCGCGCTCTTCAGCGCCGTGACGATATCGGTGAGATCGTAGCGCGCAGCCACCTCGGTCTTCCTTGATTAAGGGGCGTCGGGCCGACGACGACGAAGGAGCACCGCATGAACCGCCTCGTGCTCGGCGTCGCGAGCTCGCTGCGTGGGCGCCCGTGGACGAGCCGGCTCGATGTCGCCGGCGAGGCGCTGGCTCTCGCCATCGCCCAGCTGAACGGGCTCGGGGACGTCGCGTCACGCGTGCTCGCGGCGCGCGCCGTCGCGCCCGACGCCGTGGCCGCCTATCTCGATCCGGCGGTCCGCGATCTGATGCCCGACCCGTCGTGCCTCATCGACATGGATCGCGCGGTGGCGCGTCTCGCCGACGCCGTCGTCCGGCGCGAGACCATCGCCATCTTCGGCGACTACGACGTCGACGGCGCGGCCTCTTCGGCGCTGCTCGCCGATTATCTCGCGGCGCTCGGCGTGCCGCACATGATCCACATCCCCGATCGGCTCTTCGAGGGCTACGGCCCCAACGTCGAGGCGGTGCGCCTTCTTGCCCAGCGCGGCGCCAAGCTGCTCGTCGCCGTCGATTGCGGCACGACGAGCCCCGCCGCGCTCGCCGAGGCGCAGGCGCTCGGCCTCGACCCGATCGTGCTCGACCACCACCAGGCGCCGGAGCACCTGCCCGATGCGATCGTCGTCAATCCGAACCGGCTCGACGACCTCTCCGGTCTCGGCCAGCTCTGCGCCGCCGGCGTCGTGCTGATGGCGCTGGTCGGCCTGCAGCGCGTGCTGCGGGCGCGCGGCGTCTTCGCGTCGGGCGAGGCGCCCGACCTCCTCGCCGCGCTAGACCTCGTCGCCTTGGCGACGGTGGCTGACGTCGCGCCGTTGACCGGGCTCAATCGCGCCTTCGTCAAGAAAGGCCTCGCGGTGATGCGTGCTCGCGGGCGACCAGGCCTGCGCGCGCTGCTCGACGTCGCCGCCGCGGTCGGCGCGCCGACGACCTATCACCTCGGCTATCTCGTCGGCCCACGCATCAACGCGGGCGGCCGCATCGGCGACGCCGCGCTCGGCGCGCGCTTGCTGACGCTCACTGACGACGACGATGCCGACGCCATCGCCGCGCAGCTCGACGCGCTGAACCGCGAGCGCCAGGCGATGGAGCAGGCGACGCTCGAACTCGCGGAGGCCGAAGCGCTGGCGCAGGTGGGGCTCGATGATGCCGGTGCCGCGGTGGTGGTGACGGCCGGCGAGGGCTGGCATCCCGGCATCGTCGGCATCATCGCCGGCCGGCTGCGCGAGAAATTCGGGCGCCCGGCCTTCGCGATCGCGCTGCAGCCCGGCGGCGGCACCGGGTCGGGCCGCTCGATCCCTGGCGTCGACCTCGGCCGCGCCGTGCGCGGGGCGGTCGAGGCCGGCGTGCTCGTGAAAGGCGGCGGCCACGCGATGGCGGCCGGCGTCACGCTCGGCGCCGGCGGCGTCGCCGCCTTCCGCGCCTTCATCGAGGCCGAGCTGGCCACCGCGGCCAATGCGGCCCGCGAAGCCGACGCGCTGGCGATCGACGCGACGCTCACGGCGGCCGGCGCCACGTCGTCCCTCGTCGCCGACCTCGAGCGGGCCGGCCCGTTCGGCTCCGGCAGCCCCGAGCCCGTGTTCGTGCTGCCCGCCCACCGCATCGCCGACGTGGCGCCGGTCGGCAAAGGCCACGTGCGGCTGCGCGCCCAGGCCGGCGACGGCACCGCGATCGACGCCATCTGCTTCCGCTGCGCCGAGGAGCCGCTCGGCAAGGCGCTGCTCGCGTCGCGAGGGGAGACGCTGCATCTTGCCGGCACGCTGTCCGTCGACCGCTGGGGCGGCCGCGAGCGCGTGCAATTGCGCCTGCTCGACGCCGCACGCCCCGTCCGCGGTTAATGGCGCGCTAACGCATCGGCGTTAATCATTCAGAATGGTCGTGCGCACGCGGCTCCGCCGCTTCACCTATCCCGTGATCCTCTATCTCGTCTCCGGCGGGATCGGCGGCTATTTCGTGTGGCACGCGATCAACGGCGACCGCGGCCTCAAGGTGTCGGACGAGTACCAGAAGTCGATCACCATGCTGAAGGGCGAGCTCGAGACCACGAAGGCCGAGAAGGCCGCCTGGCAGAACCGCATCAACCTGATGAGCGGCGAGGCGATCGACCGCGACTTGCTCGACGAGGAGGCGCGCACGCTGCTCGGCCGCGTCGACAAGGCGGACCTGGTGATCTTCTACAACCGCCGCCGCTGACGCGTCAGTCGATCGCCGTCGTCGTCTTCAGCTTGGCGAGCTGGCGCGACAACGATCTCGTCGCCACGCGCAGGCGGCTTTTGTCGGCTTCGCTCAGCGAGTCGAGGCTCTTGTAGCCGCAGCCCTCCGACATCTCGGCAAGGACTTTGGTCGCGTCGGCGAAGGCGCTGGCGATGTGCGTCGCGAGCAGCGGATCGCGCGGCTTCAACGCCGCCACCATCGCCTGCGCGTCGTCGAGCCCGGCCTCGAGATCCCATAGACCCGTCTTGGCGTAGGGCGCCGTCGCACCAGAGAGCACGCGCAGCGAGACGTCGTCGATCGTGGCCGCCGGACCATCGACGAGCAGGTCCGAGCCGATCGGCAAGGTCGAGACCGTCTGCTGCAGCTGGCGCGCGTCCGCGTTGAGCCGGTCGGCCGTCGGTGCCAGCCCCGCGGTCGAACGCGCGACGTAGAGCGCGCGCTCGATGCGGCGGAAGCCAATCCCGTCGTCGCCGGCGTCAAGCTGCCGCTCGAGGTCCGGCCGCTGGCGCACGAGCGGCCGGATGCGCTCGAGATAGCGGTGCGTCGAGGCGTACTCGTTCTGCGCGGCCTCGACGTTGCCGTCCCGGATGTCCCGGGCCAGCACGCGCGTCATGCGGACCAGCATCTCCGCCTGCTCCGAGGCATAGGCGCGGTACACGTCGGCAGGCGAGCGCGACGCGGGCGCCATCGTGTCGGCGTGAGCGGGCACGAAAACGAGAAGGGCTGCGGCGGCGAAGACAGGCGCGAGGAAACGGGTCACCAAGGAAATCTCCATCGACGGGAGATCGCCCCTAGTCGGCCGTTCCAGGCGTTCGCAAGCCGCAGGGGCGGATGCCGCCGCCGTTTGGAATTCGACTAGTTTCAAGCGGGCAGCGAAAGGCCAGCCGGATGAACGGCAAGCCTATCCGGCCAGCGCGGCGAAGGCTTTGGCGATTGCGACGGCGCCGGGGTCGGGATGACCGTTGAGCGAGGCCTCGGCGAGATAGGTCGAGCGACCGGCGCCGGCCTTGCGCATCGCCGCCGTCGCCTCGGCGCCGCGCCGCGCCGCGGCGGCGGCGTCCGTCAGCGTGCCGGAGGCGGCGAGCGCGTCCGCGGCGGGGATCAGCGCATCGAGCATGGTGCGGTCGCCGGCCTTGGCGCCGCCGTGCACCTGCAGGCGCGCGATGCCGTGCTGGATCGCCGCCGGCCAGGTCTCGCCCGTCGCGAGCGCGCCGCCGACGGCAGCGAAGAAGATCGACAGCAGGACGCCGCTCGAGCCGCCGGAGGTGCGGGCAAGCCGCCGCGACAGCGCCTCGCAGAGCGCGGCGGGATCGGCTTGCGGCAGCTCGTCGAGGCCGGACTTGATCGCCCTGGCGCCGGCGGCGAAGGTCGAGCCGGTGTCGCCGTCGCCGACCTTGGCGTCGAGCGCGTTCAGCTCCGCCTCGGCGGCGATCAGTGCGTCGCAGACGGCGGCGATGCGTGCGGCGACGACCGCATCCTGCGACGGCGCGGCGGCGCGGTCGTCGCCGAGCCCGTCCGGCAGCGGCCGCAGGACCGGCGCCACGACGGGTTGCGCCACCGGCCAGGCCGCCACGTCGGTCGGCGCCTCGAGCGCCGGGCCAACGCCGTCGGCGGTGGGGATCAGCGAGACCGAGACGCCGTGCATGTCGAGCGAGGTCATCGCCGGAGCCGGGCCGAGCAGCAGGGTCACGCGGCGCCCCAGCGGCGTTGCGAGCAGGGCGCGCGTGAGCACGCCCATCTCGAGCGGCGTCGTCGCGCCGAGATTGTTGACCAGCATCGCGAGATCGCCGCTTGCCGGCAGCGCGCCCGCGAGGCGCTGCATCAGGAGATCGGCGAGCGCGTCGACCGCGGGCAGGGCGATCTTGTCGTAGCCGGGCTCGCCGTGGATGCCGAGGCCGAGCTCGGCCTCGCCATCCGCGAGCCGCGGCTCCGGCGCCTGGCCGGGGATGGTGCAGGAGGACAGCGAGACGCCGAGCGACTTCGCCGCCGTCGCCGCCTTGCGCGCTGCCTCCGCGACCTCGGCGAGCGGGCGGCCGCTCGCGGCGGCATGGCCGGCAACCTTGTGGACGAACAGCGTGCCGGCGATGCCGCGCGGCTGCGCCGCGCCCTCGATGGCGATGTCGTCGGCCACCGTCACCGTCTCGACCTTGCGGCCGGCGGCGCGCGCCCGCTCCGCGGCGAGGCCGAAGTTCAGCCGGTCGCCGGCGTAGTTCTTGATGATGACGAGACAGCCGGCGTCGCCGGTAACCGCGAGGATCGCCGCCAGCACGGCGTCGGCCGTGGGCGAGGCGAAGACGTCGCCGCAGACCGCCGCCGTCAGCAAGCCGGGGCCGACGAGACCGGCGTGCGCCGGCTCGTGTCCGGAGCCGCCGCCGGAGACGAGCGCGACGCCGTCACCGCGCCAGTCGGCGCGCAGGACGACGCGGATCGCGGGATCGCCGTCGAGCCGCGCCAGCCTGCCGCCGCTCGACAGCAGCAGGCCCTCGACCGCCTCCGCGACGAGGTCCGCGCGCGCGTTGATGAAATGGCCCATTGCGGCGCTCCCGTCCTTCGTTGGTCGCGACCGATCCTGTCGGGCGGCCGGCCCGCTGTCGAGCCTGCCGATCCGGCCCTCCGTCGGATGGCAGAGACAGCGGCCACGACTTCACGGGTCGGTGAATCGGAGGCTTCCAAACGTTTGCCATCACGCCTTCGTGCGAATGCATTTCGGTGCCGTTCATTCGCCGGCGCCCACGATCGGCAGTCTGTTCCAAGCCATTTGAGGACACGCCATGTCGCATCGTTCACATCTCATCGCGGCGCTCTCGCTCCTGTCGGTCGCCTGGACCGCGATGCCGATCCCCGCGAGCGCCCTGCCGAACGCGCCGCTCGGCCCCACCGCCACGAGTCCCGCCGCGGCGCCCGGCATCGACGAAGCCGCCTTCAAACTCCGCTGCGGACTCCTGCCTGACGGGCGTCCGCGTCCGTGCTGTCCGCCGCGCCTCCGCGGCACCCCGCGAACGCCGGAACTGCTGCGCCGCTGCTTCGTGCACCGCAAGTCCGTCGGCGGCCATACCGCCGAGAGGATCCGCATCCCCCACGTGCGCGTCCCCCAGGCGCATGTCGTTCTGCACGAGAAGCAAGCGCGCATCCCGCACGAGGGGAAGGGCCGCCATCCCCGCGACGGCGGC
>CAZZZM010000194.1:0-5911 GCA_964658465.1 uncultured Nakamurella sp.
CGCCACGCCCGGCCATGTCGGCGATGCTCTCGCGCCAGCGCACGGTGCCGGTGACTTGGCGCACCAGAAGATCGCGGATCTGCGCCGGCTCGCTCACCGGCGCCGCCGTGACGTTGGCGACCAGCGGCACGCAGGGGGCTGTAATCTCGGCCTCTGCGAGGGCCGCCGCCATCGCCTCGGCCGCGGGCTGCATGAGGCTGCAATGGAACGGGGCCGACACCGGCAGGATGATCGCCCGCTTGATGCCGCGATCCTTGGCGATCTCGACGGCGCGGTCGACCGCGCTCTTGGTGCCGGAGACGACGACCTGGCCGCCGCCGTTGTCGTTGGCAACCTCGCAGACGCCGCCGCCGACGGCGGCCTCGGCGGCAATCGACGCGGCGACGGCCGGCTCGGCACCGAGCAGCGCCGCCATCGCGCCTTCGCCGACCTTCACCGCCTTCTGCATGGCCTCGCCGCGTAGCCGCAGAAGCCGCGCCGCCGCCGCGAGGGGCAGGGCGCCGGCCGCGGTCAACGCCGAATATTCGCCGAGCGAGTGGCCTGCGACGAAGGCGGCGTCGCGGGCGAGATCGAGCCCGGCCTCCGCGCGCAGCACCTCGACGACGGCGAGGCTGACGGCCATCAGGGCCGGCTGCGCGTTCGCGGTCAGCGTCAGCTCGGCCTCGGGGCCTTCGAACATCAGCGCGGAGAGCTTCTGGCCGAGCGCCGCATCGACCTCGTCGAGCACGCGCCGCGCGGCAGGGAAGGCCTCGGCCAGCGCGAACCCCATGCCGACGGCCTGCGAGCCCTGGCCAGGGAAGACGAAGGCCTTCATGCGCTGGCGGTTTCGATCGTCACGTTCATGAGCCGCGACGTCGCACCGCCTCCGCGCCAAGTCAACCCGAGGCGCCATGGCCCGTTTTGCAGGGGAAGGCGCTGCGACCGCCATTGCGCGCGCCGGCCTTTCCCGCGAACACTGGCCCGTCCGACGACGCGGGCGCGGAGCTGCAGGGCCTTGGAGATACCCGGAAAGGCGTGCGGACCGTGCAGCTGGTGCTGCAAGGTTCTCGAGATCGACGAGCTGCAGAAGCCGCCGGGTCCCGCTTGCGTGCACTGCCTCAGCGGTGGCGGCTGCGCCGCCTACATGACGCGACCGCAGGTGTGTCGCGACTTCGAATGCCTGTGGAAGGGCGACCGCGGGCTCTCGCCGCAATTGCGGCCGGACAAGGTCGGCACGCTGCTGATGGAGGATGCCGACAGCGAGGACTATCTCGCCGTCTGCGACCCGGCGCGCCCGTTGGCGTGGCGCACGCCGCTCGTGTTCAACCATCTCGTCTCGGTCGCCAAGACCGGACGCACGGTGCTCGCCAAGGCCGGCGTCAAGGCGTGGCGCATCTACGGCAGCGGGGAATGGGGCCCGTCCGCCTGAGCGACGCTTGAAGCCGGACGCAGGAGGTGTAGCCTCATAGCGAGGCTTCAGCATGAAGACGACGCCGACGGTCGAGATCGAGGCATCCTGGAAGGCGGTCGGTCTGCGACTGGCCGGGGGGCTGGCCGCGACCGCGCTGTTCATCGCGCTCGCCTGTCACGTCGTCCCGCCGACCAACGACGTGCTCGATCTGATGATCGGCGGCGTGGGGACGGCCGCGTCGGTGCTGTGGACCGTCCTCGCGGCGTTGCGATTCGCGATGCTGCGCGGGCCGATCGTGACGATCGCCCCGCAAGGCATCCGCGACCGCCGCATCGCCGGCGAGATGGTGCCGTGGAGTGCCGTGGCGCGCATCTCGACGCGAGAGGACACCCGCCACAAGGAGATGGTCCTGTGGGTCGATTCCGGCCTCGAGCGTCGGCTGACGCGCAGCTGGTGGCCGGGGCTGCGCCGCGATGCCGACCGGCACTGCGGCGGCCTCCGCGTCACCGCGCTCGGGCTGCGCACCAGCCACGAGACGCTGCTCGCCACGACGCTCGCCTACCTCGAGGCCTGGCGCGAGTCGCGACGCGGCGGCTAGCACCCCGAGCGTCGCGTGCTAGAGAAGGGCGAGCTGCTCGCCGGCGAGCGCCGGACGCCGGAACAGGTCGGTGCGCAGCTTGAGCCGCTCCTTGCGGTAGCCGTTCTTCGCCAGCGCGATCTCGAACCGGCGCCCGATCATCCAGGCGAAGGGGCCGGTGCCGGTCATCCGCTCGCTCCAGGCCGAATCGTAGGCCTTGCCCTTCCGCATCGAGGAGACGAGCGTCATCACGTGGCGGTGCCGGTCCGGGAAATGGGCCAGCAGCCATTCCTCGAAGAGATCGGTGAGCTCGAGCGGCAGGCGCAGCATCACGTAGCCGGCTTCGCTCGCGCCCCGCGCTGCAGCCCTGGTCAGGATGGTCTCGATCTCGGCATCGTTGATCGCCGGCACGATCGGCGCGACCATCACGCCGACCGGCACGCCGGCCGCCGCCAGCTGCTCGACGGCCGCGAGCCGGCGCTCCGGCGCGCTGGCGCGAGGCTCCATCTTGCGGGCGAGGTCGGCATCGAGCGTTGTGATCGACAGCGACACCTTGACGAGCCCCTTCGCCGCCATCGGCCCGAGGATGTCGAGGTCGCGCAGCACCAGCGCCGACTTGGTGACGATGCCGACGGGATGGTTCGCCGCCGCCAGGACTTCGAGCACCCGTCGCGTGATCCGTTCGGTCCGCTCGATCGGCTGGTAGGGATCGGTGTTGGTGCCGATCGCGACGACCTTCGGTTCGTAGCGCGGCGCGGCGAGTTCTTTCTCGAGCAGTTCGGCGGCGTTCGGCTTGGCGAACAGGCGCGTCTCGAAATCGAGGCCCGGCGAAAGGCCCATGTTGGCGTGCGTCGGGCGCGCGTAGCAGTAGACGCAGCCGTGCTCGCAGCCGCGGTAGGGGTTGATCGAGCGGTCGAAGGAAATGTCCGGCGACGTGTTGCGCGTAATGATCGTGCGCGCCTTCTCGTAGGTCACCTCGGTGCGCAGCGCCGGCACCATCTCGAGCACGCCCCAGCCGTCGTCTTCGGCGACCCGGCTCTGGCGCTCGTAGCGGCCGCTCTCGTTGGTCAGGCTGCCGCGGCCCTTGAGCGGGGAGAACGTCGCGTCGCGGCGTTCGGGAACGAATGGGGTTCGGCTGAGACTAGTCTGACCGGACATTGCTGCTTCTCGCTTCGGCGAAGGAACATTTATAGAACAAAAAGCGAAAGGTAAAGAGAGGCTGTGGAAAACTCGGCGCGGGTCTTGTAACGGGGGCATGACGTCGTCAGGCGTGCGCGTCCGCGCTGAGTCTGCATGGAGCTGGTTTGGCTATACCCCTGTTGTGGCGATGATTTCTGCGATCGTCCTGGTGTCGGATCGCCAGACCACCGACGACACCGAGCATGCCCACGAAGTCCTCGTGCGATCCCTGGTTTGGCTCGTCTCGGCGGTCGTCGCCGGCGTCGTTCGCGACGTCACGCTGGCGATTCCGCCGGGGTTCGGGCTGTCGGAGGTCGCCGATCAGTCGGGCTGCGCGCTCGTCGAGGTGGAGGATGAGGGGGCGCGGCTCGCCGCCGCCCTCGATGCCGTCCGCGGCCCGCGCCTGCTCGTCCTGCGGGCCGGCTATCAGATCGACGCGAAGATCACCGACGAGATCGATGCCTTCGTGCGACGGCAGCCCGAGGCGGCGGCGGCGCTCATCCTCTCGGAGCCTGAGACGGCTGCGCAACGCATGATCCCGCGGCGCGCCCCGGTCGTCGGCGTCCTCGCCCAGAAGGCGACCTGCCTCGCGGCGTCACCGCGCGGGTTTTCGCATCTCGCCCGCAGCATTCGCGGCGCCACGCGCCTCAAGACCCGGGCGGAACGGATCCGCTAGCTCTTGGTGCTCACGGACCGCGCGCAAAGGTGTTGCAGCTGTCGATCAGGCCGGAGCGAAGTCCGGTCTGGAGCCAGTGCGTGCGTTGCGCCGACGAGCCGTGTGTGAAGGAATCCGGCACGACCTCGCCGCGCGAGGCCTGCTGCAGCCTGTCGTCGCCGATCGCCTGCGCGGTCGAGATCGCCTTGTCGACGTCGCCGGGCTGAATGAAATTGTCCTTCTTGTTGGCGTTCGCCGCCCACACGCCGGCGAGGCAGTCCGCCATCAACTCGATCTTCACCGAGAGCGCGTTGCGCGTCGTCGGGTCCGAGCGCTGCTCCGCCGCCTGCACCTTGCCGAGGATGCCGAGCTGGTCCTGCACGTGGTGGCCGATCTCGTGGGCGATCACGTAGGCGTAGGCGAAGTCGCCGCCGCCTCCGAGCCTCTGCTTCATCTCCTGGAAGAAGGTGAGGTCGAGGTACACCTTCTTATCGAGCGGGCAATAGAACGGCCCCATCGCCGCGCGCGCGCCGCCGCAGCCGGAGCGGGTCGCGCCCGAATACAGCACCAGCTTCACGGGCTGGTATTGGATGCCCTTCTGGTCGGGCAGGACGCGCGACCACGTATCCTCGGTCTCGCCGAGGATCGCGGCGACGAACTGGCCCATCTGATCCTTCGGCGTGCCGCTCTGCGCCTGCTGCTGGCGCGGCGAGGGCTCGGTGGACTGCTGGGTCTGGTAGCCGTTGCGGGCATTGTTGACCTGCTCGGCGCCCTGGATCAGCAGCAGCGGGTTGATGCCGAGCGCCCAGCCGATCAGCCCAAGCACGACGATCGTGCCGAGCCCGAGACCGCCGCCGGGGATCAGGCCGCCGCCCCCGCCGCCGTCGAAACCGCCGCCGTCGTCGCCGCGCCGGTCCTCGATGTTGTCGGAGCGGCGGAAATTGTCCCATTCCATGACCTGGCGACTCCCGCGCGCTTGAGCTTTCCGCACCGCTCTAGCCGATCGCGATCGTCGCTGTCATCGCGCTGTTGGTCGAAAGGACCCCGGCACGGCTTTCGCGAGCTTGTGCAGCGCGGCCTGCCGGGGGTTGGAACCGGCGTTCGGGAGGGATACCTCAGAGAGAGGTGCCGAAACGTTGCGCGCGAAGCACGAGGGAGACCGAGAGATGGTCCGCTATGTCGGGCTGGCGACGATGAAACGGCTGATCGCGACGGTCGGCGTCGAGCCGCTGCTGGTCGGTCTCACCGACGCGATCGAGGCCGATTTCTGCCGCTGGGAGACGTTCGAGAAGGTCGCGCGGCCGGCCAGCCATTCGCCGCACGGCGTCATCGAGCTGATGCCGACGACGGACGGGGCGCATTACGCCTTCAAATACGTCAACGGTCATCCCGCCAATTCGCAGGTCGGCAAACTGACGGTCACGGGGCTCGGCGTCCTGGCCGATGTCGCCACCGGCTACCCGTCGCTCGTCAGCGAGATGACGCTGCTCACCGCCTTGCGCACCGCGGCGACGTCGGCGCTCGCCGCGCGCCACCTCGCTAGGCGCGACGCGCGCACGATGGCGATGATCGGGCTCGGCGCCCAGTCCGAGTTCCAGGCTATGGCGTTCCGCGCCGTGCTCGGCATCGATCGGCTGCGCGTCTACGACGTCGATCCGGCGGCGACCCGAAAGTTCATGCGCAATCTGAGCGACCGGGGCTTTTCCATCGTCGAGTCGGCGACGCCGCAGGCAGCGGTGGAGGGCGCCGACATCGTCACGACGGCGACGGCCGACAAGCGGCACGCCTCGGTGCTGCCGCCGGAGGCGCTGCGCGCCGGCCAGCACGTCAACGCGATCGGCGGCGATTGCCCCGGCAAGACCGAGCTGCATCCCGACGTGCTGCGGGCCGGCTCGATCTTCGTCGAGTTCGAGCCGCAGACCCGGGTCGAGGGCGACATCCAACTGCTGGCGCCGGATCATCCCGTTACGGAGCTGTGGCGGGTCGTGGCCGGCGCCGCGCCCGGCCGGCGCGATGATGCCGAGATCACGATCTTCGATTCCGTCGGCTTCGCGGTGGAGGATTTCTCGGCGCTGCGCTTCATCGACGAGCAGGTCGCCGCGCTCGGCGT
>CAZZZM010000195.1:0-5901 GCA_964658465.1 uncultured Nakamurella sp.
CCGTTCGGCTGGGGCTGGCGCCGCCGGTACTGGTGGTAAGCCTCACGCCGACGCGTGAATGCGAACCGGGGCGAGAGCCCCGGTTTCTTTTTGTCTACTCGGCCGCGACGGCCTGGGTTTCGCCGGCCGGATCGTAGTTGAGGATCGGCGCCAGCCAGCGCTCCATCTCGGCGACGTCCATCTTCTTGCGTCGCGAATAATCCTCGACCTGGTCGCGCTCGATCTTGGCGACGCCGAAATACGCCGCCTCGGGATGGGCGAGATAGAGGCCCGAGACCGACGAGCCGGGCCACATCGCATAGCTCTCCGTGAGCTTCACGCCGACGCGCCGCTCCGCCTTGAGCAGATCGAACAGAGTCACCTTCTCGGTGTGATCGGGCTGCGCCGGATAACCCGGCGCCGGCCGGATGCCGCGATAGGTTTCGGTCAGAAGCTCCTCCGGCGGCGATGCCGGGCCGCTCTCGTAGCCCCAGAACTCCCGGCGCACGCGCTCGTGCATCCACTCGGCGAAGGCCTCGGCGATACGGTCGGCCAGCGCCTTGACCATGATCGAGGAATAATCGTCGTTGGCGCGGGCGAAGCGCTCGGAGATGCGCTCCTCGTTGGCGCCGGCGGTGACGACGAAGCCGCCGATATAGTCGGGCTTCCCACTGTCCTTGGGCGCGACGTAGTCGGCGAGCGCGACGTTGGCCCGCCCGTCCCGCTTGACCAGCTGCTGGCGCAGCGTGTGCAGCGTCGCGAGATGCTCGCCGCGCGACTCGCCCGTGTAGAGCTCGATGTCGTCGCCGATCGCGTTCGCCGGCCAGAAGCCGATGACGCCCTTCGGGTCGAACCAGCGCTCCTCGACGATCTTCTTCAGCATCGCCTGCGCGTCGTCGAAGAGCGCGCGCGCCGCCTCGCCCCTGTCGGGGTCGTCGAGCAGCGCGGGATAGCGGCCCTTCATCTCCCAGGTCTGGAAGAACGGCGTCCAGTCGATGTACTTCGCGAGCTCGGCGATGTCGGGGGAGGACATCACGCGCGTGCCGGTGAACTGCGGCCTCGGCGGATCGTAGGAGGCCCAATCGATCTTCGGCGCGTTGGCGCGCGCCTTGGCGAGCGGCAGGCGCGCCTTGTCGCGCTCGCCCTTGGCGTGCGTGTCGGCGACCTTCTGGTACTCGGCGCGGATCGTCTCGACGTACTTGTCGCGCTGGCTCTCGGTCAGCAGCGACTGCACGACGCCGACGGCACGGCTCGCGTCGGTGACGTAGACCGTCTGCCCGCGCTTGTAGTTCGGATGGATCTTCACCGCCGTGTGCACGCGGCTCGTCGTCGCGCCGCCGATCAGCAGCGGGATGTCGAAGCCTTCGCGCTCCATCTCGGCCGCGACGAAGCTCATCTCCTCGAGCGACGGCGTGATGAGGCCCGAAAGCCCGATCGCGTCCACGTCCTGCTCGCGCGCGGTGTCGAGGATCTTCTTGGCCGGCACCATCACGCCGAGATCGATGATGTCGTAATTGTTGCAGGCGAGCACGACGCCGACGATGTTCTTGCCGATGTCGTGCACGTCGCCCTTGACGGTCGCCATCAGGATCTTGCCCTTGCCGCGCTTGTCGATCTTGCCCTCGGCCTCGGCGCGCTTCTTCTCCTCCTCCATGTACGGCAGGAGGTAGGCGACCGCCTTCTTCATCACGCGCGCCGACTTCACCACCTGCGGCAGGAACATCTTGCCGGAGCCGAACAGGTCGCCGACGACGTTCATGCCGTCCATCAGCGGCCCCTCGATCACGTCGAGCGTGCGGCTCGAGGCGCCGCGCGCCTCCTCGGTGTCCTCCTCGACGAACTCGGTGATGCCGTTGACCAGCGCGTGCTGCAGGCGCTTCGCCACCGGCGCCTCGCGCCAGGCGAGGTCCTTGCCCTGCTTCTCGGCGCCCTTGCCCTTGAAGCTCTCGGCGAGCTCCAGCAGCCGCTCGGTGGCGTCGTCGCGACGGTTGAGCACGACGTCCTCGCAGGCGTCGCGCAGCGCGGGCTCGATGTCCTCGTAGACGCCGAGCTGGCCGGCGTTGACGATGCCCATGTCCATGCCGGCGTCGATGGCGTGGTAGAGGAACACCGAGTGCATCGCCTCGCGCACGCGCTCGTTGCCGCGGAACGAGAAGGACAGGTTCGACACGCCGCCGGAGACGTGGACGAGCGGATGGCGCTTGCGGATCTCCCGCGTCGCCTCGATGAAGTCGACGCCGTAATTGTTGTGCTCCTCGATGCCCGTCGCCACCGCGAAGATGTTGGGATCGAAGATGATGTCCTGCGGCGGGAAGCCGACCTCTTCGGTCAGGATCTTGTAGGCGCGCGAGCAGATCTCGACCTTGCGCTCCTTGGTGTCGGCCTGCCCCTTCTCGTCGAAGGCCATGACGACGCAGGCGGCGCCGTAGCGGCGCACCGTCCTCGCGTCGGCGATGAACTTCTCCTCGCCCTCCTTCAGGGAGATCGAGTTGACGATCGACTTGCCCTGCACGCACTTGAGGCCGGCCTCGATGATCGCGAACTTCGACGAGTCGATCATGATCGGCACGCGGGCGATGTCGGGCTCGGCGGCGACGAGGTTCAGGTAGTCGACCATCGCCTGCTGCGAATCGAGCAGGCCCTCGTCCATGTTGATGTCGATGACCTGCGCGCCGTTGGCGACCTGGTCGCGCGCGACGTCGAGCGCGGTGGCGAAATCGCCCTCCTTGATCAGCTTGCGGAACTTGGCCGAGCCGGTGACGTTCGTGCGCTCGCCGACGTTGACGAACCGGATGTCCGAGGTCAGCGTGAACGGTTCGAGGCCCGACAATCGCAGGCGGGGCTCGATCTCGGGGACCTTGCGCGGTGCGAGCCCCTCGATCGCCTTGGCGATCGCGCCGATGTGGTCCGGCGTCGTGCCGCAGCAGCCGCCGAGGATGTTGACGAGGCCGCTCTCGGCGAACTCCTTGACCAGCCCCGCCATGTACTCCGGGCTCTCGTCGTAGAGGCCGAACTCGTTGGGCAGGCCGGCATTCGGATAGGCGCAGATCAACGTGTCGGCGACGCGCGACAGTTCGGCCAGATGCGCGCGCATCTCGCGGGCGCCGAGCGCGCAATTGAGGCCGACCGACAGCGGCCTGACATGCTCCATCGAGTTCCAGAACGCCGTCGGCGTCTGGCCGGAGAGCGTGCGGCCGGAGAGATCGGTGATGGTGCCGGACACCATGACCGGCAGGTCGCAGCCGAGCTCGGCATAGGCGTCCTCGATGCCGGCGAAGGCCGCCTTGGCGTTCAGCGTGTCGAAGATCGTCTCGATGACGAGGATGTCGGCGCCGCCCTCGATCAGGCCCTTCGCCGCTTCGGCATAGGCGTCGCGCAGCTCGTCGAAGCTCACCGCGCGGAAGCCGGGATTGTTGACGTCGGGCGAGATCGAGGCGGTGCGGTTGGTCGGGCCGAGCGAGCCGACGACGAACCGGCGCTTGCCGTCCTCCTTGGTCGCGCGGTCGCAGGCGTTGCGCGACAGCCGCGCGCCCTCGCGGTTCAGCTCCGGCACCAGCTCCTGCATCCCGTAGTCGGCCTGGGCGATCGTCGTCGACGAGAAGGTGTTGGTCGCAACGAGATCGGCGCCGGCCTTGGCGTAGGCGTAGTGGATGTCCTCGATCGCCTGCGGCTGCGTCAGGATCAGCAGATCGTTGTTGCCGCGGACGTCCTGCTTCCAGTCCTTGAAGCGTTCGCCGCGGAACTGCTCCTCGGTGAACTTGTGCTGCTGGATCATCGTGCCCATCGCACCGTCGAGCACGAGGATCCGCTGCCGTGCGGCCTCGGCGAGAGCCTTGCGGACCTCGTCGCCTCTCGTCGCCAGATCGCTCATTCAGGCTGCTTTCTGTTCGCGGAACACCGGGCGCATGCCGAGGAGGTGGCAGATCGCGTAGACGAGATCGGCCCGGTTCATCGTGTAGAAGTGGAAATTGTAGACGCCGCGGTCGACGAGATCGAGCACCTGCTCGGCGGCGACCGTCGCCGCGACCAGCCGGCGCGTGGCGGGATCGTCGTCGAGGCCCTCGAAGCGCTCGGCAAGCCAGGGCGGCACCGAGGCGCCGGTGCGCTTGGCGAAGCCCGCCGTCTGCTTGAAGTTCTGCACCGGCACGATGCCCGGCACGATCGGGATGTTGATGCCGCGCGCCCGGACCTTGTCGAGGAAGCGCAGATAGATCTCGTTGTCGAAGAAGAACTGGGTGATCGCCCGCGTCGCCCCGGCGTCCACCTTGGCCTTCAGCACGTCGATGTCCTTGTCGATCGAGCCGGACTCGGGATGGCCCTCGGGATAGGCGGAGACCGAGATCTCGAAATCGCCGACGCGCTTCAGGCCGGCGACCAGCTCGGTCGAGGTCTGGTAGCCCTCGGGATGGGCGACGTAGGGCGTGCCCGGCCCCGATTGCGGATCGCCGCGCAGCGCCACCACGTGGCGCACGCCGCATTCCCAATAATCGCGCGCCACGGCATCCACCTCGTCGCGGGTCGCCGCGACGCAGGTGATGTGCGCGGCCGGGCGGACATGCGTCTCGCTGATGATGCGATCGACGGTGGCGTGCGTGCGCTCGCGCGTCTTGCCGCCCGCGCCGTAGGTGACCGAGACGAAGCTCGGGTTGAGCGGCGCCAGCCGGCGGATCGAGTCCCACAAGGTCTCCTCCATGTCCGGCGTCGCCGGCGGGAAGAACTCGAACGAGACGTTGAAGCGCGGGCGCGAGCCGCGGCTGAGGCGTGTCATGGCGGCCGACTGCATGGTCTAAGCGATCTCCAGCATGGAGAGAGGAAGCGCGTCTGACTGGATGCGGCGATCGCGTCCCATCCAGAGCGAAACGGTGAGCGTGCCCTCGCCGTCCGGCGCGAGGTCGCGAGCGAGTTGGACGTCGAGGCCGGCCTCGGCCATCACGGCCGCGATCTCCTCGTGCGAGAAGCCGAGCCGGCGGTGCGCGTGCACGGCGCGCAGGCTCTCCTCCTGGTGCGGCGCGAAGTCGACGACGAGCAGGCGCCCGCCCGGCCGCAGCGTGCGCGCCGCCTCGCGCAGCGCGCGCGAGGGATCGTCGAGATAATGCAGCACCTGGTGGACGACGACGAGGTCGAAGGCGTCGCGCTCGACCGGCAGCGCGAAGATGTCGCCCTGGCGAAGCTGCGCGTTGCGCAGGCCGGCGCGGCCGAGCCGATCGCGGGCGATGCCGAGCATCTGCGGTGACTGGTCGATGCCGAGCGCGCGCCCGGCCTGCGGCGCGAGCACCTCCAGCATGCGGCCGGTGCCCGTGCCGACGTCGAGCAGGCTGCCGAACGGCCTGTCGCCGACGGCCTCGCGGATCGCCGCCTCGACCTTCTCCTCGGCGACGTGCATGGCGCGCACCTCGTCCCAGGTCGCGGCGTGGGTGGCGAAGTAGCCGGCGGCCTGCGCGGCGCGCGCGCGGCGCACCTCGGCGAGCCGGGCGCTGTCGGCGGCCAGGACCGGGTCGGCCGGATCGATCGCGGCGACGATCTCGCGCGCCAGATGCGCCGACGTGCCCGACTGCGCGACGAGCAGGAACACCCAGGCCCCTTCGCGATGGCGTTCGACGAGGCCGGCCTCGACGAGCAGCTTGAGGTGGCGCGAGATGCGCGGCTGCGACTGGCGCAGGATCGCGACGAGCTCGCTGACGGTAAGTTCGGCATCGCTGAGCAGCGACAGCAGGCGCAGGCGGGTCGGCTCGCCGGCCGCCGTGAGCGCGGCAAGGGCGCTGTCGAAGGAAGTCTGCTGGATCGTCGCCCCACTCATGAGACGAGATATATACATATCTTTATGTCTGTAAAGCGGCGCTTGCGACGGTCTCAGCAGCCCTTGCAGATGCTCCTGTCGATCGCGTTGTCCTGGCGCTGGATCGCCCGCTCCTGCGGCGTGGT
>CAZZZM010000196.1:0-5889 GCA_964658465.1 uncultured Nakamurella sp.
AGAAGGCGGCCCGACGACATCGGGTCGGAGCCTCCGCAGGAGGCCCCGACCCCGGAGAAGCGGCACCGCCCCTCATCCGACCCCGCTCCGCGGGGCCACCTTCTCCCGCAAGCGGGAGAGGGATTGGACCAAGCCAACCCCGCAGGTACGAACGATGCCCCGCCAGTCCTCCTCGATCTTCGACCCCAAGCTGCTGGTGCCCGCGATCGGCGGCGCCTTCCGCAAGCTCGATCCGCGCGCGCTCTGGACCAACCCCGTGATGTTCGTCGTCGAGATCGTCGCCGCGCTCGTCACGGTGCTGTTCCTGCGCGACCTCGCCACCGGTGCGGCGAACCTCGCCTTCTCCGGGCAGATCATCTTGTGGCTGTGGTTCACCGTGCTCTTCGCCAATTTCGCCGAGGCGGTGGCCGAGGGCCGCGGCAAGGCGCAGGCGGACTTCCTGCGCAAGACGCGCACGGAGACGCAGGCGAAGCTGCTCAAGGGCGGCAGCACGAGCGACTACGAGCTGGTACCGGGCACCGCGCTCAAGGTCGGCGACGTCGTGCTCGTCGAGGCCGGCGACATCATCCCGTCCGACGGCGAGGTGATCCAGGGCATCGCCTCGATCGACGAATCGGCGATCACCGGCGAATCGGCGCCCGTCATCCGCGAATCCGGCGGCGATCGCTCGGCCGTCACCGGCGGCACGCACGTCCTCTCTGACCAAATCCGCGTGCGCATCACCGCCGCCGCCGGCTCGACCTTCCTCGACCGCATGATCGCTCTGGTCGAGGGCGCCGCGCGCCAGAAGACGCCGAACGAGATCGCGCTCAACATCCTGCTCGCCGGCATGACGATCATCTTCGTCTTCGCCACGGCGACGATCCCGAGCTTCGTCTCCTATGCCGGCGGCCACATCTCGGTGCTGGTCATCGTCGCGCTCTTCGTCACGCTGATCCCGACGACGATCGGCGCGCTGCTCTCGGCGATCGGCATCGCCGGCATGGACAGGTTGGTGCGCTTCAACGTGCTTGCCATGTCCGGCCGTGCGGTCGAGGCGGCTGGCGACGTCGACACGCTGCTGCTCGACAAGACCGGCACGATCACCCTCGGCAATCGGCAAGCCACCGCGTTCCGCGCGGTGAAGGGCGTCGACGATCAGGAATTGGCGGATGCCGCGCAACTCGCCTCGCTCGCCGACGAGACGCCCGAAGGCCGCTCGATCGTCGTGCTCGCCAAGGAGCGCTACGGCATCCGCGAGCGCGACATGGGCGCGCTCGCCGCGACCTTCGTCCCCTTCACCGCGCAGACGCGCATGAGCGGCGTCGACGGCGACGGACTGTCGATCCGCAAAGGCGCCGTCGAATCCATCCTCGCCTTCGTCGGCGCCAAGGCCGAGGACGGCACGCCGAGCGGCGTGATGGTCGCCGAGCGCACCAGCCCGGCCGCGACGCGCGAAATCCAGGCGATCGCCGAAGAGATCTCCAAGCAGGGCGGCACGCCGCTCGCCGTCGCGCGAGACGGGCGCCTGCTCGGCGTCATCCACCTCAAGGACATCGTCAAGGGCGGCATCCGCGAGCGCTTCGTCGAGCTGCGCCGCATGGGCATCCGCACGGTGATGATCACCGGCGACAACCCGATGACCGCCGCCGCCATCGCCGCCGAGGCCGGCGTCGACGACTTCCTCGCGCAGGCGACGCCAGAGGACAAGCTGAAGCTCATCAAGGACGAGCAGGCCAAGGGCAAGCTCGTCGCCATGTGCGGCGACGGCACCAACGACGCGCCGGCCCTCGCCCAGGCCGACGTCGGCGTCGCGATGAACACTGGCACGGTCGCGGCGCGCGAGGCCGGCAACATGATCGACCTCGACTCCGACCCGACGAAGCTCATCGAGATCGTCGAGATCGGCAAGCAGCTGCTGATGACCCGCGGCGCGCTCACCACTTTCTCGATCGCCAACGACGTCGCCAAATATTTCGCGATCATCCCGGCGATGTTCCTAGCCTTCTATCCGCAGCTGCAGGCGCTCAACGTCATGCGGCTGCACTCGCCGGAAAGCGCGATCCTGTCGGCGATCATCTTCAACGCGCTGATCATCGTGGCACTGATCCCGCTCGCCTTGAAGGGTGTGAAGTATCGCGCGGTCGGCGCCGCGGCGTTGCTCCAGCGCAACCTGCTCGTCTACGGGCTCGGCGGCATCGTGCTGCCGTTCGTCGGCATCAAGGCGATCGACGTCGGCGTCGCCGCCCTGCATCTGGTTTGAGGTCTTACCATGCTCACGCAGCTTCGTCCCGCGCTCGTCCTCGTCGTCCTCCTGACGCTGGTCACGGGCCTCGCCTATCCGCTCGCGATCACCGGGATCGCCGAGGTGATCTTCCCCCGCCAGGCGCAGGGGAGCCTCGTCGAGAAGGACGGCAAGGTCATCGGCTCGGCGCTCATCGCGCAGGGCTTCGCGAGCGACAAGTATTTCCACCCGCGCCCCTCGGCGACGGTCGCGCCCGACCCGAAGGACGCCAGCAAGACCGTGCCGGCGCCCTACAACGCGCAGAACTCCGGCGCCTCGAACTACGGGCCGAGCTCCAAGGCGCTGATCGACCGCATCAAGGGCGACGCCGACAAGCTCAAGGCGGAGAACCCCGACGCGCCGGTGCCGCAGGATCTCGTCACCACCTCGGCCTCCGGCCTCGACCCCGACATCTCGCCCGAAGCGGCGCTGTTCCAGGTGCCGCGCGTCGCCAAGGCGCGCGGCCTGCCGGCGGAAAAGGTGCGCGCGCTGGTCGAAGCCCACGTCGAGCGTCGCGAGCTGGGCCTGTTCGGCGAGCCGCGCGTCAACGTGCTCGAGCTGAATCTGGCGCTGGACAAGGGCGCGTGACGCTCGGCGCTCCCTGCTCCCGCCCGCGGGAGAGGGCGGCCCGACAATGTCGAGCCGGATGAGGGGCGTTTCCGCTTGCGGCTGAGAGGCGAGATGGGGCATCACCCGTCATCCGACCCAGCCTCGCGGGGCCACCTTCCCCCGCAGGCGGGAGAAGGTGGCGCGCAGACAATGACGAACGACGTCGCGGTCAAGACACCATCCCGCCCCGGCCGCCTGAAGATCTTCCTCGGCGCGGCGCCGGGCGTCGGCAAGACCTACGAGATGCTGACCTCCGCCCGCCAGCGCCGGCGCGAAGGCATTGACGTCGTCGTTGGCGTGGTCGAGACGCACGGCCGCGCCGAGACGCAGGCCCTGCTCGACGGCCTCGAGGTGATCCCGCGGCGGCGGATGGACTACAAGGGCCGGGTGGTCGAGGAGATGGACCTCGACGCGGTGCTGGCCCGGCGCCCGCAGCTCGTCCTCGTCGACGAGCTCGCCCACACCAACGGGCCGGAGAGCCGGCACCCCAAGCGCTTCCTCGACGTCGAGGAGATCCTCGCCACCGGCATCGACGTCTACTCGACGCTCAACATCCAGCACGTCGAGAGCCTCAACACCGTCGTCGCGCAGATCACCCGCATCCGCGTGCGCGAGACCGTGCCGGACTCGGTCCTCGACCGTGCCGACGACATCGAAGCGATCGATCTCGCGCCCGACGACCTCATCCGCCGGCTTCAGGAGGGCAAGGTCTAT
Organism: uncultured Nakamurella sp.; assembly: GCA_964658465.1. Taxonomy (GTDB): domain Bacteria; phylum Pseudomonadota; class Alphaproteobacteria; order Rhizobiales; family Beijerinckiaceae; genus RH-AL1. The sequence continues at coordinate 3,587 of CAZZZM010000196.1, forward strand.
CTGCCGAAGCAGGCCGAGCGGGCACTGAAGAACTTCTTCTCGCCCGGCAACCTCACGGCCCTGCGCGAGCTGACGCTGCGGCGCACCGCGCAGAGGGTCGACGAGCAGCTCCTCACCCACATGCAGGCGCACGCGATCCGCGGGCCGTGGGCGGCGGGCGAGCGCGTGCTCGTCTGCATCAGCGAGGACCCGCGCGCCGCGGCGCTGGTGCGCTTCTCGAAGCGCGTCGCCGACCGCCTACACGCACCGTGGACGGCGATCACCATCGAGACCGGCCGCAGCCTGTCGCTCACCGAAGCGCAGCGCGACCGCATCGCCGAGACGCTGCGCCTCGCCGAGCGGCTGGGCGCCGAGACCTTCACCATGCCCTCGGCGGAGCGCCACATCGCCGACGACATCGTCGCCTACGCCCGTGAAAACAATTTCACGCAGATCGTCGTCGGCAAGACGAAGCGCTCGCGCTGGTTCGAGCTGCTGCACGGCTCGGTCGTGCGCGACCTCGTCGTGCGCGCCGGCAACATCTCGGTCCACGTCATCGCCGGCGAAGCGCTGGCTGAGCCGGACGAGAGCGGTCCGCGCCCCGCGCCACCGCGCGAGCGGATCGCGCTGTCGCCATACGCGGCCGCGCTCGGCATGGTCGCCGCCGCGCTCGGGGTCTCCGAAGCGATCGAGCCGAATTTCGGTCTCAACAACGTCGACCTCGTCTTCCTCACCGCGATCGTCGGCGTCGCCGTCACCTTCGGGCTCTACCCGTCGCTCCTGGCGGTGGTCGCGGCGACGCTCGCCTACAATTTCTTCTTCCTGCCGCCGCTCTACACCTTCACGATCGCCGATCCGACCAACGTCGCGGCGCTGTTCTTCTTCACGCTGGTCGCGATCCTGGTGTCGAACCTTGCCGCGCGCACGCGCGCGCAAGCCAAAGTCGCGCAGGCCCGCGCCCGCGTCACCGAGGCGCTCTATTCCTTTGCGCGCAAGCTTGGCGGCTGCGTGTCGATCGACGACGTGCTTTGGGCCACCGCCTATCAGATGGCCTCGATGCTGGGTCTCAACGTCGTCCTGCTGATGCCCGATGCCGGCCGGCTCGAGGTCAAGGCCGGCTACCCGCCGGAGGACATGCTCGATTCCGCCGACCTCGCCGCCGCGCAATGGGCCTGGGCCAACAACCGCCCCGCCGGCCGCGGCGCCGACACGCTGCCCGGCGCCAAGCGGCTGTTTCTGCCGATGCGCACCGGCCGCGGCCCGGTCGCCGTGGTCGGGCTCGATTCCGACAAGACCGGGACGCTGCTGGCGCCGGAGCAGCGCCGGCTCCTCGACGCGCTCTCCGACCAGAGCGCGCTGGCGATCGAGCGCGTCGGCCTCGCCGAGGACGTCGACCGCGCCCGCCTCCTCGCCGAGACCGACCGGCTGCGTTCGTCGCTGCTCACCTCGATCTCGCACGATCTCAAGACGCCGCTCGCCTCGATCCTCGGTGCCGCCTCGACGCTGCGCGACCTCTCCGCCGCACTCGACGAGAGCGGGAAAAACGAGCTTCTCGGCACAATCGTCGAAGAATCGGAGCGGCTCAATCGTTTCATCGCCAACCTCCTCGACATGACGAAGCTCGAGTCGGGCGCCGTGATGCCCAATCTCGCGGCCTACGATCTCGACGAGCTCGTCGGCGCGACGCTACGGCGGGCCGCCAAGATCCTCGCGCATCACACGATCGACCTGCGGCAGCCGGACGACCTGCCGCCGTTGCGGCTCGACGCGGTGCTGTTCGAGCAGGCCTTGTTCAACCTGCTCGACAATGCCGCCAAGCACGCGCCGGAGCGATCGACCATCTCGATCCAATCCTGGCGCGACGGCGACAGCGTGAGCCTGCAAGTCCTCGACGAGGGCGAGGGCCTGCCGTCGGCGGACGTCGAGCGCATCTTCGAGAAATTCTATCGCGCGCGGAAGGGCGATCGCGTGCGCGCCGGCACCGGGCTCGGCCTCGCGATCGCGCGCGGCTTCGTCGAGTCGATGGGCGGCAGCGTGGTGGCGGGCAATAGGTCGGACCGCCGCGGCGCCGTCTTCACGATCCGCCTGCCCGTGCCCGCGACGACCGCGCCGCTGGAGACCGTGGCGTGAGCGCCCAGCAGTTCCTGCTTCCGCCTGCGGGAGAAGCCGGCCCGACGACATCGGGTCGGACGGGGGGACCCTCGGCGGGCTCTGTCGGGCCAGATCACGGTCCCCGGCGGTGAGCGCCCTCGACGTCACGATTCTCGTTGTCGACGACGAGCCGCCGATCCGGCGGCTGCTGCGCACCGGGCTCGGCACGCAGG
>CAZZZM010000197.1:0-5881 GCA_964658465.1 uncultured Nakamurella sp.
TTGGACCAAATAATGTCGGCGTCGGCGGAACCGCGCGCTGGGCATCCGCATTTGCGACTTTGGTCCAATGTCAAGTTTTTAATTTGCGTTCCTGGCTTTTGCTCGGTAGGCGTGGCTTTGCGATCCGCGCCGAGCGTCACGTCATGTCGTACGAGTTCGATACCTCCGCCACCGTCTTCGATCGTCGCGACCTGAAGACCCTCCAGTCATCCTACGCGCGCGCCCTCGGAAGGCTCGAGGTCTCGCGGATCATGGACGCCGAGGCGAGGGACGAACTCGCCAAGCTCGTCTTCCACCTCGGGCGCGACCGCATCCTCGAGGGCACGGGGCTCAGGTACAAGGGCGCCGACGAGGGCATCGCCGAAGAGGCGAGCGACTTTCTGGGCGAGCACCACGCGATCGCGCTGGTCGCCTGACGTCGATCGGCCGGCCGCCGACGCGCCGCGCGCCTCTCACATCAAGAGCAGCGTGGCGGCGATCCAGATCACGTTCGTCATCAGGAAAGTGATGACGGTGTAGCCCATCACGCGCTGGATGCCGATGCCGGCGATCGCCACGACGGGCAGCGCGAAGAACGGCTGCAGCATGTAGGCGACGCTCTCGCCCGCCGCGACGGCGATGGCGACCGCCGCCGGCGAGGCGCCAAGCTGCACCGCGGCCGGCACCACGAACGGCCCCTGCACCGCCCAATGGCCGCCGCCCGAGGGCACCAGCATGGTGATGAACAGCGACGCGATGTAGCTCCAGAAGGGCAGCGTGTGCGCCGTCGCCACCGCGACGAAGGCCTTCGAGATCACGCCGGCGAGGCCGGTCGCGGTCAGGATGCCCATGATGCCGCCGTAGATCGGATATTGCAGGATCATCGAGCCGACCTGGCTCGCCGCCGCGTCGATCGCTCGCACATAGGCGACCGGCGAGGCGTGCAGCGCGAGGCCGGCCATCAGGAAGACGAAGATCACCAGGTTGACGTCGATCGTCGGCCCCTTGGTGATCCAGATGAAGGCGACATAGGCGAAGCCGGCCAACGCCAAAGCCCAGGCGAAGCCGGGCCAGCGGTCGAGGCGCCGCGCCGGGGCGTCGTGGCCGCCGCGCTCGGGCTTGCCGGCGGCTAGCGCCTCCTCCTGCGGCGGCTCGAACGCGACGACGTCCTCGTCGCGCGGGCGGATCGCGATGAACAGCAGCGGCACCAGGATGACGACGAGCACGGTCGGCACGACGTTCCAGGCCTTGAACACCATGTCGCCGAACGGCGTGACGTGGCCGGTCACCTTCTCGATGATGTTGAGGTCCGAGCCCTTGGTCGCCTGCGTCAGCGCGATCGACGAGGAGAAGCCCGTGGCCCAGACCATCCAGCCCGAATAGGCGGCGGCGACGATCCAGCCGAAGTCGATCCTCATGCGCCGCGCCATCTCGCGCGAGACCATGGCGCAGATGACGAGCCCGAATCCCCAATTGAGGAACGACGCGGCCGCGCAGGTCAGGAAGGTGAGGACGACGGCCTGGTTCGGCGTCTTGGCGACGGAGACGAGGGCGATGATGCCGCGCTTGATCGGCGGCGCGTTGGCGAGCGCGTGGCCGGCGACGAGGATCAGGATCATCTGGAAGGCGAAGGTCAGGATCTTGAAGATCCCGGCGTACCAGGCGGTGATGATGACGTCCGGCTTGCCGTTCGGCGCAAGCAGCCAGGCGGCAAGACCGGTCGCCAGCGTCAGCGCGATCGCGATGACGAACGGGTCCGGCATCCAGCGTTCGAAGAGGGTGACGCAGAACGCGACGAAGCCGCGCTTCGGCCGATCCCGGCGTGTCTCGGCGACGGCCGTCATGCGCAATCTCCCCCGTCAACGTCGCCCGATTGGATCAGGCCGGCGTCCGTCGATCAAGCCGCAGACGATCGGTCGAACGGGCGGGGGGATGCCGCCGTGGGGCGCAGCGGTGTGCTCAGTTCACCCCGGCGGTCGTCGTCGGCATCGAGGTCGGTCCGACCGACACCCACACGTTGGGATCGGCCTGCGACTGGCGCTTGACGAACTTGTAGCCGGTCTCGTCCCAGTAGCGGATCTCGGCGACCATGTTGTCGAGGATGAGGTCGCCCTTGTCGGTCTTGACCGTGAGGATCGTGTGGCCGTTGCCCTCCTGGTCGCGGACGATGGTCATCAGCAGCGCCTGGCGCGGAAAGCCCATGTCGAGCAGCAGGCGGCGCTTCCACAGCGCGTAGATCTTGCAGTCGCCCTTGCCGTCGACGGGATAGTCCCAATGGTCGAGCAGCGTGCCCCAATGGTCGAGGTTGGAGACCGGCTCGATCTCGGCGTTGGCGCGGGCGTCGACCGCCTCCAGCGTCTCCATCACGGCGGGCGTCAGGACGACGTCGACAGGCTCGGCGACGTCGACGCGGCACTCCTCCGGGCGGCGCGAGCAGAAGTCGGCCCAGCCGTAGGGCACGCGGGTGATCGTTCCGACGGGCGCGAAATGGGCGGGATCGAGCAACTCGCCGATCGCGTCGACCGCGACGACCGGAGCGTGGGCGTGCCGACGCGCGTTGGCGGCATCCGCCGCCAGCGCCGGGAGGACGATCGTCGCGACGACGCAGAGCCTCGTCACCCAATTCAACATGCCATCGACCCCCGTCTGACCAGGGCAGTTTCGTGGCAAAAGGGGGGCGTGGTCAATCGATTGGTTAAGAGACAGTTAACGCAGGCCCGAGGCCGGCGTGATGTCGCTCAGTTCAGGTGCCGGTCGCCGGCGAGCCCGGCGACGGCGCGGTTCGCCTGCGGCTGGATCGACACCCACACGTTGGGGTCGGACTGCGACTGACGCTTCACATAGGTGTACCCGGTGGCGTCCCAGGCGCGGATCTCGCCGACCATGTTGTCGAGGACGAAGTCGCCGCGGTCGGTCTTCACGGTGAGGATCGTGTGGCCGTTGCCCTCGAGGTCGCGGACGATCGTCATCAGCAGCGCCTGGCGCGGGAAGCCGATGTCGATGAGCAGCTTGCGCTTCCACAGCGCGTAGATCTTGCAGTCGCCCTTGCCGTCCTTCGGGTAGTCCCAATGGTCGAGCACGGTGCCCCAATGGGCGAGGTTCGAGACCGGCTCGATCTCGGCGTTGACCTTGGCGTTGATCGCCTCGAGGATCTTCGCGGTCTTCTCGGTGAGGCGCAGGTCGACGGGATCGAGCACGTCGACGCGGCACTCCTGCGGCTGGCGTCCGCACAGATCGGCCCAGCCGTAGGGCACCCGGGTCATCTCGCCGATCGGCGCCCAGCTCGCCTGCGCATCGGCGAGCCGCATCTCCTGCGCGTCGGCGTTGCGGGCGGCGAGGAGCCCGAGGATCAGGCTGGCCGCGATGATGATCGTCTTGAAGACACCGGTACGCACTGGAGGTAGCCCCGTTTCGATGGGGCAAGAGTGCAACTCGGCGCGTCAGTGGCGGCGGAAGAAAATCGCTCGAATTCTCGCGTTTCGGATTAACCAGGCCGAGGCGGGCGGATGTGGCTTAAGCCTTTGATTTCACTCGACGGGCGGTTGGTTAACGACGCGGCAGGCGCGGCTTAACGAGTTAACGGCGCCATTTGCGCGACACATTTCTTGCCGCGACGCGATTCTAGCGTGAACGCCGGGTGAACGCGCCCAGTGAAACGGCGCAACGTGCTACGAACGCTGGCGAATCTGGCCGCAGGCCAGCGTCTCGGGATGGCAGTTTCCCTTGCCGTCCCGCTGCGCGACGCAGATCGAGGCGTGCGAGAGATCGTAACCTGTGCGCTTCGGGCCGATCAATGCCTTGATGCACAGCGACGGCACCGCGGGGTCGATGTCGAACGTGTCCTGCAGCGCCACCGCATAGGCGTCGCGCGGCGCGTCCCAGAACCGCGTTACCGAGGTCTCCGCGCTGCCCTCGCGACTCGAGTGGCGGGCGACGACCGTCGCCGTGCCCTGGTCGGCGTCGGGCGGGAAGTCGAGCGACAGCGCGTAGGAATACGAGATGCCGGCGACGCGATAGCCGAACGCCACGGCGAATTTTCCGTCGGATTGATTGGTCAGCACGGGGTCGGCCGGCAGGGGCTCGGGCGCGAAGCTGACGGCGCCGGGCATCGACGTGAGCAGCGGATACCCCTCCGGCGTCTTCCCCTGAGAGAGCATCAGCGCGCGATAGCCGTAGAGGCCGACGACGAGGACCACGACGAGCACGCCGAGACCGACGGCGAGCTTCAGGGCGCGGGGCATGCATGGGTCCTTTGTCTGCGGGCGCTGCGGCCGGAGCGCGGGCGGGGCTGCTTGGCGAAGCGCTGTGACGAAGTCGTGGCGGCGTGCGATATGAGGGCCAAGATGAGTCGTCCGAGCCTCAAGGCCATCCTCACCGACAGGACGCTCGCCCTGATGCTGGCCCTCGGCTTCTCGTCGGGCCTGCCGTTTCTGCTGGTGCTCGGCACGCAGGCGGCGCGGCTGACCGAGGCCAAGGTGCCGATCGAGACGATCGGACACATCAGCTGGGTCGGTCTCTGCTACTCGACAAAGTTCCTGTGGTCGCCGGTCATCGACGAGGTCGACGTGCCGGGCCTGGCGCGCCTGCTCGGGCGTCGGCGGGCGTGGATGATCGTCGCGCAGCTCGGCGTCGCCGCCGGGCTGGTCGGCCTCGCCTTCGCCGATCCCGCCAGGAGCCTCGGCGCGCTCATCGCGGTCGCCGCCGTCACCGCCTTCTTCGCCGCGACGCAGGACATCGTCATCGACGGCTGGCGGATCGACTCGGCGCCACCGGAGGCGCAGGGCATCATGGCCGCGACCTCGAACTTCGGCTACCGCCTCGGCCTGCTCTGCGCCGGCGCCTTCACGCTGTACCTCGCCGACTATGTCGGCTGGCGCGCGGCCTATCTTGCGATGGCCGGCCTGATGCTGGTCGGCGTCGCCGCCGCGCTGCTGTCGCCGCGCCTCCCGGCCCGCGTGCGCCAGGGCGATGGGTCCGTCGCCGACTCCCTGGTGGCGCCGGTGGTCGATCTCGCGCGCCGCTACGGCTGGCTGCTCGCGGCGATCCTGCTGCTGGTGGCGCTCTATCGCCTGCCCGATTTCCTCACCGGCGTGATGGCAAACCCGCTCTACATCAAGCTCGGCTTCTCGAAGAGCGAGATCGCGACGATGACCAAGTTCTACGCGATCTGGATCGGCATCGGCGGCGCCTTCGCCGGCGGTTTCGCCATCACCCGCTTCGGCCTGATGCCGGCGCTGATCATCGGCGGCATCGCCGCGTCCTCGTCGCATCTGGCGCTGGCCCTGCTCGCCGCCTCCGGCAAGAGCCTGCCGCTGCTCGGGCTCGCCGTCTCGGTCGAGAGCTTCGCCGGCAGTTTCGCCGGCGCCGCGCTCATCGCCTACATGTCGTCCCTGACGACGCCGGCCTTCGCCGCGAGCCAGTACGCCCTATTGTCGTCGCTCTACGCGCTGCTCGGGAAATTCTTCGGCGGCTTCTCCGGCGATGCGGTGAAGGCGATCGGCTTTCCGACCTTCTTCGCCACGACCTCGACGATCGGCATCCCGGTGACGGTGCTGTGCCTGCTCGTGTGGGCGCGTCAGCGCGGCGTGGGGACGGCGGCCGGGCGGGTCGAGGCCACGGAAGAAGTCTCCGCCACCTGACGCGCGCGCCGCGCGGCGCCGAGCGTCGCGACGAGCCCCACGGTCCAGCACGTCGGGCAGCCGCGCATCAGAACGATCGCGCCGGCGAGCGAGGCGGCGGCGCCGCCCAACCGCACCGGGCCTACGCCGTGGATCAGCCAAACGGTGAGCGCCAGCAGCACGGCGGCACCGGCGCCGCGCGCCAGATGCTCGGCAACGCTGCTGCTGGCGAAGGGGCAGGTGCTTCGGCTCATGTGGTGGATACGGGGCGCGGGCGATGGACG
>CAZZZM010000198.1:0-5802 GCA_964658465.1 uncultured Nakamurella sp.
CCTTCTCCCGCAGGCGGGAGAAGGGAGGAGCCGGGACTTGAGGCGCAAAGAGATCCTCTTCAACGCCTTCGTCATGGCCTGCGCGACGCACCAGTCGCCGGGCCTGTGGCGGCATCCGGACGACCGGTCCGCCGACTACACCTCGCTCCGGCACTGGGCGGACCTCGCCCGCCTGCTCGAGCGCGGCAAATTCGACGCGATGTTCATCGCCGACGTGCTCGGCGTCTACGACGTCTATGGCGGGACGCCCGACGCGGCCTTGCGCGGCGGCGTGCAGGTGCCGGTCGCCGATCCGATGATGCTGGTGTCGGCGATGGCGCTGGTCACCGAGCACCTCGGCTTCGGTGTGACGGCCAACCTCTCCTACGAGCCGCCCTACGTCTTCGCGCGACGGCTGTCGACGCTCGACCATCTCACCGGGGGCCGCATCGGCTGGAACATCGTCACCGGCTATCTCGATTCCGCGGCGCGCGGGGTCGGCGCCGCGCGGCAGGTGGCGCACGACGACCGCTACGACGTCGCCGACGAGTTCCTGGAGGTCTGCTACAAGCTGTGGGAGACGAGTTGGGCCGACGACGCGGCACCACGCGACAGGGCGCGCGGCATCTTCGCCGATCCCGCCAAGGTGCGCCGCGTCGTGCACCGCGGTCCCCACTATGCCTGCGACGCGATCCATCTCGCCGAGCCGTCGCCGCAGCGCACGCCCGTGCTCTACCAGGCCGGCTCGTCGTCGCGCGGCAAGGCGTTCGCGGGGCGGCATGCCGAATGCGTCTTCGTGTCGGGGCCGTCGGCCAAGGTCATCGCGCCGCGGGTCGCGGCGTTGCGCGATGCCGCGGCGGCGGCGGGGCGCCGTCGCGACGCGCTGAAGATCTTCTCGATGATGACGATCGTGCTCGGCGCCAGCGAGGCCGAGGCGCAGGCGCGGCTTTCGGCGCTGCGCGAGATGGCCAGCCCGGAGGGCGGGTTGGTCCTGATGGCCGGCTGGACCGGCGTCGACTTCTCCGCCTTCGGGCTCGACGAGGAGGTGCGCCACGTCGAGAACGACGCCGGCCGCACCGCGATGGACAACATCACCCGCGCCGATCCGTCGCGCACCTGGACGGTCGGCGAGGTCGGTCGGCACGTCGCCTTGGGCGGCATCGGGCCGATCGCCTGCGGCACGCCGGCGCAGGTCGCCGACGCGCTCGAGGCCTGGGTCGCCGAGACCGACGTCGACGGCTTCAACCTCGCCTACGCGCTGATGCCCGGCACCTTCGCCGACATCGTCGAGCATCTGGTGCCGGAGCTGCAGCGGCGCGGCCGCTACAAGACGGACTATGCGGAGGGGACGCTCCGGCACCGGCTGTTCGGCGAGGGGGACAAGCTGCTGGCGCCGCATCCGGCGGCGCTGTTGCGCGACGCGTCCCCGGGCTGAAGGCTAGAAATCCGACGCCAGCCCCTTCACTTCCCAGTCGCCGTAGCGCACCGGTTCGGCGCCGCCGCGGCCGCGAAGCTCCTTCGGCCGCTCGACCGTCTCCGCCTGGCGACGACGCTCCGCCGCCTCGGCGAGCGCGCGTTCGGCCGCGGGCGTCAGCGGCTTTGATTTCGGGGGCTGGTCGCTCATAAGGGTCTCCCTTCCGCATCGCACATAGGGCGCCGCGCGGCGCGACGCCAACGGAGCCGCATGACCCGCAACACGAGCCTCGCCGACGACCCGACGGAGAAGACGCCGCGCGGCCTGATCCTCGTCATGGCGGCCGCCTGCGCCATCGTCGTCGCCAACATCTACTACGTCCAGCCGATCGTCGGCATCGTCAGCCGCGACTACGGCCTCTCCGTCGCGCTGTCGGGGCTGCTCGTCACCGTCACCCAGCTTGGCTACGCGGCGGGGCTCCTGTTCATCGTGCCGCTCGGCGACATCGTCGAGAACAAGACGCTGATCCTCGTCACCCTGGCGGTGCTCGTCGTCGCGCTGATCGTCGCCGTCGTCGCGCCGAGCGCTTCGATCTTCCTCGCCGCCTCGCTGGCGATCGGCGTCGCCGCGAGCTCGGTGCAGGTCATCGTGCCGTTCGCCGGCCATCTCGCGTCGGATGCGACGCGCGGCCGCGTCGTCGGCAGCGTCGTCTCCGGCCTCCTGCTCGGCATCATGCTGTCGCGCCCGGCGGCGAGCTTCGCCGCGCATCTGGCCGGCGCGCGCTCGATCTTCGCGATCAGCGCGGTGGTCACGGCGGGCGTCGCGCTGATGCTGGCGCTGCGCCTGCCGCGCCGCCGGCCGGAGGGGATGCCTTATCTCGAGGTGCTCGCCTCGTTGTGGCCGCTGCTGCGCGACACCCGGGTGCTGCAGCGGCGCGCCTCCTATCAGGCCGCGATGTTCGGCGGCTTCAGCCTGTTCTGGACCGCGGCGCCGCTGCTGCTCGAAGGGCCGGCGTTCGGCTTCAGCCAGGTCGGCATCGGCTTGTTCGCGCTCGTCGGCGCCGGCGGCGCCATCGCGTCGCCCTTCGCCGGCCGCGCGGCGGATGCCGGGCGCACGCGGCTCGTCACCGGCGCGGCGCTGGTCGCGGCGATCGGCAGCTTCCTGGCCGCGCTCGCCGGCGGCCTGCTGCATTCCGTCGCCATCCTCGTCGTCGCCGCCTTCGTCCTCGATGCGGCGGTGGCGATGAGCCTCGTCACCGGCCAGCGCGCGATCTTCGGGCTCGGCGCCGCGGCGCGCGGCCGGCTCAACGGGTTGTTCCTCGCGCTGTTCTTCCTCGGCGGCGCCTTCGGCTCGTTCGTCGCCGGCATCGCCTTCGCGCACGGCGGCTGGGCGGCGGCCTGCGTCGTCGGCGCGATCTTCCCCGCGCTCGCGCTGGCCTATTGGGCGACGGACCGGCAAGGTGGGTAGCCGTCTTACGCTCGTCCCCCGGGGCCGTGGTGGCGAGGGGCACGCCGAGCGATGACCAGATCCCTGATGATCCAGGGGACCGGGTCCGACGTCGGCAAGTCGCTGGTCGTCGCCGGGCTCTGCCGCGCCTTCGCCGATCGCGGGCTCGCGGTGCGTCCGTTCAAGCCGCAGAACATGTCAAACAATGCCGCGGTGACGGCGGACGGCGGCGAGATCGGCCGCGCGCAATGGCTGCAGGCCCGCGCCTGCCGCGTGCCGCCCACGGTCGACATGAACCCGGTGCTGCTCAAGCCGCAGAGCGGCACCGGCGCGCAGATCGTCGTGCAGGGGAAGGTGGCCGGCCAGTCGGAGGCGCGCGCCTACCAGCAGTGGAAGCCGCGCCTCATGCCGGCGGTGCTGGAGAGCTTCGCCCGGCTGATGGCGCAGGCCGACCTCGTGCTGGTCGAAGGCGCCGGCAGCGCGTCGGAGATCAACCTGCGCGAACGCGACATCGCCAACATGGGCTTTGCCCGCGCCGCGGACGTGCCGGTGGTCCTCGTCGGCGACATCGATCGCGGCGGCGTCATCGCGCAGATCGTCGGCACCAAGGCGGTGCTCGATCCCGCCGACGCGGCGATGATCCACGGCTTTATCGTCAACCGGTTTCGCGGCGATCCCACGCTCTTCGACGAGGGCATGAGGATGATCGCCAAGCGGACGGGCTGGGCCGCGCTCGGGCTGATCCCGCATTGCGCGGCGGCGGCGCTCCTGCCGGCGGAGGACTCGCTGGCGCTCCGCGGCTGGCGGGTCAACGCGGAGGGGACGCTGACCATCGCCGTCCCGCTGCTGCCGGGCATCTCGAACTTCGACGATCTCGACCCGCTGCGCCACGAGCCGGCCGTTCGGCTCGAAACCGTCGCGCCGGGTACGCCGCTGCCGGCCGAAGCGCAGCTTGTCGTGCTGCCGGGCTCAAAGACCACGATCGCCGACCTCGCCGCCTTCCGCCGCGAAGGTTGGCACCTCGACCTTGCCGCGCACGTGCGGCGCGGCGGCCGCGTTCTCGGCCTCTGCGGCGGCTACCAGATGCTCGGCCGCAGCGTCGCCGATCCCCTGGGCCTCGAGGGCGAGCCGGTCCGCGTCGATGGCCTGAATTATCTCGACGTCGACACCGTGCTCGGCGAAACGAAGCGGCTTGCGCCGGTGACGGGGACGGCCGAAGGCGTCGCCTTCACCGGCTACGAGATGCACATGGGCGAGACGACGTCGGCAGCGCGGCCGTACGCGACCTTCGCCGACGGTCGCACCGACGGTGCCGTCTCGGCGGACGGCCGCGTGGCGGGGTGTTACGTTCATGGCCTATTCGCCGACGACGCTCAGCGCGCCGCGCTACTCGCCCGCTTCAGCGCGGCGAGCGACGGCAGCGCCTACGAGGCCGGGCAGGAGGCGGCGCTCGACGCCGTCGCCGCGCATGTCGCGGCGCATGTCGATCTCGAGCGGCTTCTCGCAATCGCGCGATGACGGCGCGGCGGCGCCTTGCGCCTCAGGCCCGCTCCAGCCGCGGCAGGAACCAGGCGAGCAAGCCGATCGCCGGCAGGAATGCGGTGAGGCCGTAGACGAAGGTGATGCTCGTCGCATCGGCGAGCTGGCCGAGCAGCGCGGCGCCGAGGCCGCCCATGCCGAAGGCGAAGCCGAAGAACAGGCCGGTCACCATGCCGATGCGGCCCGGCAGCAGCTCCTGCGCGAAGACGATGATCGCCGGGAAGGCGGAGGACAGCACCAGTCCGATCATCACGACGAGCACGCCGGTCATCGCCAGGCCGACGTGCGGCATGATCAGGGTCAGCGGCAGCGCGCCGAGGATCGAGCCCCAGATCACCGCCCGCCGCCCGAAACGGTCGCCGATCGGGCCGCCGAAGAACGTGCCGACCGCGGTCGACATGAGGAACGCGAACAGGAACAGCTGCGCGGTCTGCACGCCGACCCCGAACTTATGCATCAGGTAGAACGTGAAGTACGACGACAGGCTCGCCATGTAGAAGAACTTCGAGAAGATCAGCGCGAGCAGGATCGCGATCGTGACGGCGATCCGGCCGCGCGACAGGCCGACGTGCGACTCGACCTTGCGGCGCGATGGCGGTCGCGACAGCACCTTGCGGGCGTACCAATGGCCGATCGCCGACAGCGTCGCGATGCCGACGAGGGCGACGCCGGCGAACCAGCCGATCGAATGCTGCCCGTTCGGCACGACGACGAAGGCGGCGAGCAGCGGGCCGATCGCCGCGCCCCAATAGCCGCCGACCTGGAACAGCGATTGCGCGAAGCCGTGGCGACCGCCGGAGGCCGCGCGAGCGATCCGCGACGCCTCCGGGTGGAAGATCGACGAGCCGACGCCGACGAGCGCCGCCGAGATCAGGATCATGTGGAAGCTCGACGCCCGCGACAGCATCACCAGCCCGCATAGCGAGAACGCCATGCCGAGCGCCAGCGAATAGGGGCTCGGGCGACGGTCGGTCAGCGCGCCGACGAGCGGCTGCAGCAGCGACGCGGTCAGCTGGAAGGCCAGCGTGATCAGGCCGATCTGTCCGAAGTCGAGCCCGAACGAGGACTTCAGGATCGGATAGACCGACGGCACCAGCGACTGGATCGTGTCGTTGACGAGATGCGAGAACGACAGCGCGACCAGGATGACGAGGACGGTCTGCTCTTCGCTCGACGGCCTCGCCGCCTCGATCGACCCTTCCATGCGTGTGCTCATGGCGCTGTGCTTTCCCGCATGTTCGCGCGACCGTGCGCCATACACTGCTGATCTAGGCCGAGCGCATAGCGGGGAAAGGGCGCTGCGGCTACCGAGCGCCGCGGCATGCTGCATTGCGGGAACCGGGTTTCAAGGCCGACGTTAACGGCGGTCAGCGAAAAACCGAAGCGAGTGCCATGCAGCAACAGACCGTAGCGACGTCCGCGTC
>CAZZZM010000199.1:0-5778 GCA_964658465.1 uncultured Nakamurella sp.
CCGCGTGGACTCACCCGACAGATCGGCGCGCAAGCCGCTTCGCCTCAGCCTGCGACCGTCCCCGCGCGTCGCCGACAAGGGGCGGGCGCGCTGGCGGCTGGCCGATCTCGATGTCCGGCTCGACCCCGCTCAGCGCGAGATGCTGGCGGCGCGGCCGCTCCGCACGCTCCTCGGAGCGCTCGCCGATCACGCGCCCTTCCTCTGGGGTCTGATCGAGGCCGACCCGGGCCGCCTCGTCGCCATCCTCGATCGCGACCCGCACGACGCGGTCGCCACCGCGCTCGCCTCGCTCGCGCCGCTGGATGCGGCGGACGACGAGGCGGCGGTGATGCGCGGGCTTCGCCACGCCCGTCAGAGCGTCGCGCTGATCGTCGCCCTCGCCGACCTCGGCGGCGTCTGGCAGGTCGAGGATGTCGTGCAGACGCTGTCGCGCGCCGCCGACGCGTTCATCGCCACCGCGCTGGCCTTTCTGCTGCGACGCGAGGAGCGGTCGGGGCGCCTGCGCCTCGATCCCAGCGATGCGACGCGCGGCTGCGGCCTCGCGATCCTCGCGCTCGGCAAGCTCGGCGGCCGCGAGCTGAACTATTCGAGCGACGTCGATCTCGTCTGCCTGTTCGATCCCGACGCTGCGGCGCTCGTCGACCACGCCAACGTGCAGACGCTCTACGCCCGCGTCGTCCGCGACCTCGTGCGCCTGCTGCAGCTGGCGACCGCGGACGGCCATGTGCTGCGCGTCGATCTGCGGCTGCGCCCGGAGCCGTCGGCGCGTTCGGTCGCGGTGTCCGTCCCCGCGACGCTCGCCTATTACGAGGCCTTCGGCCAGAACTGGGAACGCGCGGCGCTCATCAAGGCGCGCCCCTGCGCCGGGGACCTCGCGCTCGGCGCGGAGGTGCTGGCGACGCTCGCGCCCTTCGTCTGGCGCAAGTACCTCGACCTCGCGGCGATCGCCGACATCCACGCGATGAAGCGTCAGATCCACGCCGCGAAAGGCGGCGGCGAGATCGCCGTCGCCGGCCACGACGTCAAGCTCGGGCGCGGCGGCATCCGCGACATCGAGTTCTTCGTGCAGACGCAGCAGCTGATCTTCGGCGGCAAGCGGCCGGCGCTGCGCGGCAACCGCACCGTCGAGATGCTGCATCGCCTGCGCCAGGAGAGCTGCATCTCCCGCCACGCGCAGGAGGACCTCGAGACGGCCTACGCCTTCCTGCGCGGCATCGAGCATCGGCTGCAGATGCAGGGCGACCAGCAGACGCACAAGGTCCCGACGGGGAAGGAGGCGCTGGAGCGCTTCGCCCGCTTCGCCGGCTACGAATCGGCGGCGGCCTTCTCGGCCGCCTTCGAGCGGTTCTGCCGGCTCGTCGCGCATCATTACGCGCTGCTGTTCGAGAACGCGCCGAAGCTCGGCCACGGCTCGGGCGACCTCGTCTTCACCGGCATCGCCGACGATCCCGGCACGCTGCGGACGCTGGAGAAGCTCGGCTTCCGCGATCCCGCGGTCGTCTCGACGACGATCCGCGCCTGGCACGCCGGGCTGCGGCCCGCGGTCCGCTCGCCGCGCGCCCGCGAACGCCTCACCGAGCTCGTGCCGTCGCTGCTCGCGAGCTTCGCCAAGGGCTCCGACCCCGATGCCGCCGTCGCCGGGTTCGATCGCGCGCTCGAGCGCCTGCCCACCGCGACCGAGCTCTTCGCCATCCTCACCGCCGGCGGCGCGCTGCGCACCCTGTTCGGCGAGATCCTGGGCGGCGCGCCGCGTCTCGCCGAAGCGGTGGCGGTGCATCCGCACCTCCTCGACGTGGCGATCGACGGCGGCGCCGAGATCATATTCGACGAGGACGCGATGGAGGCGCGCGTGCTGGCGGCGCTGACCCGCGCCACCGCGACCGAAGACGTGCTCGATGCGGCGCGCGACTACCAGCACGAGGAGCATTTCCTCATCGGCACGCGCCTGCTCTCCGGCGCGCTGGCGCCGCGCGAGGCGGGGCTCGCCTACACGACGCTCGCGATCGGCATGATCCGCGCGCTGCTCGCCCGCGCCGAGGCCGTCTTCGCCGCCGAGCATGGTCGCGTGCCGGGGCTGACGCTGGCGATCCTCGGCTTCGGCCGGCTTGGCTCGCGCGAGATGAACGCGGCCTCCGACCTCGACCTCGTCGTCGTCTACGACGCGCCGCCGCAGGCGATGTCGGACGGCGCACGGTCCCTCGACGCCGCGACCTGGGTAACGCGGCTGACGCAGCGCCTGACCACCCATCTGACCGCGCCGACGCGGCGCGGCCGGCTCTACGACGTCGACATGCGGCTGCGCCCGTCGGGCCGGCAGGGGCCGTTGGCGACGAAGTTCTCCGCCTTTTCCGCCTACCAGAAGACCACGGCCGCGACCTGGGAGCATCTGGCACTGACGCGCGCCCGCGTCATCGCCGGCGACGCCGCGCTGGCGGCGCGCCTCGAGACGACGATCGCCGAAGCGCTGGACGGCGCGTCGCGCGACCGGCTCGTGGCCGACGTCGCCGCGATGCGCGCGCTGATGGCGCGCGAGAGGCCGCCGTCCGGCGTCTGGGACCTGAAGCTGGCGCCGGGCGGCCTCGTCGACGGCGAGTTCGCGGCGCAGACGCTGGCGCTCGCGAGGCCGGAGCTGCGCGACGTCGCCCCGCGCAACGTCCTGCAACGCGCAGCGGACGCCGGCCTCGTCGCGCCCGGTGCCGTCGCCGCCTACGACCTGCAGGCGGCGGCGAGCCAGATCGTCAAGCTGGCGCTGCCCGACGGCGCGACGCCCGACGACGCTGGGCGCGGCCTGAAGGCGCGCCTCGCCCAGGCCTGCGGCTGCGCGACCTGGACCGCGCTGAAGCCGGCGCTCGCCGACGCCCGCGCGACGCTCCGCGCGGCCTACGAGACGGTGGTGGGCGACAATTAGGCGAGTCCGGGATCAGCGCACGCCGCGCGAAAGCTTGCCGGTCGCAGCTCACTCCCGCCGCGCGAGCCCGCGCGCCAGCACGAGTCCGATCGCGACCAGCACGCCGACGAGCGCCATGACGCCGGGCCAGCCGAAGCGCGACCAGAACAGGCCGCCGACCGAGCCGAACAGGCTCGAGCCGACGTAATAGGCGAAGAGATAGAGCGAGGCGGCCGCGGCGCGGTCGCTGGCGGCGCGGCGCGAGACCCAGCCGGAGGCGATGGCGTGCGCGCCGAAGAAGCCGCAGGTCAGGATGGCGATCGCGACGATGGCGACCGGCAGGCTCGGCACGGCGGTCAGCGCGAGGCCGAGGGCTTCCAGCGCCATCCCGGTCATCATCATGCGGCCGAGCCCGTGGCGGCCGCCGAGCCGGCCGAGCCAGGCCGAGAACGGGCCGCCGAGCGCGTAGACGAGAAAGATCGAGCCGGCCCAGGCCTGCGACAGGTCGAACGGCGGCGCGATCAGCCGATAGCCGAGGTAATTGTAGGTCGTGACGAAGCCGCCCATCAGCACGAAGCCGACGGCGAACAGCCGCAGCAGCAGCGGGTCGCGCAGGTGACGCGCGAAGGCGCGGCCGAGATGCGACAGCGACAGCCCCTGCTCGGGCGCAAACCGGCGCGACGGCGGCAGCAACGCCGCAAAGAGGGCCGCCGCGGCGAGACCCAACCCGCCCATGACGGCCAGGGACAGGCGCCACGAGCCCGTCGCGTCCATCAGCACGCCGATGATGACGCGCCCGGCCATGCCGCCATAGGCGTTGCCGGCGATGTAGAGCCCCATGGCGACGCCGAGATCGCGCGGGTGGACCTCCTCGGCGAGGTAGGCCATCGCCACGGCCGGCACGCCGGCGAGCGCGACGCCGGTCAGCGCGCGCAGTCCGAGCAGGCTCGTCCAGCCGGGCGCCAGGGCGCAGGCGAGGGTGAGCAATCCGACGGCGAAGAGCGACACCGTCATGATCGGCTTGCGGCCGAAGACGTCGGAGACGCGGCCGACGACGAGCATGGCCAGCGCCAGCGTGCCGGTGGTGAGCGACAGCGACAGGCTGGCGGCGCTGGGCGACACGCCGAGATCGGCGGAGAAGACGGGCAGCAGCGGCTGCACGCAATAGAGCAGAGCGTAGGTGGAGAAGCCGGCCGCGACCAGCGCGGCCGTCACCCTGCGGAACGCCGGGGTCCTGGCGCGAAGGAACAGGTCGCGCGAACCGGCCAGGGCGAGGCTCTCGACCTCTTCTCCGACCGTCGCGCGCGGCGCCTCGTCCTCACGATCCATGCGGCGGGTTTAGCGGGATCGCGCCAAGGTGCACAATCGCTCAGAGCTTCGGCGCGGCGCGGACGTAATCGACGAAGGTGCAGCTCGCCTCGTCGCCGGGATGACGCTCGGGAACGACGCGCGCGACCTCGCGCCACGCCTCCGGGTCAATCTCGGGGAAGAAGGTGTCGCCGTCGGGCGCGAGGTCGACGAGGGTCAGCGCCAGCCGGTCGGTCTCGCCGAGCAGCACGTCGAAGAGGGTCGCGCCGCCGATCAGGCTGATCGAGGCCGCGCCCATCGCACGCGCGCGCTCCTGCCCCAGCGCCAACGCTTGGGCCGGGCTGTCGGCGCGCCAGACGCCATCCGGCAGCGCCAGGCCCGCGTCGCGCGACACGACCACGCTCTCGCGGCCGGGCAGGGGCCGGGCGATCGATTCCCAGGTCCGGCGCCCCATGATCATCGGCGTGCCCATCGTCAGACCGCGGAAGCGGGCGAGGTCGCCGGGCATGGTCCAGGGCAGGCCGCCCGCGCGGCCGATCGTGCGGTCGCGGCCGAGCGCGGCGACGATCACCACGGGCACGTCGCCTTTTATGCCTTCGGCCATCACACGATCTCCCGCTCGGGGTCCTCGCACCGCCGCGCTTGTCCGCGATTCGCGGAAGTCGTCGCGGCGCCGCCACCACTCACCATGGCGAAAGAACGGAAGCCGTTGGGCGCGCGAGGCTTTCCACAAGAATTCACAGTCGAATAGAGCCGGTCCTGCCGATGCGCGAGACCAATTTGCCGCACTGCGGTGACAACTTAATGCACCTCGCGAAACCGCCATCGGAAGCGCATAGTATATGCATCATACTCGGCGCGTCGCTGAGAAGCGCGACCGACGACAGGCAAGGAATCGGGCGAGCCATGGACGATTTCCTCGACTCTTTCACGCGGACCTACGATTCCCGTAGGGCGACCGAGATGTCGCTGGCGGAATATCTGGCCGGCTGCCGCAACGACCCCATGATGTATGCCACCGCGACCGAGCGCATCCTGGCGGCGATCGGCGAACCGCAGATGGTGGACACGGCGAAGGACGCGCGCCTCGGCCGCATCTTCATGAACCGCACGATCCGCATCTATCCCGCCTTCGCCGACTTCTACGGCATGGAGGAGACGATCGAGCGGATCGTCTCGTTCTTCCGCCACGCGGCGCAGGGTCTTGAGGAGCGCAAGCAGGTGCTCTACCTGCTGGGGCCCGTCGGCGGCGGCAAGTCGTCGCTCGCCGAGCGCCTCAAGGCGCTGATGGAACGCTATCCGATCTACGCGCTGAAGGCCGGCGACGACGTCTCGCCGGTGTTCGAGAGCCCGCTCGGCCTGTTCGACCCCGAACATTACGCGAGCGACCTCGAGAAGCGCTACGGCATCCCGCGCCGGCGCCTCAACGGGCTGATGAGCCCGTGGTGCCTGAAGCGGCTCGACGAGTTCCACGGCGACATCACCAAGTTCAAGGTGGTGAAGCTCACCCCCTCGCGCCTGCGCCAGATCGCGATCTCGAAGACCGAGCCCGGCGACGAGAACAACCAGGACATCTCCTCGCT
>CAZZZM010000200.1:0-2316 GCA_964658465.1 uncultured Nakamurella sp.
CGGACGAACAGGCGACCCATCGGCCCCGGCTCCTCGGGCGGCGCCTCCATGTACCAGTGGCCAGCCGCCTCGCCGAGGCCGACGATGACGCCGTTGTGCTGCGCCTTGCCCGTCGGGTAGTCGAGCTTGGCGCCGACGATCGCCGTCGCGTCGAAACGCAGGCACTCGACCATCTCGGCGAGCCAGCCGGGATTGTCCGCCCGCACCTCGATGTCGTTGTTGAGAAATAGGATCGCCTCGCCCTTGGCGAGCCGGGCGCCGCGATTGCACATCGACGCGAAATTGAAGGGCTCCGGCACGATGTCGATCGTCGCGCCGTTGCGCCGCATCTCCTCGTAGAACGCCAGCACGGCGGGATCCGTCGTGCCGTTGTCGACGACGACGATCTCCTTGCGCGCATAGTCGGTCTTCTCCGAGACGTCGGCGACGACCCGGCGGATCAGCGCGAGGCTGTCGCGGTTCGGGATGACGATCGTCACCAACGGCGCCGGTCCCGGCAGGCGCACGCGGTGGAAGGTCGGCTCCAGCGCTTCGTCGACGGCGACCGGCGCGCCGTCGCGGGCATAAGCCAGCCCAAGCGCCGTGCGCGCGTTGGCGATCGCACGGGCGGAATGGACCATCGAGTAGCTCGCCGTCTCGCGGCGCCAGAGGTAGGCGAGATAGGGGATGTGGACGATCGAGCCGCGCGGCGCGTCGGCGAGGTAGCGCAGCAACAGGTCGTAATCCTGCGACCCTTCGCGGTCCTCACGCATGCCGCCGACCGCGGCGAGCCGGTCGGCACGGTAGACCGACAGATGGTTGATGTAGTTCAGCCCGGAGAGCAGGACGGAATCGTAGGCGGGCTTGCAGAACTCGCCGATCGGATTGAGCGCCGCATCGACGATCAGTTCGTCGGTGTAGAAGAAGACCGCGTCCGGCTGCGCCAGGATCGCTTCGGCGACGACGGCGATGGCGCCGGCGACCAGCAGGTCGTCGTGGTCGATCAGCGCGACCCAGCGCCCGCGCGCGGCAGCGATCCCGGCATTGGTGGCGGCGGCGATGCCGCGGTTCTCCGCGTTGCGGATCACCCGCACGCCGGGACGCGCCGCGGCGGCCTCGAGACGTCCGGGCATCGCCGGATCGGGCGAACCGTCATCGGAAAGGATCAGCTCGGCATAGGGCGCCTTCTGCAGCGCGAACGAGTCGACGAGGTCGCGAAGGAAGCTCTCGCTGGTGTTGTAGGTCGGCGCCACGAACGAGATCAGCGGCGTCTCCGCGTCGGCCAGCGCGGCGCTCATGCGCACCTCGACCTCGGCCGCCTTCATCACCAGCCAGGAGCGCAGCAGCGGCAGCATCGCCTGCACCCCCTGCTGGACGCGCATGCCGCCGCCCGTCGAGACGTCGCCGAAGAACTTGGCGATGCGCGCGACATTGCTTTTCAGCGACGCCAGCCGGCCTCCCGTCTTGGCGTCGCGCGTGACGAGCGCGACCTTCTGGTAGCGCAGGTTGAACAGGTAATGGAGGATCGCGACGAGGATGCCGTTCGACGTCTGGAAGGCGAGGAAGCGGAACGTCGCCTCCCCCGTCTTGCAGGGCTCGAAGCGAAGCCGCTTGAGGCCGCCCTTCCGTTCCCGCGACACGTGGTAGAAGGCGAAGGGAAAGCTCTTCAGGACCAGCGTGTTGACCTCGCTGAACCCGTCGCCCTCGTCGAACAGGATGCGCGGGGCGAGCGCGCCGCGCGCCCGCGCCAGGAAGAACCCGACGAGGCGCCCGCCGGACGCGTCCACGTCGAAGACGAGGCCCGGCGCGTCGCCGGTGGCCGCGTACACCACGGGGGACAGCCGCTGCAGGTTGTCGAGGGTGGCGGCGTCGAGAAGCTTCACGGCTTGACCGCGGGCGACGGCGGCGACACGGGCGTCCGGCACGCGAGGCGCGACGGCGTGCAGGCGATCCCCGGCGTCGAGCAGGCGAAGGCGGCCTTGTCCGACGTGTCGCCCTGCCGCACGCAGACCACGCAGCCGTCCGACCATTCGCGGCAGCTCGCGTTGGCGGCGGCGAAGGCATCGAGGCTCTGCGTCTCGGCCGCGGGAACGGAGGCGGCCGGCGCGGCGCGGACGCCGGCCGGCGCAAGGGCCAGGACGAGAAGGGCGAGCCAGCGGATCATGCGCGCCTTCTAGCCCGGCCACAGCCGCCGTGCTAGGCGCCGCCTATGCTCGAAGGTCTCCCGCCGAACGGCGCCGCGCACGTCATGCGTCTCGATTGCGACGAAGCGACCGCGCGCCGCGTCGTCGACGTCGTCGTCGAGGCCTTCGATCCCGCCGAGACGGCCGCCGCCGC
>CAZZZM010000200.1:2416-5726 GCA_964658465.1 uncultured Nakamurella sp.
ATCGGCATCGAGATCGAGGCGGCGCTGGCCTTCGGCACCGGGCACCACGGCACGACGCGCGGCTGCCTCGCGGCGCTGAACGAGATCGGCCGGCGCCGGCGACCGCGTCGCATCCTCGACGTCGGCACCGGGACGGGCGTGCTGGCGATCGCCGCCGCGCGGCGCTTCCGCCGTCGCGTCGCCGCCGGCGACATCGATGCGATCGCCGTCGAGGCCGCGCGCGACAACGCCCGCAAGAACCGCGCGCATCCCTTCGTGCGTCCGGTGCGCGCCGCGGGTCTCGGCCACCCTGCCCTGCGCGCCGGCGGTCCCTACGACCTCGTGCTGGCCAACATCCTGGCGCGGCCGCTGCGCGCGCTGGCGCCGTCGATCCGCGCCCGCGTGGCGCCCGGTGGCGAGATCGTCCTGTCCGGCCTGCTCGGCCCCGACGTGCCGGGCGTCGTCTCCGCCTATCGCGCGCAGGGGCTCATCCTGGTCCGCCGGCGCATGCTCGAGGGCTGGGCGACGCTGCTGTTTCGCTGCCCGCTCAGCTCGGCCTGAAACGGGCGACGGCCGGGCGCATGCGGCCCGCCACCAGCCCGCGCAGGCCGGCGATGTCGAACAGCATCACCAGCGCGCCGTAGACCGTCATGCCGGCCAGGATCTGCGCGGCGAGGACGAGGGCGCTCGGCACGAGCGCGCGGAGCGGCAGCAGAGCCAGCGCCATCGCCAAGGTGGCGACCATCGTCGCCGCGAGATCGCGAAGCTTCGGCCAGACCGGCTTGGACAGGGCGGCGAAGGCGACCAGCGCCACCAGCGCGCAGCCGAAAGCACCGGACTGCGCGATCGCCAGGCGCGAGGCGTCCGCGGTCTTCGGCAGCACGAGCAGGATCAGCGGGTCGGCGACGCAGCCGATCACCGCCGCGCCGATCAGCGGCGCCGTCCGCTTGGCGATCTGGAAGATCGGGTTGATCACGTAGAGGATCATCGCGAAGCAGAAGAGCCCCGGCATCATCAGGGTCAGCAGCTGCTCGAACGGCCCGCGATATTGCTGCGGCACGATCAGCGCCTGCAGCGACGGCAGCACCAGCCAGATGCCGGCACAGGCCGGCAGGATGACCGCGATCGTGATCGTCATGTTCTCGGCGATCCGCTGCTTTGCGTGCTCGTGGCCCTGCCGCTCGTGCGCCGCGACGGCGAGCTGGAAGAGCAGCACGTCGAGCGTCGAGCCGATCGCCTGGACCGCCTTGGTGCCGATGTCGAACGCCAGCGAGAACTGCCCTGTCTCCGAGAACCCGTAGAAGACCGCGATCAGCGAGCGATTGGCGAGCGGGATGCACATGTAGAGCACGTTGGCGGCGACGATCGGCATCGCGTAGCGCGCGATCGAGCGGGCGATCGAGGCGCGGGCGAGATGCGCCTCGGCGCCCGGATCGCTCAGCGCGGTGCGCGCCGCGATGACCGAGCCGGCGATCGAGATCACGCTGCCGATCAGCGTCATTCGCGCCGAGCCGAACCAGAACGCGCCGCCGCCGGTCAGAGCCAGCGCCATCAGGTTCTTGACGAGGATGAGCTTGATGTAGAGCGCGTCGTGGAAGCGCGCGCGGACCAGGGCCGTGTTGAAGTCGAACAGGCCGTTGGCCACCGACGTGCCGAGCGCCAGCGCGATCAGGCTGTTGGGCAGCGGAAAGCGGACGCCGGTCAAAAACAGCCCCGCGGCGCCGACGGCGAGCCCCGTCGTCACGATCGCGAAGGCGACGTCGAGCGTCGCCCGCAACGACGGATCCTCGCCGCGCATGCGCTCGGAGTAGAAGCGGGTCGCCCCGAGCCGCATCCAGTCGAAGAAGCCGGCCTGGACCGCCATCGCGGTAGCCAGGGCCAGCGCAAAGCGCCCGTACTCCTCGGGGCCGAGAAACTTCGCGACGAGCAGGCCGATCGCGAAATTGAACAGGACGTTGACGAAGAAGGCGACGAGGACCCTCATGCCGGCACAGGTCCCCTCATGTGGGTCGGGCGGGGCGCATGGGTCGCTCGCGCATGCATCACCGCGTCATATCGCAGGCGTTATAAGAATGTCTTGCCGCGGCCTGCGAATTGCGCCCTGTGGCACAGGAAAGTCACGCGCCCCCGGGCACTGATCGGCTCGCGTCAGCTGGCCTCGTCGTCGATCGCCAGGCGGCCGCTCGCGCCCTTGCGCCAGACGTAGACGGTCAGATCCGGCGTCCGCAGGTCGCCCTTCGCGTCGAAGGCGATGTCGCCGAGCACCGTCTTGAACACCTGCCCGGCGTGCATCGTCGCGGCGAGGGCCTGCGGCTCGAGCGAGGCCGCCTTTCCCGCAGCCTGGGCGACGACCTGAATTGCCGCGTAGGCGTAGAACACGACGCCGTCCGGCGTCTGGCCGCGCGTCTGCAGGCGGCGCAGCAGCGCTGCCGCGGCCGGCCGGGTGTGAGGATCGCGCGGGAAGACGGCGAGCGCCCCGTCGGCGGCCGGCCCGGCGGCGTTGGCGAACTCGTCAGTGGCGAGCGCGAAGCCGCCGACCAGGGTCACATGCGCGCCGCTGTCCCTCAGCTGCCGCGCGAGAAGGCCGCCTTCGGTCGCACCGCCGCCCCAGAAAACCGCCTGCGCGCCCGAAGCCTTGATGCGGGCCGCAAGCGCGCCGACGTCGCGCGTGCCCTTGTCGAGGCTGCCGTAGAAGACCTCGCGCGCCGGGCCGCTCTTGAGCGCGGCGCGCACCGCGTCCGTAAGCGCCTTCGCCGGTCCGGTACGGTCGTGCAGAAACGCCACCCGCAAGAAATGCCGCAGGATGTAGCGCGCCGCCACCGGCGCCTGCGCATCTTCGCGCGCGCAGAGCCGGAAGATCGTGGCGAGCCCGCGCTCGGTGAGCGCCGGCGCAGTCGCGGCCGGCAACAGGTCGAGCGTACCCGCCTGGGCGTAGACCGCCGACGCCGGCCCGGCGACGGCCGAGCTGAACGGCCCGACGACGATCGGCACCTTGCGGGCGACGAAGGTTTTGGCGACCTCGACGCCTTTCTTCGGGTCGGCGCCGTCGTCGGCGACCTGGACCGCGGCCCGCTCGCCGAGAAAGCCGCCGTCGGCGTCGATGTCGGCGATCGCCTGCGCGACGCCGATCTTCAGCTGGTCGCCGAAGACGGCATCGGGACCGCTCGTCGGCGCGCTCACGCCGATGGTCAGCGCGCTCGCCGGGGTCGAGGACACCGCCCAGAGAAGTGCGAACGCGAGGCGGGCCTTCATCGCCGGCCTCGCCCGGCGGGACGGCCCGGCCGCTTCGTCGTCGAGCGCCGCGCCGCGGGCTTTGCGACGATCTTCTTGG
>CAZZZM010000201.1:0-1529 GCA_964658465.1 uncultured Nakamurella sp.
CATCGACATGCCCCAATATTTTCTTCTTGCGCGATGCGTAGACCTGGGTCAGGATCTTTTTCAAACACTCTCTCCGAAAATCTATGCCTTCTGTTGGCCAGGCAACAAAGCGAGCTGCCGGTAGGTCGATGGCGCACCTTACGCCGCGGCACGGCGCAGAATATCTCCCAGCGGCGTAGCTTTGCAAGCCGCGCAGAGACGTACGTCAGAATCGACGACAAGACGTCTTCGAGTTTCGCTCAATCTCGACGATTGAGGAGGAGCAATGTCGATTGCGACGAAAATCTTACATAGGAGATGGACGGCGAGACTTGCGATCTATTGAGATCAAACCGTCTTGGAGCCGACGGGCTGTTCGGTGCGCCGCTCGACCGACGCGACGGCTACGCCGGCTGCCGCTCGACGAGAGCCTTGCCGAGATAGTCGCCGGGGTCGCGCACGCCGGGCAGGGCGAAGAAATAGCCGCCGCCGAACGGCTTGATGTACTCCTCGAGCGGCTCGCCGTTGAGGCGTGCCTGCACGGTGCGGAAGCCGGCGTCGAGGTCCGACTGAAAGCAGATGAACAGCAGCCCCATCTCCAGCTGTCCGGCCTTGGTGATCGAGTCGCGCGCAAAATTGTACGGACGCCGCAGGATCAGATTCTTCCGCGTATCCGGCGTGCGCGGGTTGGCGAGGCGGATGTGCGCGTCCTTCGGGATGGTCGTCCCCTGCGCACCGGCATAGTCCGGCACGTCGCGCTCGTGCGCCATGCCGAGCGGCGCACCCGACATTTTCTCGCGGCCGAAGATCGTCTGCTGCTCGCCGAGCGGCGTCCTGTCCCAACGCTCCACGGTCATGTGGATCAGGCGCACGACCTGGTAGCTGCCGCCGTGCGTCCAGGCAGGCTCGTTGGTGTCGGGCCTTACCCAGACGAGCTCGTCCATCAGCGGCTTGTCCTGCGCGTTGATGTTGGCGGTGCCGTCCTTGAAGCCGAGCAGGTTGCGGATCGTATCCTTGCCGAGCTTCTTCAGCGTGTGCGGCGGCAGGAAACCGTTCATCGTCCAACGCACCGAGAGCAGGTCCGGCGTGCACCGCACGATCTCGCGCAGCGCGTGCAGGTTGGTCTCGGCGGTGTTGGCGCAGAATTGCAGGACGAGGTCGCCGTGGCAGCGGTCGGCCTGCAGCGCGTCGTTGGGGAACTGCTCCATCGCCACGAGCCGCCGGGGCCGCTGCGCCGCGAGGCCGAAGCGCTCGTCGAACAGCGAGGCGCCGACGCCGACCGTCACGGTGAGATTGTCGGGAAACACGTCCGGGCCGAGCAGGCCGTTATCCGGCGCCGGCATCTGCGGGTTGCCCGGCGCCAAGACGCCGCCGCGGGTGAGGAAGGCGATGCGCTCGGTCAGGGTCTCGAACAGGCGCTGCAGGTCGGCGCGGGTCGTCGCCAGCACGTCGAAGGCCGCGACGATGGCCGCCGCCGGCTGCGGGTTGACGATGCCCGACTGGTGCGGGCCGTAGAACGGCTGCGCCTCGCGCGTGCCGTCGTTGTCGAA
>CAZZZM010000201.1:1629-5723 GCA_964658465.1 uncultured Nakamurella sp.
GGGCCGGCCTTGTAGGCGTCGAGCCTCGTGTCGACCTTGGCGAAGTTGGTGTCGATGCGCTCGAGCAGCTTGGGATCACGCCGCTCGATGTCGCCGTGCAGCAGCCCGACGATCTTCTGGGCGCCGTCGAGGTTGGCGCGGAAGTCCCAGAGATCGGTGCGCGAATAGCGGTCCTCCTCGCCGGAGATCTTCTTCGAGGCGACCTCCTCGATCAGCTCGGCGGCGCCGCCGACCAGCACCTTCGGCGTGATCTTGAGCCTGGCGATGCGACCCTTGAGATCCTCGGCGTCCTTCATGAGCTGGTCGGCATAGCCGTCGAGGCCCTTGGTCGACTTGTCGTGGAAGAGGCCGTACTCGAGGCGGTGGTAGCCGGAGAACTTCGGATCGGCTTCCTTCTTCTCGTAATCGTCGGCGCGCGAGTCCATGCTCTTGTCGAGGTCGTCGAACACTTCGGCGACCGGTTCTATGCGCTCGTAGTACATGTGCGCCGGCGCATAGGCCTTCTGCGCCGCCTCGAGCTTGCCGGCCTTCACGGCCTCGACGAGCACGCGCGTGTTCTCGACGAGACGGTCGACCTCGGTGGCGACGTAGCCCTTATAGGTGTCGATGATCGCGTCGAGGTTGCCGGCCTTCGGCTCCTCCTCGCCCCTGGTTGCGACCTTGACGATCAGCTTGCCCTTCGGGTTCGACAGCAGGCCGCAGGTCATCTCGTACTCGCTCGGGTCAAGCTTGGTGGTCAGCGTCGAGGTGAAGCCCGGGATGATGTTCTCGCGCTCGTCGACGACCATGTGGTCCTTCAGGATCTCCCACTCGACGCCGCGGTGGCTGGCGTTCTTGATCTGGAAGGCGGTCTTGCCGGGCGCAACGGTGAGGGTCGCCGGCTCGCAGCCCTTGTCGCTGATCGTCAGCTGGACCTTCTGCGGCACGGCCTGGGCTCGGGCCGCCCCGGCGCACATCAGGGCGAGCGCGAGAGACGAGACGCCGAGACAAAGGGAACGCAAAGGACGCATGGGTCGGTTTCCGATCGGTCGTTCAGGCGTGGCGGGGAACGGGGGCGGGATTGCGCGCGGGCAGGAAGAACAGCACCAGCGCGGGGATCAGGTAGGCGAAATAGGCGACGACCTCGCCGAGCGTCGGATTGTCGTTGTAGCCGAACATGCCGGTGAGCACGGTGCCGAGCGGGCCGTCCTTCGGCAGCACGCCGCTCCAGTCGGCGACGACCTGCTGCAGGCCGTTCCAGAGCCCGGCCTCGTGCATGGTGCGCACGAAGCCGGCGAGCAGGCCCGCCGCGACGACGATGATGAAGACGCCGGTGACGCGGAAGAAGCGGCGCAGGTCGAGCTTGACGCCGCCCCAGTAGATGAGCAGCCCGACGCCGACCGCGGCCGCGAGCCCGAGTAATGCGCCGAGCGGCACTTCGTAGCCGGTGCTCTGCTGGAAGATGGCCAGCAGGAAGAACACGGATTCGAGGCCCTCGCGGCCGACCGCAAAGAAGGCCATCGCGACGAGCGCCAGGGCGGCGTTGCGCGAGGTCGCCATCGAGGCGTCGACCTTGTCGTGCAGCGCGCCCTTGATCGATTTCGCCGCCGCCTTCATCCAGAACACCATCGAGGTGAGGATGATCACGGCGATGAGCGCCACCGCGCTCTCGAACATCTCCTGCTGGCGCTGCGGGAACTCGGCGCTGGCGTAGGTCAGCGCGATCCCGAGCCCCGTGCAGATCGCCGCCGCGCCGAGGACGCCCGCCCATACCGCGCCGAGATATTGCCGGCGGCCGGTCTGCGCGAGGTAGCTCGCGATGATCCCGACGATCAGCGACGCCTCGATCCCCTCGCGGAGCATGATGAGGAAGGCAACAAGCATAGGTCCATCCCGGCGCGCGTCTTGTTCGACGTCTGGCACGTCGTCGCGAGACGCGAGCACGTCCGATTATTGGTGGAGGAAGCGGAAGCTTCTGCGCGTCAGGCAATAATCCACGCCGTCTGCTGCTTCAATGCATGGCCGCAACATTGGAATTAGAATAGCTACAAAGAACACGGGCATGGGCGGGAGCGGCCGCAACGAAATCGCACCATGTGGGGTCCCGCTGGGGAGAATTTCAAGGCGGCGGGACCCCTGCGCCCTTCGCGCGTTCAAGCTTAGCGCGGATGGAAAGCCGCGTTTCAGGGAGACACTCATGGCCGAACATACCCCCGGGGTCGACGCGATGTTGGGTGGCTACGCCACCGGCACCAAAACGCTGCAGACGTTCGCAAGCGAGATGCAGCGGCTGTCGAAGGAGTCGATGGAGCAGACGACCTCGCTGATGGAGCAATTGCGCAACGCCAAGTCGATGGAGGAGGTCGTCTCGATCCAGACGACGTTCCTGCAGCGCAGCTTTTCAGGCTATGCCGAATACACCCGCCGCTTCAGCGAATTGATGATGACGCTGCCGATGGAACTGGCGCGCCACGGTCAGGCCGCCTTCCAGCAGAACACCGAGCGGATGACGCAGGCGGCGCAACGCCTCGGCGACGAGGCGCAGAAGGCCGGCGAAGCGATGAAGCCGAGCTGAGCGACACCGGGAGCCGTCGCGTCGAGAGGCCGATGGACCCGCCGCACGCACCGGGGTAGGCATGGCCATGCCTACCCTTTCCCGGACACCTTCGTCGTGCTGACGCTCATGTTGTTGCGCCACGCCAAGGCCGTGCAGCAGTCCCGCGGCGACGATTTCGCGCGCGACCTGCAGGAGAAGGGGCACCGCGATGCCGGCCGGCTCGGCGGGTATCTGCGCTCGCACGACCTGGTGCCGGATGTCGCGCTCGTATCCGCCGCGGCCCGCACCCGCCAGACCTTCGACGGCCTGATGGCGACCATCGAGGCGCCGGTGGCGGCGACCTACGACGAGGCACTCTACAATGCCACCGCCGGCGAGATCCGCGGCATGCTGAAGGGCACCGCGCCCGGTGTGCAGACGCTGATGATCGTCGGCCACAATCCCGGCATCGCCGACCTCGCCGCGATGCTGGCGCGCGACGGCGACCTCGCCGAGATCACGCGCCTGCGCCATTTCTTCGCGCCGTGCAGCCTCGCGATCATCGTCAGCGACGGCGAGGATTGGGCCGACGTCGCCGCGCGGGGCGGCCGCCTCGACCTTTTCCTGCAGGCGCAAGACCTGGAATAGCCCCCGCCGCGGCCGTCCGACTTGAAGGGAGTCCGGCATGGATCGTGGTCCCAAGATCGCTCTGGTGGCGCAACTGGTCGGCGATCCGGCTCGGGCCGCCATGCTCGCCGCGTTGCTCGACGGCCGCGCGCTGACGGCGACGGAACTGGCCGCCACCGCCGGCGTGTCGCCTCAGACGACGAGCGGCCACCTTGCCAAGCTCAGCGACAGCGGCCTGCTGTCGCGTGCGCGCCAGGGGCGGCACCGCTACTTCCGCCTCGCGTCGCCGGACGTCGCGCGGCTGCTCGAGACGATCATGGTCGTCGCGGAAGCCGGGCCGGTGCGGGCCCTGGCGCGGCGGCGACGAGTTGCGCCTCGCCCGCACCTGCTACGATCATCTCGCCGGCCGCCTCGCCGTTGCCTTGGCCGACACGCTGGTCGAACGCGGCTGCCTCGAGATGGGCGCCGACGGCGGCGACGTCACGTCGGCCGGCCTCGCCTTCTTCGACCGGGCCGGCGTCGCGCTCCCGGCCGCGTCGCGCCGCGCCTATTGCCGCCCGTGCCTGGACTGGAGCGAACGCCGCCCGCATATCGCCGGCGCGGTCGGTGCGGCGATCCTCGCGCACGCGCTCGACAAGGGCTGGCTGCGGCGCCGGCGCGGCAGCCGCGCGCTCGACCTTACGCCCTTCGGGCGCCAGGGCTTCGCCGCCACGTTCGGGGTACGCCTAGACGCGTGATTCGCCGTCGGCGGACGTCTATCAAGGCGCTCGTCGGCACGATCGGGTAGCCTCCGCCCACCGCGCACTTTGCGTCCCGGTGCGGGGGCGCCTAAATCCCTTGCCTGAAACGCCTCTTTACACACTGGACCAGAGACCATGACCGCCCCGCGCACGCTGTACGACAAGATCTGGGACGACCACGTCGTCGAGACCTCGCCCGACGGCACCGCGCT
>CAZZZM010000202.1:0-5683 GCA_964658465.1 uncultured Nakamurella sp.
CCAGGTGTCGGCCGGCAGGCCGGCCATCACGACGACGGCGCCGAGCGCGCCGAGCGGTGCGGTGACGTAGACCGCGGGCGCCTTGAACGGACGTTCGCGTGCCGGCTCGCGCAGGCGCAAGACCAGCACGCCGATGCAGACGACGACGAAGGCGAACAGGGTGCCGATCGACACGAGTTCGCCGACAAGGTCGATCGGCAGCAGCCCGGCGAGGATCGTCCCGACGATCCCGACGATGATGGTGACGACGTAAGGCGTGCGGAAGGTCGGATGGATCAGCGCGGCCGACTTCGGCAGCAGCCCGTCGAAAGCCATCGAATACAGCACCCGGCTCTGGCCGAGCAGCAACACCAGGATGACGGAGGAGAGTCCGAGGATCGCGCCGAGCTTGATCAGCGGCTTCAGCCAGACGAAGCCGAGCTTGTCGGCGCCGAGCGCGATCGGCGCCGGATCGTTAAGCAGGTCGAACGGCACGATGCCGGTGATGGTGAAGGCGACGAGGCAGTAGAGCACCGTACAGATGCCGAGCGACAGAAGGATGCCGAGCGGCATGTTGCGTTGCGGGTTGTCGCATTCCTGCGCCGCCGTCGAGACCGCATCGAAGCCGATGTAGGCGAAGAAGACCACGGCGGCGCCGCGCAGGATGCCGCTCCATCCATAGATGCCGAACTGGCCGGAGTTCGGCGGGATGAACGCGCCGGTCGGGTTGATCTTGGCGACCACCCAATTCTGCTCCTTCACGAACCAGATGCCCGCGCCGATGAACAGCAGCACGATCAGGACTTTCAGCACCACGATCGCGTTGTTGACCCGCGCCGACTCCTTCACGCCGATGACGAGCAGGGTCGAGACCGTGGCGACGATGAGCATCGCCGGGATGTTGAGGACGTCGCCCGTGAGAGACCAGGCGTGGGTCTCGGGATTGAAGGCGAACGGCCCCTTGGCGTAAGCCCCCGGCACGACGATGCCGATGTCCTTCAGGAACGAGACGACGTAGCCCGACCAGCCGATCGACACGGTCACGGCGCCGACCGCGTATTCGAGGATCAGGTCCCAGCCGATCATCCAGGCGATGAGTTCGCCCATCGTCGCGAAGGCGTAGGTGTAGGCCGAGCCGGCGACCGGGCAGCACGCCGCCATCTCGGAATAGCAGAGGCCGGCGAAGATGCAGATGAAGCCGGCGCCGATGTAGGAGAGGACGATGGCCGGCCCCGCATATTGGGCGGCGGCATGGCCGGTGAGCACGAAGATGCCGGCTCCGATCAGCGCGCCGATGCCGAGCGAGGTGACGCTGAACAGCGACAGCGAACGTTTCAGGCCTGTCAGGGCGCCGGCGTCGGTGTGCTCGCTCTCCTCGGCCTGTCGTTGCAGGAGATCGATCGATTTCCGCGCCCAGATATCCGCCATGACTGTCTGATGCCCCCGCCGCGCTTGTTCCCGCTCGTTTCAAGCAGCGTGCCAGAAGCCTGCACGCGGCGATAGGCAAGACCGCCCACGGGCACGCGACTTGATCCCGACACGATTACAGGCAAGAGACATTGTGCCCCCCGCGCAACAGCTGACCGACGGCCGGAGCGACCGTCCACAAGGAATTGCATCATGACGAGCTTGCGAGGCGTGCTGTTCGCGGCGATCCTCGGCTTGGCCTCCGCCGCCGTCCCCGCCGCGGCCGGACAGTTCTCCGCCGACCAGACGACCGAGATTCAGGGCATCATCAGGGATTACCTGATCCACAATCCCGAGGTGCTGCGCGACGCCATCACCGCGCTCGACGCCAAGGAGAAGGCGAGCGAGGCGGAGAACCGCAGCAAGGCTCTGGCCCGGCTCTCCGGCGACCTCGCCAGCGGCCCCGACGCCTTCGCCGTCGGCAATCCGAACGGCAAGATCACCCTCGTCGAGTTCTTCGACTACAATTGCGGCTACTGCCGCCGCTCGATCCCCGACGTCGCGCGCCTGATCAAGGACAACCCGGACCTCAAGGTGGTGCTGCGCGACTTCCCGATCCTGTCGCCGTCCTCGGTCGACGCGGCGATCATCGCCGGCGCGGCCCACCGGCAGCTCTCGACCGACAAGTTCTGGGACTTTCACAAGGCGCTGCTCGGCGAGCACGGCCTCGTCGGCAAGGAGCAGGCGGTCGCCGCCGCCAAGGCGCTCGGGGTCGACGTGGCGCAGCTCGACAAGGACGCGGCCGACCCGAAGATCCGCGCGGCGATCCAGCATACCGACTCGATGGCCAAGGACCTGAACCTCAACGGCACGCCGACCTTCGTCATCGGCGGCGACGTCGAGGTCGGCGCCGTCGGCTACGACCAGCTGCAGGCCGACATCACCAACATCCGCAAGTGCGGCAAGGCCCTCTGCTCCTGACGCGCTGACCGAGACCCTGGCTTCCCAGACGATGGCCGAAAAGCGCATCCGCGTCCTCAACGGGCCGAACCTCAACCTGCTCGGCACGCGCGAGCCCGCCACCTACGGATCGGCCACGCTGGCCGATATCGAGGCTGGACTTCGCGCGCTCGCCGGTGCACATGGCGTCGCCCTCGAATTCGCCCAAAGCAACCAGGAGGGCGACCTCGTCACCTGGATCCAGGAGGCGGGGCGGGCCGGCGAGCCGGTGATCCTCAACGCCGGCGCCTACACGCACACCTCGATCGCGTTGCGCGACGCGATCACCGGGACGGGAGCGACGGTCATCGAAGTGCACCTTTCGAACACCCACGCCCGCGAGTCCTTCCGCCACCGCTCGCTGATCGCGCCTGTCGCGCGCGGCGTGATCCTCGGCTTCGGCGCTTTGTCCTACGAGCTGGCGTTGCGCGCGCTGATCCACAACGAGACGCCCACCACCTTGAAGACACCATGACCTCCAAGAAATCCGCCGAGAACGGCACCGGCGCGCAGACAGAGCTCGTCGAGAGCCTGGCCGATATCGCCAAGCGCCTGGACCTCTCCGAGATCGAGTACCAGCTGGGCGAGTTGAAGATCAGGGTGGCCCGGCAGATGGCGACGACGCTCGTGCAGATGCCGGCGCCGGCCGCGGCGGCTGCCCCTGCCGCGGCGCCGCTGGCTGCGGCCGCCGTCGCGCCCGAAGCGATGGCCGAACATCCGGGCACGGTGAAGTCGCCGATGGTCGGCACCGCCTATCTGCGCCCGGCCCCCGAGTCGGCGCCTTTCGTCGACGTCGGTTCGGTGGTGAAGGCCGGCGACAAGATCCTGCTCGTCGAGGCGATGAAGACCTTCAACGAGATCATCGCGCCCAAGGGCGGCACGGTCACCCAGATCCTCGTCGGCGACGGCCAGCCGGTCGAGTACGGCCAGGCGCTGTTCGTGATCGAATGAGACATCTCGCCTGATGTTCGAAAAGATCCTCATCGCCAACCGCGGCGAGATCGCCCTGCGCATCCTGCGCGCGGCGAAGGAGCTCGGCATCGCCACCGTCGCCGTGCATTCGACCGCGGACGCGGAAGCCATGCACGTCAAGCTGGCCGACGAATCGGTGTGCCTGGGGCCGCCGGCGGCACGCGATTCCTACTTGAACATTCCCTCGCTGCTCGCCGCCTGCGAGATCACCGGCGCCGAGGCGGTGCACCCCGGCTATGGCTTCCTGTCCGAGAACGCCCGCTTCGCCGAGATCCTCGATGATCACGGCATCGCCTTCATCGGCCCCAAGGCGGAGCACATCCGCACAATGGGCGACAAGATCGAGGCGAAGCGGACGGCGATCGCCCTGGGCATCCCCTGCGTGCCCGGTTCCAAGGGCGCGATCACCGAGGACGAGGAGGGCCTGCGCGTCGGCGCCGAGATCGGGTTCCCCTTGCTGGTCAAGGCGGCCGCGGGCGGCGGCGGCCGCGGCATGAAGGTGGCGCTGACGGCTGCCGAGCTGCCCGACGCGCTGGCGACCGCTCGCAGCGAGGCCAAGGCCGCCTTTGGCGACGACGCGGTCTATCTCGAGCGATATCTCCAGAAACCCCGCCACATCGAGATCCAGATCCTCGGCGACGGGCGCGGCAACGCGATCCACCTCGGCGAGCGCGACTGCTCGCTGCAGCGCCGCCACCAGAAGGTCTGGGAGGAATCGCCCTCCCCCGCGCTCAACGACGAAGACCGGGCGCGCATCGGCGAGATTTGCGCCAAGGCCATGCGCGAGATGAAGTACTCGGGCGCCGGCACGATCGAGTTCCTCTACGAGAACGGCGAGTTCTACTTCATCGAGATGAACACCCGCATCCAGGTCGAGCATCCGGTGACCGAGATGATCACCGGCTTCGACCTCGTGCACGAGCAGATCAAGATCGCTGCCGGCTCGCCGCTGTCGATCACGCAGGAGGACGTCGTCCTGCGCGGCCACGCCATCGAGTGCCGCATCAACGCCGAGCACCCGACCACCTTCCGCCCGTCGCCCGGCCGCATCACCTACTACCATCCGCCAGGCGGCCTCGGCGTGCGCGTCGATTCCGCCGTCTACGCCGGCTACATGATCCCGCCGAACTACGATTCGCTCGTCGGCAAGCTCATCGTCCACGGCCGCACCCGCACCGAGACGCTGATGCGTCTGCGCCGCGCGCTCGACGAGTTCATCGTCGACGGCATCGACACGACGCTGCCGCTGTTCCGCAACCTCGTGCGCAACCAGGACATGCAGAACGGCGACTACGACATCCACTGGCTCGAGCACTACCTCGCCGAGCACGCCAGCGAGATCGCGTAGCGCCGCGGTCCCAAGGCTGCCGCCGCTCGCGGTCGGCGTGGTAGGTCACGTGCCGCAGAAGGTGCGATACGGCGCGTCGGGCTCCGGCGACGCCGCGTAGCGCTCGGCTCCCGGCTGCTCCTCGAAGGGATGCAAGAGCACGGCAAGCAGCGCTTCGAACGGCGCGAGGTCGCCACGCTCCAGAGCCGCCTCCAGTGCAGCCTCGACGTGAAAATTGCGCGGGATATAGGCGGGATTGACGGCGCGCATCGCGTCAACGACGACCGCTGGCTCCCGCCCCTCTTCCCTGAGGCGCGTGCGCCAACGCGCCACCCACGGATCGAGCTTGGTCGGGTCGACGAACAGCTCGCGCACCCGCTCGATCGCGCCGCCGCCGGCCGCGTCGCTCAGGCGGCGGAAGACCAGCGTGAAATCCGCCCGGCTCTCGGCCATCAGCGCGAGGAGATCGTCGGCCAGCGCCTTGTCGCTCTCCTGCGTCGCGGCGAGTCCGAGCTTCCGGCCGAGCCCGAAGCGCCAGGGCGCCTCGAATTGATGCGCGAAACCGCCGAGCGCCTCGTTCGCCGCGGCGATGGCGGCCTCCTGGTCGGCACCGAGCAGCGGCAGCAGGGCCTCGGCGAGCCGCGCGAGGTTCCAGTGCATGATGCGCGGCTGGTTGGCGTAGGCGTAGCGGCCGCCGTGGTCGATCGAGCTGAACACCGCGCCGGGATCGTAGCCGTCGACGAAGGCGCAGGGACCGTAGTCGATCGTCTCGCCGGAGATCGAGGTGTTGTCGGTGTTCATCACGCCGTGAACGAAGCCGACGAGCAGCCAGCGCGCGACGAGGTCGGCCTGCCGGGCCGCAACCGCGGCGAGGAAGGCGCGGTAGGGGTGCGGCGTGTCGGCGAGGTCGGGATAGTGCCGGGCGATGGCGTGGTCGGCGAGACCTATTGTGCCGCAACAGGTGTGCGCAGCCCCGCGTCGCTGATCGTGAAGAAGGCC
>CAZZZM010000203.1:0-5647 GCA_964658465.1 uncultured Nakamurella sp.
TACTCGATGATCGAGAGCGAATCCCAGACCGTCACGTCGCCGTCGATCAGGATCGGCACCTTGCCGGCGGGGCTGAGGCTTCGCAGCGTTGCGTCGGTCTCGGCGGTGTAAAGCGGCAGCACCGTCTCGTCGAAGGCGATGTCGAGCGCGCGCATCAGGATCCACGGCCGCATCGACCAGGACGAATAGGTCTTGTTGCCGATCACGAGGCGGGGCGGCATCAGCGCTCCGCTCCGTGCAGGCGACGCTCCGCCCGCGCCCGGTTGAGCCGCGCCCCGAGGCCGCCGGCCTCGCTCTTGTCGGCGACGCGGACCGGCGGCTGCGCCCTGCCGTCCTGTCGACGCTGCGCGAGCACCGTGTCCTCGCCGAACGCGTAGACGTCGACGATCGGCCGATCGCAGGCGAGCGCGTCCGGCAGGACGAAGGCGCCAGGGTCGGCGAAGCGCGACACCACGACGAGCGAAGCGACGTCGACCGTCAGCGCGCCGTCCTCGAAGACCGGGCCGATCGCCGCCGGCGCGACGAGGTGGAACCCGGGCTGCTCGTCGCAGGCGGCGAGGAAGCGCGAGGCCTCGAACGGGCCGTGCAGCACCAGGCCGGAGGCGCCGATCAGCGCCGCGAACGGGCCGGCGACGAGGCCGGCAAGGCTCGAGGGCGGGAGCAGCGAGATGATGCGCGCCGACGGGTTGATGTGCGCCTGCTCGACCAGCGACAGCGCGTCGGCGAACAGCGCGACCTGGCGATGCGCCACGAGGATCGGCGCGGTCGCCGGCCCGGCGAAGGTTGTGATGGTCGCCGGCTCGCCGGCGGCGGACGCGTCGCCGACGTCGACCATCGCATCGAGGCGCTCGAACGAGACGTCGGCCGCGCCGTCCACCGGCCCGGGACCTTGTGTCGCGATCATGCGGATCGAGTCCGACAGCGCGGCGGCGGTGAGATAGGCTTCGCCGTAGTCGGCATCGCCGTAGCGCGACGGGCCGATGAGCGCGACCGCGTCCGCGGCCCGGGCGTGCGCGACGAGCTCGACCGGCCCGAGCCCGACCGGAACGACCGCCGGCTCCAACTCGGCGCGCAGCACGGCGACGAGGGCGACGACGGACGCCGTCGTCGCGCCGGCGACGATGAGGACGCGCTCGCCCGGCACGAAGCCGGCGTGGCGGAGCAGCGCGGCGAGGCGATCCACGCGGCGGGCGACGTCGCCGGCCGTGCTCGCGCCGGCATCGTCGCTCAGGAGCACCAGGTCGGGACATTCGCGTGCTGCCGCCGCGACGAGCGCACCGAGGCCGCTCGCGGAGAAGGCAGCAAGACCTTGCCGCACAGGTAACGCGCTCGTCATCCCCTCATCCATGCAGGCGAATCCGCACCCTTCGAGCCTCGGCGACATCATGCGGCAAAGCTGGCCGCGGCGCGAGGCCTGTTTGGCTGCCATCCATCGCCCAATCGCGAGTTGGAAACCGCCGAAGCCGTCGATATGACGTGCCGCCAATATGTCGCCTCAAAGAGCGGCAATGAGCGGCGCGGGTTTCAGACGTCGCGCCGCGGCGTCCTTTGGCGCGCGCACACCGATGCCGCGCATCGCACATCGCAAACCCCCGGGACGAGCGCCCGAACGAAAGGATCGAAGATGCCGCTGATCACCAAGCGCGGTCTCACACTCGCCCTGATGGCCACCTGCCTCGCCGCCGCGCCCGCCGCCGCCGCCAAGAAGAAACCCGCGCCCGCCCCGGCCGCCCAGCCGAGCGAAGCCGCACCGGCTCCCGGTCCCGGCGGCGCGCCGCAGTCGAACGTGCTCGCCCTCGTCCCCACCCAGAAGGACTGGACCAAGGTCTGCGGCAAGGATCAGGCCGCCGGCAAGGAGGTCTGCTACACGACCCGCGACTTCTCCGCCGAGGCGGGCAAGCCGCCGGTGCTCGCGCTCGCCGTCTACGACATCAAGGGCGAGGACGTGAAGATCATCCGCATGCTGATGCCGATCGGCCTGATGCTGCGCCCTGGCTTCCGCTTCTCCGTCGACGGCGGCCCGACCGCCGAAGGCTCCTACGAGATCTGCTTCCCGAACGGCTGCTTCGCCGAGGCGAAGATCCGCGCGTCCTCGATCGACACGATGAAGAGCGGCAGCAAGCTCGCGGTCAGCGTCCGCAACCAGGCCAACAACGAGGTCACGTTCGCGGTGCCTCTCGCGAACTTCGGCAAGGCCTACGACGGCCCGGCGATCGATCCCGAGGTCCTGCGCAAGCAGCAGGAGCAGCTGCAGGCCGGCCTGCAGAAGCAGGCCGAGGAGGAGCGCAAGCGTCTCGAGGCGCAGAAGGGTGCCGGCGGTGCGGCGGGCGGCGCGGCGATCCCGAACGCCCCCAAGCAATAAGCCGGCTTCGACGACCAGGCGGCCCGTTTCAGTTGAGGCGGGCCGCTTTCATTTGGTAGACGCCGTCCTGGGCGCGGACGAACATCTCGTCGACCTGCGGATGGCGCACCGGATCGCCCGAGGTATCGGCCAGCAGGTTCTGCTCCGACACGTAGGCGACGTACTCGGTGTCCGCGTTTTCTGCATAGAGGTGGTAGAACGGCTGGTCCTTGCGCGGCCGCACGTCCTCGGGGATCGACTCCCACCATTCCTGCGTGTTCGCAAACACGGGATCGACGTCGTAGATGAGGCCCCGGAACGCATATTTCCGGTGCTTGACGACCTGTCCGATGCCGAACTTCGCTCGCCGTTGGGTCATGTGACGCGCACGATACAAAAATGCCTGAACTGCCTGGGTAGCCACGGCTAAAAACCTTGTCAATTCGACCACGGGGCCGCGACATGATCGTCCGAGATCGATCGACGCAAACGGCGAGCGTGCCGATCGAGCTTCTCGATCCACAAGAAATGGCGCGGGCGGATGCGATCGCCGGGCGTACCATGCCGAGCATCGCGCTGATGGAGCGGGCCGGCGCCGCGGTCGCGAGCGCGGCCCTGCGGCTCCTGCCGACGGCGGGCGTGCGCCGCGTCACGATTCTCTGCGGCCCGGGCAACAACGGCGGTGACGGCTACGTCGCCGCGCGCCTGCTCGCCGCCGACGGTTGCGTCGTCGAGGTCGCCACGCTCGGCGACCGCTCGGCACTGAAAGGCGACGCGGCGACGGCGGCTGCAGGCTGGCAGGGGCCGGTGGTCGACCTCGCCTCGGCAGGTCTCGAGACCGCCGACCTCGTCGTCGACGCCCTGTTCGGCGCCGGCCTCGCCCGCGACATCGAGGGGCCGGCCGCAGCTGCCGTCGCGCGCGTCAACGCCTGGGCCGAAGCGAGCGGACGACCGGTGCTCGCCGTCGATGTCCCCTCCGGCGTCGACGGTGCCAGCGGCGCGATCCGCGGCACGGCGATCGCGGCGACCGAGACCGTCACCTTCTTTCGGCTGAAGCCCGGCCACGTCCTGATGCCGGGACGCGCGAATTGCGGGCGCCTCACTCTCGAGGACATCGGCATCGCGCCGAGCGTGCTCGACGAGATCGCGCCGACGACGCGGCTCGACGTGCCGGCGCTCTGGCTCGACGCCCTGCCCCGCCCAGGCCTCGCCGGTCACAAATACGCGCGCGGTCACGCCCTCGTCGTGTCCGGCCCGATCGCCCAGACCGGCGCGGCACGCCTCTGCGCGCGCGGCGCGCTGCGCATCGGCGCCGGCCTGGTGACGGTCGCGACGCCGCGCGAGGCGCTTCCGGTCCACGCCGCCGCGCTGACCGCGGTCATGACCCGCGTCGCCGACGACGCGAGCGAGCTGGGCGAGATCCTGGCGGACCGCCGAAAGAACGCGGTCGCGCTCGGCCCCGGGCTCGGCGTCGGCGAAGGCACGCGAGCGCTGGTCCTCGCAGCCCTCGCCGCGCCGGCGTCGGATCCGGACGCTCCGCCGCGCGGGATCGTGCTCGATGCCGACGCGCTGACCAGCTTCGCCGAGAGGCCCGAGACCCTGTTCCAGGCGATCGCAGCCTCGGCGATGACAATCGTGCTGACCCCGCACGACGGCGAATTCGCGAAGCTTTTCGGTGGCTTCGTCGACAAGGCTGCCGCAAAGCCCGAGCGAACGCGGGCGGCGGCGAAGCGCAGCGGCGCCATCGTCCTGCTCAAGGGTGCCGACACGGTGGTCGCCGAGCCGGGCGGCCGCGCGGCCATTGCCGCCAGCGACGCGCCCTGGCTCGCCACCGCCGGGTCCGGCGACGTGCTGTCGGGCTTCGTCGCCGGCTTGCTCGCGCAAGGTATGCCGGGGTTCGAGGCGGCCGCCGCGGCGGTGTGGCTGCATGCCGAGGCGGCGCGACGATTCGGCCCAGGGCTAATTTCCGAAGACCTGCCGGATCTCCTCCCGGGCGTGCTGCGCGACCTCTTGCAACTCTAGGCAGATCGGCGGCGCACTTTCTGCTTCAACTCGCCGCGATTGACCGCGGCGCGCGTCGCGGGTCCGCGAAATGGCCCTAATGTCGTGGTCAACGGCCGGCCTTCTCGCCACCGGGAGCGCCAATGCGCCCAGCCAACGCGATCGACTTCTGGCGCGGCTACGCCCTGATCTCGATCTTCGTCAACCACATCCCGGGCAACTTCTTCGAGCGCTTCCAGTATCGCAACCTGACGCTGTCGGACTCCGCCGAGCTGTTCGTGTTCCTCGCCGGCTGGGCGATGCGTCTGTCGATTGAGAACCCGAAGCGGCCGATGTCGAACTCGGCCATCGTCTACAAGCTGTGGGGGCGCGCCTTCACCATCTACGTGGCGCAGACCTTCATCACCGAGATCGCGATCTTCATCCTGGCGGCCGCTTCGGTCTGGCTCGACGCGCCGTTCCTGCTCGACTGGCACAACGTCGGGGCGGTGTTCCATCAGCCGGTCGAGGCGCATATCGGTCTCGTGCTGCTGACCCATCAGCTCGGCTATTTCAACATCCTGCCGCTCTACGTCGTCCTCATGCTGGCGGCGCCGGGGGTGGCCCTCCTCTACCGCGCGCTGCCGATGGTGGTGCTGCCGCTGTCCGTCGGCCTCTACGTCGCGACCCTGATCCTTGGCTGGAACCTGCCGTCGTGGCCGGTCGAGGGCACGTGGTTCTTCTCGCCGTTCGCCTGGCAGCTCATCTACGTGCTCGGCTTCCTCATCGCCGGCAAGCGCACCGATCTCGGCGCCTTCGGGCGGCGGCACCTGCGCGTCCTTCGGATGATCGCGGTGCCGATCGTCGTGATGGGCCTGGTCATCGCGTCGACCCGCTACTGGGACTGGATCACGCTGCCGAGCCTCGGTCTCCCGTTCAAGATCTACGACAAGACGTTCATGTCGCCCGACCGCCTCGCCAGCGTGCTGGCCCTCGTCGCGCTCGGCGGCGGCGTGTTCACCTACGTCGACGCCTGGGCGCCCGCCGTCACGCGGTTCCTGTCGCTGCTCGGGCGCAACGGCCTGCACGTCTTCTGCGCGGGCTCCCTGTTGAGCCTGTGCGGCCAGATCGTCCGTTTTATGTATGGCGGCACGATCGCAATCGATGCGATGATGGTCGTCGTCGGGGTCTCGATCATGGCTGCGACCGCATGGGTGCTCGAATGGCGTTCCCGAACACAGGCCAAAATCGCGACGGCGCCCACGCCGTCCGCGCCGCCGGTCGCTGCGGTCTCCTCCTCCTAGCGACAGCGCTCCTCGGCGGCAG
>CAZZZM010000204.1:0-5614 GCA_964658465.1 uncultured Nakamurella sp.
CGCGCCGCCAATCCGCAGCGCTGCTGGAACTGGTTCAAGGCGGCCGAGCAGGCCCGCGACCGCGGCGAGCCCTCGCTCGTCGCCGATGCGACGCGCAGCATCATCGCCGAGTTCGGGACCGACCCAAACCGCGTCTTCGTGGCCGGCCTGTCGGCCGGGGGCGCCGCCGCTGCGGTGCTTGGCTGCCTCTACCCGGATCTCTACGCCGGCGTCGGCGTGCATTCCGGCCTGGCCTGCGGCGCGGCCTCCGACATGCCCTCGGCTTTCGCGGCGATGCGCGGCGCCCCGCGCGCCGTCGCCAGCGCGAAACGCCACGTGCCGACGATCGTCTTCCACGGCACGAAGGACGCGACCGTGAGCCCGGTGAACGCCGAGGCCGTCGCGCGCCAAGCGGCGGGAGCTGGCACCATAGACATTGTCACCAAGCGCGGCCGCTGCCCCGATGGGACCGGGTACACGTGCGCGATCCGGCGGGACGAGGCCGGCGCGACGATCGGCGAGACGTGGCTGGTCGAGGGCGCCGGTCACGCCTGGTCGGGCGGCAGCCCGCTCGGCTCCTACACGACCGGCAAGGGCCCGGACGCCAGTCGGGAGGTGCTGCGCTTCTTCGGCATCGCGCGGGGCCGCGCGTAGGCACGACGGGCACCACTCGGCGACCGCTGCGGCCGCGTCAGATCTCCAGGGCTTCGGAGAGGACGCGCATGATGTCCTTGCTGGCGGTCGTGCGCACCTTGCTGTCGCCGAGCCGCTCCGCGGCGGCGGAGATATGCTGTTCGGTGATCATGATCGCCACGCGACGCAAGGCGGCGATGGCCGCCTTGATCTGCTGCAGTTCGTCGCCGCAATAGCGATCGTTCTCGATCATCGCCTTGAGGCCGCGAACCTGGCCTTCGATGCGATTGAGGCGCTCGATGAGCGGCTTGCGCGCGTCCGGGCTGCGGAGCAACCGCAGTTTTCCATCCTCGAACGGGTCTGTCTTCATGCGCGCAAGGCCCCCTGTGGGCGGCTTTCGCCGCCCATGTCGAGACCCTAACCGATCTGCTGCGTTTCCGCACCGCTGTCGGGACGCGCCGGGCCGAGGACCGGCTCCTCGCCGAGCGGCTTGT
Source organism: uncultured Nakamurella sp. (assembly GCA_964658465.1). Lineage (GTDB taxonomy): Bacteria > Pseudomonadota > Alphaproteobacteria > Rhizobiales > Beijerinckiaceae > RH-AL1. The sequence goes on from CAZZZM010000204.1 coordinate 1,107, forward strand.
TCTGAAACACCGTGAACTTGCCCTTGCCGTCGATCGACAGGCCGTTCGTCCAACGCCCCTTCTCGGGCTTCTCGCCGTCGTGCGCGCAGGCGAAGAAGTCGTAGTTGTGCTTTTGGTCTTCCATCTCCTGCGGGAAGCTGTTGGGGATCGGCAGCGTGCCCTCGTGCCCGCCGAGCTCCTCGAGAACGGCTAGCCATTGTTGCTGGTGCATCGTGTCGCGCGAGATCATGAAATGCAGCATGTCCTTCATGCCGGCATCCTGCGTGGCGTTGTAGAGCCGCACCGCCAGCACGCGCCCGGTCGATTCCGCGGCGACGTTGCAGTACATGTCGGCGGCGAGGTTGCCGCTCGCGTAGATATGCGACATGTCGAACGGCACGCCGTCGGCATTGGCCGGATAGGCCGCCATCCCCGTCGACAGCACGTGACGATGGAGCATGCCCTCGATCACGTGGCGGGGATTTTCGCCGCCCATCATCGCGCCGACGACCTTGTCCTTCGCGCCCTCCTCCTGCACCGACGACGGCGCCTTCTCGAGGTTCATCGCCACGGCCGTCGCGAGCATCTCGACATGACCCATCTCCTCGGTCGCAGTGTGAAGGAGCATGTCGCGGTACTTGGTGGTGGGGCCGCGCGAGCCCCAGGCCTGGAAGAAATACTGCATGCAGACGCGGATCTCGCCCTCGATGCCGCCGATCGCCTGCTGCAGCATGCGCGCGAAGATCGGGTCGGGCGTCGTCACCGCCACGGGGTACTGAAGCCGCTTGTCGAAATAGAACATGATGTCTCCTTCTTGGTACCCCTACGGGGTGTATGTACCAAGACTCTTCATCATGTTCGGTTCGATCTTGCCGCTACATTCTTAAACATACGCGGCATTTGACACACGCCGTCGCGCGATCGTCGTCGCCGCGCGGAGCGCTATTTCTCGCGAAAGGCGCGGCTCATCTGGTCGCTCAACGGCTTCATGAGATAGGACAGCATCGTCCGCTCGCTGGTCTCGATGAAGGCATCGACCGGCATGCCGGGCTTGAGCGTCGCGCCGCCGAGCGCCAAGCTCGCCGGCAGCGCGATCTGCACGGTGTAGTACGGCGCGGCCCTGGCGTCCGAGACGCTGTCGGCGGCGATCCGCGACACCCGAGCGGCGACTTCCGGCGTCGTGCGCTGATTGAAGTTCGGAAACCGCAGCACCGTCGCCTGCTCGACCGCGACCTTGTCGATGTCCTGTGCGGCGACATGCACCTCGGCGACGAGCCGGTCCTTGTCCGGCACGATCGCCATCACCTGCTCGCCCGGCGAGATCACCGCGCCCCTGGCGTGCACGGCGAGCTCGTGCACCACGCCGTCCTGCGGCGCCCGGATGTCGAGATGCAGCATCTGGTCCTGCGCCGTCGTGCGGCGGCCGATGACGTCAGAGGTCTTGCCGCGGATCTCGGCCAGCTGGCGGCCGACGTCGCTGCGCATGTCGGTGTCGATCTGAATGATCTGCAGCTTCGTCTCGGCGATCTTGCCCTGCGCCTGCGCGATCTCCGCCGTCAGCGCGCCGCGCTCGCCGGAGATCCTGGCGACGTCGCGCTTGAGGCCGTCGACGCGCGGCAGCTGGACGAGATTGCGATCGTAGAGCTGCTGTACGGCATCGAGCTCCTTGCGCACGATCGCCAGTTCCTCGTCCTTGGCGCCCGCCTGCTGGCGCAGCGCGTCGATCTCGTTGCCGAGCTGGGAGATGCGCTCGCCCATCTGCTGCTTCTGGCCTTCGCGGGCGTTACGGCGGAGCCTGAACAGGTTGGCTTCGCCCGACATGATCTCGGCGATGGCGGGGTTGGCCGCCGCCGTCTTGAGGTCTTCCGGAAACCGGACCTCGGGTCGTCCGGCGCCTTCCGCCTCGAGCCGCGCGCTTTGCGCCTCGAGCTCGTAGAAGTCGCGGGTGAGGGCATCGAGCGTCGCCGCCGTGACGGTTTCGTCGAGATGGATGAGCACGTCGCCCTGGTGCACGTGCGATCCTTCGTCGACGAGAAGCCGCCCGACGATGCCGCCGTTCGGATGGCTGATCTTCTTCACCGCCGATCGCACGACGATCGTGCCCGACGCCATCACGGCGCCGGCGAGGTTCATCGTCGCCGCCATCGTCCCGAAGCCGAAGACCAGCAGCATGGCCGTCGCCAGGATCATCAGGCTGTGCGTGCGGATCGTCTGACGCGACCGGCGCGTGCCGACGCCGCTACTCGGCAGCTTCAACATAGGGCGCCTCTTGCTTGCTGTTGGTGCGGCGCTCCGCCGGCTTTGCGACGGCGGCGGGCGGCATGGGCTGGGAGGCCGGCGGGGCCGGCTGCGGCGCGAGCTGCGGCAGGATGATGTCGCGCGCGCCGAACGCCTGCACCCGCCCCTCGTTGACGATCATCACCTTGTCGACCGCGGCGAGCGCGCTCGGGCGATGGGCGATGACGACGGCCATGCCGCCGCGGGCGCGGACGCCGGCGATCGCCTTGCTGAGCGCCGCCTCGCCTTCGGTATCGAGGTTGGAGTTCGGCTCGTCGAGGACCAGCATGAAAGGGTCGTCGTAGAGCGCGCGGGCGAGCGCGATGCGCTGGCGCTGGCCGCCCGACAGCAACGCGCCGCCGGGGCCGACCTGCGTCTCGTAGCCCGCCGGCATGCGAAGGATCATCTCGTGCACGCCGGCCTTGTCGGCCGCCTGCAGGAGCTTCTGCGCGTCGCCGTGGCGGAAGCGCGCGATGTTCTGCGCGATCGTGCCGGGCAGCAGCTCGACGTCCTGCGGCAGGTAGCCGATCGACCGGCCGAGCGTGTCGCTCTCCCATTGGTCGAGCTCGGCCCCGTCGAGGCGGATGACGCCGCGCGCCGGCGGCCACAGCCCGACCAGCGCGCGGGCGAGCGAGGACTTGCCCGATCCGCTTGGCCCGATGACGCCGATCGCGCTGCCCGCCTCGAGCGTGAAGCTGACGTCGTGCAGCACCGGAGTCTCGCGGCCGGCCGCCAGCAGGCTCATCGCGGTGACGCGCAGGTTGCGCATCGGCGCCGGCAGCGGCGTACGCTCCATCACGACGGGCTCGTCGGCGAGCGCGGCCCCGAGCCGCTTCAGGCTGTGACGGGCGCCGATCAGGCTCTTCCAGTTGGCGATCAGCAGCTCGACCGGCGCCAGCGCGCGCACGGTGAGGATCGTCGCCGCCAGCATGACGCCGGCCGTCGCCTCGTGATTGATGACGAGATAGGCGCCGAGCGCCAGCAGGCCCGATTGCAGGAGGATGCGGAACGAGCGCAGCAGGCTGCCGAAGGCGGCGGCGATGTCGGCGCTCCTCGCCTGCTCGCTTCGCGTGACGTCGTTGGCCGCCTCCCAGCGCTCGCCCATCACCGAGATCATGCCGAGCGCGCGCAGCAGGCCGGCGTTGTGGCGCATCGTGTCGGCGAACTGGCGCCTCGCGTTGGCCGCCTCGAAGGCGCGCTCGGTCGGCCCGCGCAGAGTCGCCTCGGTCAGCACGGCGAGCGCGCAGAGCGCCGCGACGCCGCCGAGCACCGCCCAGCCCATCAAGGGATGAAACAGGAAGCAGACGACGACGTAGATGCCCATCCACGGCAGGTCGAACAGCGCCGGCAGGGCGGAGCCCGAGGCGAAGCTGCGCAGGATATCGAGGTCGCGCACGCACTGGTCGGAGCAGCCCTGGGCGCCGGCCCGCTGCTCGCGCCGCAGCAGCACGGCGAAGACGCGCGGCGACAGATCCTCGTCGACCAGCAGGCCGAGACGCGTCAGCACGCGGGCCCGCAGCACCTCGAGCACGCCGAGGAAGCCGATCATCATCGCGGCGAGCGCGAACAGCGCGACCAGCGTCGGCAGGCTGCGCGACGGCAGCACGCGGTCGTAGACCTGCAGCATGAACAGCGGGCTCGTCAGCAGCAGCAGGTTGATGAGGCAGCTGGTGACGGCGAGGATGCCGAGCGTTGGCCGCATGGCCGCGACGATCGGGCCGAAGTCGGCATGGGCCCAGATCCGGGGCGCACGGAGGGTCTGCGCGGTCATGAGGCCTCTTCGCGCGAAAGAATTTCATGAGGGAAGGAGGCGCCGCCAGCTCGCGCCGGCGGCGCCGGATGTCAGGCCGCGTGCGCGAGAGCGTGCAGCGGCTCCGCATGCGCCGCGACCGGGACGTCGACATGCGCGATCCCGAGATCGAGGCCGGTCGCGGCGCTCGCCGCCGCACCCGTGACAGGCGCCGCCGTCGGCGCGACCGACGACACGACGCCAGACAGCGCGTCGAGACCGCCGCTGGTCGCCGTCGGCACGTGGATGCTGTCCGGCAGGATCGCGACGCTGGCCAGGATCGGCGTCGGCGCGTTGGCGGTGCCGACGTGGCTGTCGATGAGCTGCGTCGTCCCGGTCTCGTTCGACAGGATGTCGAGGTTGGCGCCGCTGGTCGGCGTCTGCGGACCGAGCGAGACGGTCGCGAGGTCGTGTCCGCTCGTTCCGATGCTGTCGCCGACGAGGCCGCCGACGGTCGAGGCGA
>CAZZZM010000205.1:0-5578 GCA_964658465.1 uncultured Nakamurella sp.
GGCGATGAGCCCGAGCGTCGGCCAGAGCTGGACGCCGAGAAGCATGAGCCCGAGCCCGGTGAGCACGCCGATGGCCGCCATGTCGGCGAGCTGGCCGATGAACCACCAGCGCAGCGTTCGCCCTTCGCGCGCCAGCACCTCGGCGCCCCGACCGCGCCAACGCAACGGCAGGAGCGACACGAGCCCGTCGACATATTGCTGGGGGGCGGCGGCGAGATAGATGGCCGCTACGAGCACCAGCAGCAAGCTGCCGACGTTGCCGAGCGTCCCGGTGACGAACCCGGCGGCCATGCCGGCGGCGTGACCCTTGAGCGAGTGGATATAGGCCTGGACGCGCTCGATCACGTCGCGCAGCCAGTTGGCGTCGCCGAGGTGCTGCCAGATCTGCGCGACCTGCACGCGAACCTGCTCGCCGACGACCTTGACCTCGCCGACGATGACCGGGCCGCGCAGCCAGAACGCGATCCCGAGACCGCCGAAGATCAGCAGAACGACGAGCGCGAGGGCGAGGCCGTAGCTCAGCGGCGTATGCCGCGCGATGTAGGCCGAGACCCCCTTCAGCTGGCACGCGATCAGGGTCGCCGCGAACAACAACAGGATGACGTCGGACAGCAGCCACAGCACCGCGACCGCCAGGACCGCGGCGACGGCGACCGTCTGCAGGTTGGCCACGCGCTCGGCGCTGCGGACGTAGCGCGTCATCGCTTCGTCGCCCGAGGGGAGAACGTCGGGACGCGACGAGGTCATGATCCGCTGCTTTCCGACTTCTGTAGGTTGCTTCGCGAGACCGCCGTGGCTGTCAGAGAGAGGGACGAGCTTTGAGGCCCGTCACCTCTGCCCGGCGATCGGCGACTGGAAGCTCAATCCTAGGTCCCACGGAAAGTAAATCCAGGTGTCCTGCGAGACCTCGGTGATGAAAGTGTCGACGAGCGGACGCCCCGCCGGCTTGGCGTAGACGGTGGCGAGATGCGCCCGCGGCAGGAGCTCGCGCATGACGCGGGCGGTCTGCCCCGTGTCGACGAGATCGTCGACGATGAGGATGCCGTCGCCGCCGCCGGCCGACAGGTCCGGCGCCATGCCCTTGAGGATCGTCGCGACGCCCTGAGCGCTCTCGACGCCGGTGTCGCTCCGGTAGCTCTGGATCGAGACGGTCTCGATGACGCGGATCGACAGTTCGCGCGCGACGATCGCCGCCGGCACGAGTCCGCCGCGCGTCACCGTCACCATCGCCGAGAACGGCCCGAGGTCGGCGAGCCGCCAGGCGAGGGCGCGGCAGTCGCGGTGGAACTGGTCCCAGGAGACCGGGAAGGCACGCGTCGATTCCATCATCCCATCCCGAAGCCGCGCAGCATCGCGTCGACCCGCGCGGCCGCCGCGTCGACCTCGGCCGCATCCTTGCCGCGGACGACGATCTCGTTGTGGAACTGGCCGTCGCGCATGCTCGGGTAGGAGCCGATCGACACGGCGGGGTGGTCGGCGGCGATCGCCTTGAGCGCGGCGGCATAGGTGCCCTCGGGCAGCCGGCCGGCGGCGATGGCGCGCGACACGGTCCGGCTCCCGACGGCGAGCTTCGGCGTCACCGCGTCGAGCATCATGCGCATGATCGCCGGCACGCCGGCCATGACGATGACGTTGCCGATCCAGAAGCCCGGCGCTTTCGACACCTCGTTCTCGACGAGCGCGGCGCCGTGCGGGATGCGCGCCATGCGGCGGCGGGCCTCGTTCAGATCCTCCGGCTTGATGCGCTCCAGAAGCAGCGCGATCGCCCGCGGGTCCTCGGAAATGCCGACGCCGAAGGCCGCGGCGATGGCATCGGCGGTGATGTCGTCGTGCGTCGGGCCGATGCCGCCCGTCGTGAACAGGTAGGTGTAGCGCGCTCGCAGCGCGTTGACGGCGGCGACGATCTCGTCGAGCTCGTCCGGCACGACGCGCACCTCGCGCAGATCGATGCCGAGCTCGGTGCAGCGGTCGGCGATGGTGCCGATGTTCTTGTCCTTCGTTCGGCCGGAAAGGATCTCGTCGCCGATGACGAGGATCGCCGCGGTCACGCTCATGAAAGGACGCTCATGCCGGCTCCAGCGCTTCGCCGCAGGCGCCCTGGAGCGAGCCGCGCAATTTGCTCAGCCGGTCGATCAGCTCCATCATCTGCGTCTCGTCGAGCTGCGCCATGCAGGCCATGTCGGCGGGGATCGAGGCAGCCTTCTGCTCCAGCGCCACCCCGGCCGACGTGAGCAGGATCGTCACCTGGCGCTCGTCCGACGGGTCGCGCACGCGGCGAACGTAGCCGAGGCCCTCGAGCCGTTTCAGCAGCGGGGTCAGCGTGCCGGAATCGAGATAGAGCTGCGCGCCGATCTCCTTGACCCGCATGCCGTCCCGCTCCCACAGGACGAGCAGGACGAGGTACTGCGGATAGGTCAGCCCGAGCGGCTCGAGCAGGACGCGGTAGGCGCGGGTGAACGCGTGCGAGGTGGAATAGACCGCGAAGCACAGCTGCTTGCGTAAGGGAAGGATCGAGGCGTCAGTCATCTCGAATGTTTAACCGGTTTGGCCGCGCTCGCCAGTTTTGATTGCGGGCAATTTAAATCCGGCCGCGAGGGGTGTCGAGGTCGCGACGTGGCGCCGTGCGCGACAGAAGATTGACTTGCGCGCCCTTGCGAAATCGCCTGAACATGGCCGCAAGGACGCGGCCGCCGCCTGCGGCCATCGTCGCGCATGCGCCGCGCGGCCAAGGAGTGACGCTGAATGGGCTTGTCCCCGAACATCCCTTCCCGCGGCGGGGCCTGTGCGCTGCTCGCCGGGCTGGCCTGCGCCTGGCTCGCGCTGGCGACGCCCGCCGCCGCGCGGGGACCGGAATCACTGGCCGACGAGGCGGCGGCGGTCAGTGACGCGGTGGTCAACATCTCGGCGACACAGACCGTGGAGGACAAGAAGCAGGCGAGCAACGACGAGTCCGACGCGCAGCCGGGGCCGCAAGGCCAGCAGGGCACGCCGTTCGACGATCTCTTCGACGAGTTTTTCAAGAAGCGCCACGGCGGCGGCGGCGACGACGCGCCCCACCAGGGCGAGCGTCAGTCGAACTCGCTCGGCTCGGGCTTCGTGGTGGACCCGAAGGGGATCATCATCACCAACAACCACGTGATCGCCGACGCCAACGAGATCACCGTGATCTTCACCGACGGGCAGAAGCTGCGCGCCAAGGTGCTCGGCACCGACACCAAGGTCGACGTGGCGGTGCTCCAGGTGAAGCCTGACAAGCCGCTGAAGGCGGTCAAGTTCGGCGATTCCGAAGCGATGCGCGTCGGCGATTGGGTGATGGCGGTCGGCAACCCGTTCGGGCTCGGCGGCACGGTGACCGCGGGCATCGTCTCGGCGCGCCACCGCAACATCGATTCAGGCCCGTACGACAATTACATCCAGACCGACGCGGCCATCAACAAGGGCAATTCGGGTGGCCCGCTGTTCAACATGGCGGGCGACGTCATCGGCATCAACACGGCAATCCTTTCGCCGTCGGGCGGCTCGATCGGCATCGGCTTCGCGACGCCGGCGTCGACGGTGATGCCGGTGATCGACCAGCTCGAGAAATACGGCGAGGTCCGCCGCGGCTGGCTCGGCGTGCGCATCCAGAACGTCGACGATTCGATCGCCGCGAGCCTCGACCTCGGCAAGACGCGCGGCGCGCTCGTCTCTGGCACCGACGCCAAGGGGCCGGCCGCCGCCGCCGGCATCGAGACCGGCGACGTGATCGTCTCCTTCGATGGTCACGACGTGAAGGAATCGCGCGAGCTGCCGAAGATCGTCGCGCTGACGCCGGTCGGCAAGGACGTCCCCGTCGTCGTGGTCCGCAAGGGCAAGGAGCTGCGCAAGACCGTCAAGCTCGGCCGGCTCGACGACGTGACCAAGGCGGCCGCCAAAAGCGACGCGAAGCCCGACGCGGCGACGCCGCCGGGCGCCGCCGCCGTGCAGAGCGCGCTGGGCATGACCTTCTCCGGCCTCACCAACGAGACGCGGCAGAAGTTCGCGATCAACGACAGCGTCTCCTCGGGCGTCGTCATCAGCGCCGTCGCGCCGAACTCGCCCGCCGCCGAGAAGCAGCTGCACCCCGGCGAGATCCTGGTCGAGATCAACCAGGAGCCGGTGAGCGAACCGGCCGCCGCCGCCGACAAGATGCGGGCGCTGAAGGGCGGCGGCAAGAAGACCGCGCTGCTTCTCGTCGCCAACGCGCAGGGCGAGGTCCGCTTCGTCGCGGTGCCGGTGAACTAGGCGCCGGGTCTCGAGCGGGCGGCGTCACGCGTATTGCGCGATGCCGTTGCCGAACGACCAATTCTCCTTCTTCACCTCGACGAGGTTGACGAACACGTCCTCCCTGCGGACGCCGGGCGCCCTGCCGAGGGCGTCGGCGATGCCGCGGTAGAAGGCCGCCTTCTGCGGCGTGTCGCGCGTGTCGTTGGCGAAGACCTGGACGATGACGAGATCGTCGCTGCGCGCGATGCCGAGATAGGTCGGGCTGTAGGCGAATGTGTCGGCCTCGTGCTCGTCGATGGTCATGAACAGGTCGTCCTCGGGCACCGAGAACGTCTCGCGCATCGCGGCGTAGAGGCCGTCGACGAGCGCCTTCTTGTAGGCCGCGGGCCTGCCGCTGCGGATCGAGATGCGGACGAGGGGCATCAGCTTTCTCCCTGCTGCAGTCGCGCCCAGCCCGGACGGGCGAGGTAGGCGACCTCGTAAACAGTTTCGCCGCGCGTCTCCTCGGCCGACGTGCGTACGAGCGTGGTGCGGATCAGCCGCCAGCTTGTCGGATCGAGCGCGGAGATCGCGGCGAGCACGTCGGGATCGTCGAGCATTTCAGCGACGCGCGCCGTCTCCGACGGGCGCAGGCTCATCGGATCGGCATCGGCAGGGAGCGCGATCTCCTCCTGGACAATCGTGCGAACCGCGGCGGCGTCGCCTCTTGCCCGCGCCGCAAGCGGCAGCGCCGTATCGACCTGCGGCCGGCCGAACGCGGCGATCACCGCACCAAAGCGATTGGGATCGGCCAGCATGTCCATCGCCGCAGCGGCATCGTTCCACAAATAGATCGAGGCATAGGCGCTGCCCAAGGCACCGGCGACCCCGCGCCCGCGTACCGCGAAAACCTTGAAGACCAGCCCAGGCGTGGCGTCCCAACGCGTCCCGCGCAACGCTGCGCGCTCGCGGATCGTGTCGAGCGCATAATCGGCTGGAAGCCGGTGCACATAGCGAAGCGTAAGCATGAAGACCCTCCTCTTCCGAGGCTCGACATGGTCTGCTCTGCCCATTATGAACAGACATGACACAATATTTCAGAGATGTCGTTTGGAAATGACAGTTCCCGTCCACCCCCTCGACCTTGATACAGTGCGAGCCTTTGTCCTGGTCGCCGACTTCAGCTCGTTCACGCGCGCGGCCGAAGCGCTGGACACGTCGCAGGCGACGATCAGCCTGAAGGTGAAGCGGCTCGAGGACCAGCTCGGCTGCCGCTTGCTCGATCGCACCCCGCGCCACGTGCGCCTTACGGCGCGCGGCGACGGCTTCCTCCCCGGCGCGCGCGATCTCCTGG
>CAZZZM010000206.1:0-5578 GCA_964658465.1 uncultured Nakamurella sp.
CGCCCGCCAGCTTGGCGAGACGCTCCTGCAGCTTCTCCTTGTCGTAGTCCGACGTCGTCTCGGCGATCTGGCCCTTGATCTGGCCGATGCGCGCCTCGATGTCGGCCTTGTCGCCGGCGCCGTCGATGATCGTCGTGTTCTCCTTGTCGATGCGGACGCGCTTGGCACGGCCGAGCATCTGGAGGGTGACGTTCTCGAGCTTGATGCCGAGGTCCTCGGAGATCATCTGGCCCTGGGTCAGGATCGAGATGTCCTCGAGCATGGCCTTGCGGCGGTCACCGAAGCCCGGCGCCTTGACGGCCGCGACCTTGAGGCCGCCGCGCAGCTTGTTGACGACGAGCGTGGCGAGCGCCTCGCCCTCGACGTCCTCGGCGACGATCAGCAGCGGCTTGCCGGTCTGCACGACGGCCTCGAGGACCGGGAGCATCGCCTGCAGCGAGCCGAGCTTCTTCTCGTGGATGAGGATGTAGGGGTCCTCGAGCTCGGCGACCATCTTCTCGGGGTTCGTGATGAAGTACGGCGAGAGGTAGCCGCGGTCGAACTGCATGCCCTCGACGACGTCGAGCTCGGTCTCGGCGGTCTTGGCCTCCTCGACGGTGATGACGCCCTCGTTGCCGACCTTCTGCATGGCCGACGAGATCATCGACCCGACGTCCTTGTCGCCGTTGGCGGAGATGGTGCCGACCTGGGCGATCTCCTCGTTCGAGGTGACCTTCTTCGAGTTCTTCTTGAGGTCGGCGACGATGGCCTCGACGGCCTTGTCGACGCCGCGCTTCAGATCCATCGGGTTGAGGCCGGCGGCGACGGCCTTGGTGCCCTCGCGGACGATCGAGGCGGCGAGGATGGTGGCGGTCGTCGTGCCGTCACCGGCGGCGTCGTTCTGCTTGGAGGCGACTTCGCGGATCAGCTGCGCGCCGAGGTTCTCGAACTTGTCCGAGAGCTCGATCTCCTTGGCGACGGTGACGCCGTCCTTGGTGATGCGCGGGGCGCCGAAGCTCTTCTCGATGACGACGTTGCGGCCCTTCGGGCCGAGCGTCACCTTGACGGCGTTGGCGAGGATGTCGACGCCGCGCAGCATGCGGTCGCGCGCGTCGGAGGAAAAGCGGACGTCTTTGGCTGCCATGTTGTGTTAAGCTCCTGAATTCAGAGGGGGACTTGTGACGGGCTGGATCAGCCGATGATGCCCAGGATGTCGCTCTCCTTCATGATGAGGAGATCCTGACCGTCGATCTTGACCTCGGTGCCCGACCACTTGCCGAACAGCACCTTGTCGCCGGCCTTCACGTCGAGGGGGGTGAGCTTGCCGGACTCGTCGCGGCCACCCGGGCCGGCGGCGACGATCTGACCCTCCTGCGGCTTCTCCTTGGCAGTATCGGGGATGATGATGCCACCCTTGGTCTTCTCTTCGCCTTCGAGGCGCTTGACGACCACGCGATCATGCAACGGACGGAATGTCATGGGATTGCGGTCTCCTGGCTGGGGCTCGCGCCCGCGCGGCCCCGCGCTGGATCAGCGCTTCTGGCAGCCCTGCGGGAGCAGTGATAGCACTCCCTGTCAGAGAGTGCCAGCGCGCCTCATGTAGGAAATGTCGCACCCCTCTGTCAACGGGCGCGGACCGAACATTCGCACAGGTGAACGGTAGGGACGCGACAGCGGTGCAGTGCCGCGCCGACCCGGCGCGAGACTATCTCGGTCGCGCCACCACCCCGTCCGCCTTGATCACCACCGGCACCGACTTCGCCGCCGGCACCTTCGAGCGCTCGGCGTGGTGCCACAGCGGGATCAGCGGGTTGCACTCCGGGTAATAGGCGCCGATGCAGCCGTCGGGGATCGAATATTCGTGCACCCGCAGCCCGGCCACCTCTCGCACGACATTGTCGTGCGTGAAGGCGGACACCGTCACCTCCTGGCCCTCGGCCAGGCCGAAGCGGGCCATGTCGCGCGCGTTGATGAGCAGGATCATCCGCGTGCCCTTGATGCCGCGGAAACGGTCGTCATAGCCGTAGATCGTCGTGTTGAACTGGTCGTTCGAGCGCAGCGTGATGAGTTGCAGCACGTCGCCGCGCTTCACCTCGTCCGGGTCCTCGTCGAGCCCGGCTGGCACGATGAAGGTGGCCTTGCCGCTCTCGGTGTTCCACTTGCGCTCGCGCGCCGCGAGCTGCCGCGAGAAGCCGCCCGGCGTGAACAGCCGCTCGTTGAAGTCCGAAAAGTCCTTCGGGTAGGTGGCGGCGATCGCGTCGCGCACCAGCGCGTAGTCGGCGACCCAGGCGCGCCAGTCGACCTTGGCCTTGCCCGGCGGCAGCGTCGCTTCGGCGAGCGCGGCGACGATCCAGGGCTCAGAGCGCAGATGCTCCGAGATCGGCCGGCGCACGCCTTTCGAGCCGTGAATGTGGGCGGTCGAATCCTCCATCGACACGGCCTGACGCCCCGTCGCCTGCTTATCCGTCTCGATCCGCCCGAGCGTCGGCAGGATGTAGGCCTCCTCGCCGAAGATCAGGTGCGAGCGGTTGAGCTTGGTCGAGATCTCGACCGACAGCGGCACCTTGCGCCACGCCGCCTCGATCAGCTCGGTCTCCGGCACCGCGCGGACGAAATTGCCGCCGAGCCCGACGAAGGCCTCGATCTCCCCCGCGACGATCTTCTCGCAGGCCTCGACGGTGTTGAGGCCTTTCTTTTCCGGCGGCTCGAAATGGTAGAGCGCGCGCAGCTTGTCGTAGGGCACCAGCGCCGGCTTCTCGGTGATGCCGACCGTGCGCTGGCCCTGCACGTTGGAATGGCCGCGCACCGGGCAGATGCCGGCCCCCGGCTTGCCGATGTTGCCGCGCAGCAGCAGCAGGTTCGCCACCATCTGGCAGGCCTCGACCCCCTTGCGGTGCTGCGTGAGACCCATGCCGTAGATGCCGATGGCCGCCGTCGAGCGCATGTAGGCCGCGGCGGCGCGCTCGAGGTCGACGCGGGCGAGGCCCGACGCGCGCTCGAGCTCCGACCATTCGTAGGCGAGCGCCGAGGCGCGGAACGCCTCGAAGCCGCTGGTATGTTCCCCAACGAAACCGGCGTCGATCGTGCGCGTCCCTGCCGGGTCGTCGGCCGCGAAGATCGCCTTGCACAGTCCGTACATCGCGGCGATGTCGCCGCCGCACTTCACCTGCAGGTACTGCGTCGAGATGATCTCGCCCTTGTCGAGCGCCAGCTCGATCGGGTTCTGCGGGTTGGCGAAGCGCTCCAGCCCGCGCTCGCGCAGCGGGTTGAAGGTGATGATCTCGCAACCGCGGCGGCGCGCCTCCTGCAGCTGATGCAGCATGCGCGGCGCGTTGGAGCCGACGTTCTGGCCGAAGAAGAAGATCAGGTCGCAATGCTCGAAATCGTCGAGCGCGACGGTGCCGACGGGCTGGCCGATCGATTCCGGCAGCGCCACCGAGGTCGACTCGTGGCACATGTTGGAGGAATCGGGGAAGTTGTTGGTGCCGTAGATGCGCCCGAACAGCGCATACATGTACGACGCCTCGAGCGACGTGCGCCCCGACGAGTAGAGCACGACCTTTTCCGGATCCATCGTCTTCAGCCGGGCGCCGATCGCCGCGATCGCCTCGCTCCAGGCGACCGGCACGTAATGGTCGCTGGCACGGTCGTAGCGCATCGGCTTGGTCAGGCGGCCGGCTTCCTCGAGCCGATAGTCCGACCAGGTCAGCAGCTCGCTGACGCTGTGGCGCGCGAAGAACGCGTCGTCGATGGTCTTCGGCGTCAGCTCCCACGCGGTCGCCTTGGCGCCGTTCTCGCAATATTCGAAGGTGTGCGGCTTGCCGGGCTTCGCCCACGCGCAGGACACGCACATGAAGCCGTGCACCTTGTTCTGCTTCAGCATCAACGACCCGGACTCGACGAGCGTCTTCTCGCGCACCAGGATCTCGGCGACCGACTTCAGCGATCCCTGGCCTCCGGCGGGCCCGCTGTAGGGGTCGAGGTCGACGGGGCGGTGTTCTTGATCGGTCACGGGATGTCCTCGGCCATACGCCTGGGGTGATCGGCTAAGCCCCATGCCTGCGCCGGGTTCCCCCCGCCGCCACGATCGCGACAACGTGGCGGTCCGAAAAGATGCCTCCCGAAGATGCCCCCAAGGAACAGCGCGACCCGCGCGCCATTGAGGCCATGTCGACGACGTCGTCGACGGGAGGCGCAACCATGAAAACAACAATCGCGACATTCGCCGCGCTCGCGCTCGCGAGCATCGTCATGCCGGCGCACGCCGAGACGCTCGGCGAGAAGACCGGCGTCAATTCCATGCTCGGCATGGCACCGACCACCAAGGACTTCGTGACCGAGGCGGCCATCAGCGACATGTTCGAGATCCAGTCGAGCAAGCTCGCCGAGGCGCGCAGCACCGGCCCGACCAAGGCCTTCGCCGAGAAGATGATCCAGGATCACACGAAGACGACGAGCGAGCTGAAGCCGCTCGCCATGAAGGCGCATGTCGAGCCGCCGACGGCGCTCGACGACAGCCACAAGGCGATGCTCGACAAGCTCGAAGGCCTGAAAGGCGAGGACTTCGCCAAGCAGTACCACGAGGACCAGGACAAGGGTCACAAGGAAGCGGTGTCGCTGTTCGAGCGCTACGCGAAGGGCGGCGAGAACGCCGACCTCAAGGCCTGGGCCAACGAGACGCTGCCGCATCTGCAGGAGCACCTGAAGCTCGCGGAAAACCTCGACAAGTAGCATCGACGAGACCGTTGCCGGCCGTCGAACCGTTCGGTCCGAAGCCGGCACGGCCACCTGCCGCTCTACCCCGCTCTCACCCCCAAAGGACCATCACATTGACCGACGAAAAAGATGCGTTGCCCTCGGACGCCGAAAACAGCGCGCTGAAGCCGCAGGCGCCGGAGAAGGACAAGCCGCTGGCGCCGGAGAAGCCCAAGGACGCCGAGGATCCGTCGCAGCAGCCGTCGTAGACCGAATACCGCAGAGGCGCCGACGTCAGGTGCCTCTGCGATCCCGTTCGACGATCACCGACGTATAGGCGAACACGGCTTCGATCGGCGCGGACGGTTTGCGCACCTCGACCCGCACGCGCTCGACGCGCTCGAAATGATCCAGCACTGCATTGGCGATCGCTGCCGCCGCGGCCTCGACGAGCTTGTAGCGGCGATCGGTGAAGGCCTTGGTCGTCACCTCGACGAGATCGGCCCAGTTCACCGTGCCGTCGGCCTCGTCCTCCCGCTCCGCATAGCTCAGATCCGCCGCGGCGGTGACGTCGATGTAGAACCTTTGGCCCAGCTCGGCTTCGGGCTCGAACAGCCCATGTCGCGCGAAGATCGACAGGTCCTTCAGGACGACTTGATCGCGGCTCATCGGCACCTCCGGCGACGGTTTTGCGCGGAAGAAGCCGGCCCGGTGCGGGAGGTTCCCGTTCCATCCCGGCGCGCGGTGCGACGGATTACGCCGATGCGCCCTGCCATCGCGCCACGCTCGTCCGGTCGCAGGCCGCGGCCGCGTCGGCGATGCGCCGCCCGGCGATCCGCAAGTCCGGCGCGATCTCGGCGAGCGGCACCAGCACGAAGGCGCGCTCGAACAGGCTCTGGTGCGG
>CAZZZM010000207.1:0-5577 GCA_964658465.1 uncultured Nakamurella sp.
GTCGTGGCGAGGTGATCGCCGCGGCCTTCGACGACCGCGTCGAGGGCGGCATGCGCCTGCTCGAACAGGGCGCGCAGCATCTGCGCCCGGGCGTCGACCGTCTTGGCGAACTGCGTCCCGCGGCCGTCGACCAGGCTCGCCAGCGCATGGAGGCGTTCGTCGAACAGGTTGCCGAGCGTATGCGTCCGGTCGTCCAGCGCGGTTGTGGCTTGCCCGAGGGTCGTCGCGATGGTCTCGACCAACTCGCGGCCGCGGCTGTCGAGGGCGTCGTGGAGCGGACCCATGCGGCCGTCGAGGCTCGACGACAGGGTCGTGGCGTGCCCGTCGAGCAGGACGCGGATCTGGTTGGTGCGGGCGTCGAGCAGGTCGTGGACCGTGCGCACGCCCTCGTCGAGCAGGCCGCTGATGTCCGAGGTGCGGGAGGCGAGCGTGTGGCCGAGCCGGCCTTCGCCATCCCCGAGCATGCGCTCCGCGTCGGCGATCGTCTGCTGCAGCTTGGCCAGCACGCTCTCGCCGCGCTGGTCGATGACCTCGCCGAGCGAGGTGCCGCCGCGATCGAACAGGCGTGCTAGTTCGGTGATGCGGCCGCCGATGGCGCCGAACACCATGCGACCCTTCTCGTCGAGCTCGCTCGACATCGCGGCGGTGCGCTCGTCGATGAGCCGGCCGAGCAGGTCCGAACGCTCGGCGAAGGCGCGCCGCACAGTTTCGGTCTGGGTGGCGAGTGCCGCGTCGGCGCTCGTCGCCCGCTCTTCGATCAGCGCGACAAGCTCCTGGACGCGTCCGGAAAGCGCGGCGTCGATGCCGCCGGTCCGCTCCTCGATCGCGCGGGTGAGGTCGGCGACGCGCGCGGCCATCGCCGCGTCGATCCCGCCGGTGCGGGCCTCGATGGTCGCGACGAGATCGCGGGTCCTGCTGCCGAGTTCCTCGTCGATCGCGCGGGTGCGGCTTTCGATCAGGCGGATCGCCTCGAAGGCCTGGGTACCGAAGCGTTCATCGACCAGGCGGCTGCGCTCCTCCAGCGCCACGCCGATCGCCTCCAGGCGGCCGAGCACGCCGGTGTCGAACCGTCCGGCACTCTCGTCGAGGCGCCGGGCGATCTCGTCGCCCCGCGCGGCGAGGGCGTCGCTGAAGGCGGCGGTGCGGGATGCGATGTCGTCCGACATGCCCTGGCTTCGGCTGTCCAGCGCCTGCACGAGGTCGCGGCTGCCCTCGGCCATGATGCGCGCCATCTCGCCGGTACGGCCGATCAGGGCCTCGTTCAGCGCCGTCGCGCGGGTGCCGAGATGCCCGTCGATGTGGCTCACGAGCTTGGCGAAGGTCTCGCCGACCTCGGCCGACCGCTTGGCGGAACGCTCCTCGAGGGCGCCGAGGTGGGTTTCCACGGCGTCCTGCGCGTCGCGGGTGCGCTCGGCGATGGATGCGACCACCGCCTTGCCCTGCACGGTGATGATCCGGTCCATCTCGGCGAGGCTGCCGCCCATGGTTTCGCCGAGCGCCGTCGTGTCGCGGGAGATCCGGTCGGCGAGGATGTCTCCGCGGGCGATGATGTCCTGCAGGGTGGCCAGGCGGCTCCCGAGGGTCTCGTCGATCGCCTTCACCCGCACGTCGGCGGTCTCGCCGAAGCTGGCGCCGGTCTGGTGCAGGGCGTCGGCCACGCGCGCTCCCTGCGTCGCCACGGCGAGCACGATGTCGCGTCCGGTGCCGGCGATCCGCGCCTGGGTCTCCTCGGCGTGGCTGGCGAGAAGATCGGTGACGCCGCGGCCGTGTTCGCCGAAGGCCGCCTCGATCGTGCGCAGCCGGGCGGCCAGCTCGTCGCCGACCTGCTCGGCGGCGCGGGCGATGGCGCCGGTCGTCTCGCTGGAGCGCGTCGTGAACTCCGCGTTGAGCGTCCCCATCGCGGCGCGCAACGCCTCGATCGCCGCTTCGGCGCGGCTGCCGAGCTGGCCGCCGGTCTCCTCGGAGGCGGCTTGGATCCGGCCGAGCAGGCCGGTCATGTGCGTTTCGACGGCACCGGTCACCTCGCCGGAGGTCGCGCGCAGCGAGTCCATCGCGGCGGCGACGCGGGCGGCCATCTCAGCGGTCTGGGTCGCGGTCGCGCCGTGGGCGGCCGCCGCCGCGAGGCCGATCGCTTCCGCGGCCTCGGCGCTGCGGGCGGCGAGGTCAGCGGCGGTGTCGGCCAGGCGGCGCTCGAAGATCTGTACGGCCTCGACGGTGCGGGCTTCCAGCTCGCCCGTGGCGCCGGCCGCCGAGCGCCGCATCGCCTGGGCCGCCTCGGCGCCGGTCGCACCGATGGAGACCGTGGTCTCCTCGGCCGAGCGGCGGAAGCTGTCGACGGCCTCCGCGGTGCGCGCCGCGATTTCCGACGACAGGGCGGCGATGGTTTCGCGCAGCGACCCCGTCGCTCCCGTGGCCCCGGCCGCGAAGGTGTCGCCGAGGTTGGCGAACGCCGCTTCCAGGGTGGAGGCGGCCTCCTGCGAACGGAGCGCCACGAGGCTGCCGGCGCGTTCGCCCGCCGTGTCGAGGCGCGTCTCCAGATCGCCGCCATGGACGGTGATCGTCTCATGCAGGCGCCCTGCGATCGCCTCGATGCGGTCGGCGACGCCGTCGCCGCCGGTGGTGACGGTGTGCGCGATGCGCTCCGCGCTGCCGACGAGCTCGTCTCGGACGGCGGCGGCGCGCGTGGTGAAGGTCTCGATGATGCCGGCGGCGGCGACGGCCAGCCCGGCCTGAGCGTCGCGGCCGCGCGCCTCGATCGTCGCGGCGACGCCGTCGCCGGCGGTCTCGATCTCGGTCCGGAGCGCGGCGCCGCGGCCGGCAATGTCGTCGGACAGCGCGGTGCCGGTCGCCGCGAAGTGCGTGCGCAGGGCGTCGCCGATCTCGGCGAAGCGGGCCGTGATCTCGCCGCCGGTCTGAGTGAAACGCTCGGACAGCGCATCGCCGCGGGCGAGGAACGTGGTCTCGAGCGTTCCCGCCGAACGCTCGAAGCTCTCGCGCACGGTGCTGCCCTGGCGGTCGAGGGCATCGATCACGCCGGCGCCGGTCTCGGCCAGCGAGCGGGCCACCTGGCTGGCGTTCTCGGCCAGGCGATCGGTGAGGGCTGCGCCGGTGCTCTCGAACACCCGGGTCACGTCGGCCGCGCGGGTCTCGAACGAACGGGTCAGGGTTTCGCCGACTTCGGCGATCGAGCCGCGCACGCCCTCGCTCGTCGCGGCAAGGCGCGCGATGAGCTCGTCGCCGCGCCCCGACATCACGCCGACGACGCGCTCGCCCGCCTCGCCGAGGGACGCGGTGATGGCTTCGCCACGCGCATCGAGCGCGCCGGTGACGCGCTCGCCGGCCCCGGTCATCGCCGTCACGATGCGCTCGGCCGCGCCCTCAAGTTCCTGCGTCAGGCTCTGGTGCGAGCCGGTGATGGCGCCGCGCACGCGCTCGGCATTGGCGACGATGGATTCGCGCTGGGCGACCAGCTCGTCGACCAGCGAGCGGATGCGGATCTCGTTGTCGGAATAGGCTCGCTCCAGGGTCGCGATCTCGCCGCGGACCAGGGTCTCGAGTTCGCCTGCCCGGGCCAGCGCCCGCTCGACGCCGTCGCCGACTGCGGCGACCTCGCGGCGGACGGTCTGCGACATCGTCAGGACCGCGTCGGTGGAGAAGCTTTCCGGCTCGGCCAAGCGGATCGCGACCTCGCCGACGGCGCGGGCGACGAGGCGCATCTCCTGCGCGCGCACGGCCAGCATGCCGGTGATCAGGAACAGCACCACGGGCCCGACGAGCGCGGCGGCGCCGACCGTCGCCTGGAGAGCGGTGAGGCCGGTGAGGAACCCCTTCAGATCGCCGCCGGACTGGTTCCACGCGAGCAGCGCGAGGCCGTTCACCCACAGGAACGCCGCCAGCGCCGCCAGGATGTAGGGGGTGCGGGCCGGGCGGACGCGCAGAGTCTGCTGCAGGATGCCGATGTTGCGCCGGTCGTCGTTGGCGACCAGCGAACGATCGGGCGGGAGCAGTCCGCCCTCGCGATGGGCGCGCTCCCGGCCGGGCGGCGGCACGTCGGAGGCGAGGGGCGGGTCGAGGTCGAGCCGGGGCGGGCTCAAGCGGCCGGCCTGCTCCTGCAGCGGGTCGCCGTCGCCGACATCGGGCAGGCGCGGTTCGGCGCGAGCCTCGGCCGTGGGCGTCAGGACCTCGAGGTTCAGCGCCTGCTCGATCGCAGAGAGCGCCGCCTCGGCCGGGTCCTTCAGCTTCTTCTCGGTGGCCATGCGACGCCTCGTTACGCGATCTCGCGACCGCCGGCGAGAGCCGGAGGCGGAGACACAACTGCCCGTTTACCAAGTCAATTTAGACCCCGTCGGCCCCCCCGGATACCCGACCGGCGGGCGCGCTCCGGAAATCCTTAACGGAATGGTTACCAAGGTGGGACGGAGCTGACGGGCAGCCCGCCAAGTCATGATGACGCAAGGACGATCCGGTGGCGACCGCTTTGCCGCCGGCCCTGTGGACAGCCTGGATACCGCGCGGACGGAGAGAGATCATGGAGGTCATCGATCGCGCGCATCTCGCCGCGCAGACGTTCGGGGATGCCGTGCTCGCGGCCGAACTCCTCGGTCTCTTCGCAGACCAATGCCGCCGCATCCTGCCGCGCCTGTCCGACGGCGCGCTCCCGGCGCAGGACCGCGCCGACCTCGCCCACACCCTGAAAGGCTCCGCGGCCTCCGTCGGTGCGCAGCGGGTCCGGGAGATCAGCGCCGCGGCCGAGGCCGCCCTGCGCGAGGGCGGCGACGGCGCCGACGCACTCGCCGCCCTCGGGCCCGCGATCGCGGCGGTTCTTGCCGCGATTGCCGCCGGGCCCTGATCGGCCGGCAACTGCGGCAAAAGCGGTTCCGCGCGTGGGGGGCGGGAACACCCCGTAGGTTGCCGCGTAGCCCGCAGCGATAAACCCGTCGCGTCGGCGTCCGGACGTTCCCGTGCTTGCAATCCGCGCCACGCCCCGCCAAGCAGGCCCGGCGCTCGCCGGACAATAGCCCGCCCGATCCACGAGCCCGGAGTCACGGATGCCCAAGATCACCTACGTCGATCATGCCGGAACGGCGAGGACCGTCGAGGGCGGCGTCGGCGCCACCGTCATGGAGACGGCGTTGCGCAACAACGTGCCGGGGATCGACGCCGAATGCGGCGGCGCCTGCGCCTGCGCCACCTGCCACGTCTACGTTGCCGATGATTGGGCCGAGGCGGTCGGGCCGGCCGAGGACATGGAGCAGGACATGCTCGACTTCGCCTCCGACGTGAAGCCGACCTCGCGGCTCTCCTGCCAGATCCGGATCAAGCCGGAATTTGACGGGCTCACGGTGACGACGCCGGCCCGCCAGGGCTGAGCCCCTCGGACTCCAAGAACTCGGCGAAGCGCAGCAGATATCCGTCCGGGTCCTGGACGAGGAACTGCCGCAATCGGACCTGTCCGTCGCCGACGCGGTACGCCGCCTCGTGGGGGCCACGGAACAACGGCCAGGAAAGCGCCTCCAGCGCCGTCACAAGCGGCGCGATCGCGGCGACCCGGATCTGCACGTTGATGCCGCGGCCGAG
>CAZZZM010000208.1:0-2836 GCA_964658465.1 uncultured Nakamurella sp.
TTGATGAGGCAGGCCTCGGGCGGGTCGGGATAGTCGGCCAGCGCCGTCCAGGCTTCGAGGATCGGCTGCGGCAGCGGCGGCCAGGCGCGAAGGGTCACCGGGTGCGTCGGCGCGTAGCGATAGCCGGTGCGGTCGGAAACCCAGCCGAGCGGACCGCAATTGCTCATTTGCACCGAGAACGGCGTGCCGCTGCGCGGCATGGTCGGCGTGAACAGCGGCGCGTCGGCCAGCACCTCCCGTATCGTCGCGAGCAGCTGCGTCTGCGCGTCGCGATCGAGATAGTTGGGAATGTATCGTAGGCCCGGTGCGGCTTCGATCGCCGGAGGACTCACTTCTTGTCGAGGCGGTCGAGCACGTTGGCGAAGGCATCCGGCAGGCCCTCGGCGGCAGCCGGCGTCTCATAGGTCGAGGCGATGCCGCTGCGCACGCCGCCGACCGTCGGCTTCGTCGCCATCTGGTCGACGAGGAGGTCGACGCGGGTCGCCGAGGCGTCGTGCGCGACCGTCACGCTGTCGCCCGCCGCAACCGCCTCAATCGCCTTGATGAGCTCGGACATGCGCATGCCCTTGGTCAGCACCGGGCAGGGCGGCGGGTCGGGCAATTCGGTCAGGCCGGTGAGAATGGCGAGCCGCGCGTCGCCCTTCACATCGAGGATGTGGCGGGCGAGATCGGCACCGGACATGCCCGGCATCGTGTAGTCGATGAGGATGAGGTCGTAGGTGTCCTGGTCCTGCAGCAGCTCGATCGCCGCTTCGGCGCCGACGGCCGGTGTCACGAAGTGCCCCGCCTCCTCGAGTTCGTCGGCGATCACGTGGCGGATCAGCGGATCGTCGTCTACCAGGAGAATTTCGAGATGCGCCATGCCCTTGAACCGATCCACTGCCGTCGAACAGACCCCAAACGGGCCTCGTGTCATTTGACGTAGAGTTTGGCAACACGCGATTGTTCGCGATCGTTCCCCAGCCGTTCGGCTAGGGTCTAGGCCGTTTGACGCGCGGGAGGCGAGATTGGTTGCAGCGACGATCGAGGAAATCAAGGCGATGATCGGCCAGGAGGCGGGGGTCTCGAGCTGGATCATGGTCGACCAGGCCCGGATCGACGCCTTCGCCGCGACGACCGGCGACGACCAGTTCATCCACGTCGACCCCGTGCGCGCCGCCGCCACCCCCTATGGCGGCACGATCGCCCACGGCCTGCTGACGCTGTCGCTCGTCCCGGTCATGGCGTACGAGGCGCTGCCGAGCCCGCAGCCGGTGCGCATGGCGGTCAACTACGGCTACAACCGCATCCGCTTCACCTCGCCGGTCCGCGCCGGCAAGCGGGTGCGCGCGCGCTTCAAGATCGTCGACATCCGCGAGGTCGAGCCGGGGCGCTGGGACCGGATCACCGAGGTGCAAGTCGAGATCGAGGGCGAGGCGCGGCCTGCCCTCGTCGCCGAGATGATCAGCGTGATCTACGTCTGAGGCGTCGCGGCGTCCGGCCTTCCGAGCCAATTGCCGTGGAAGCCGGGCGGGATGCGGTGCGGAATGTGGATCGAGGCGACCGGCGTGCCGGCGAAATCGCGGGCGTCGAGGATCGCCAGCTCGGTGGTCTCGGCGGCGCGATCGATGACGAGCCCGATCAGCCAGCCCTCGTCCTCGCCGGCATCGGGCGCCGCCGGAACGAACACGAACTCGCCGGGCGTCCGGTCGGCGCCGAACTCGTGCACCTCGCGCGCGCCCGTCTCCATGTCGTGCTTGTAGAGCCGGGTCGCGCCGACGAACTGCTCGTTGCCGTCCTCGGGCAGCGCGATCGTGTAGACGAAGCGGTGCGGCTGGCCGAGACGTCGCTCGTCCGTGCGCGGAAACTCCTGCGGGCTCGCGTCCACCACGCGCCGCGCGACGCGGCGAGACGCCGGGTCGATCGTCCAGCGCTCCAGGCGTCCCAAGGTGTCGGGTCCCGCATAGCCGCCGTCGAACATCGTGTCGTAGGCGACGACGTCGAGGATCGCGCTGCCGTCCGGCGCATCGTAGGCGTTGGCGGTGTGAAAGACGTAGCACGGCGCGACGTCGCACCAGATGATGTCGCCGCCGACGCCGTCGCGCGGGAGCAGCCCGACGCGCGCCTTGTGCGAGGGGTTCCAGCGGTACGGAAAGCGGTGGCCGCCGATCACCGCCTTCATCGACAGCGTCACCGGCAGATCGAGGATGATCGCGAACCGGTTGGTAATCGCACAATCGTGGATCGACGGCCCGTGCTCGACCTCGATCGGCACCTCGCGCAGCACCTTGCCGTCATCCGAGACGACGACGTGGCGCACGTGCTCCTGGTCGTTCGCCTCGTAGGCGACCGCGTGATGCTCGCCGGTGACGGGGTCGCGGTGCGGATGCGCGGTGAACGAGCCGGCGAGCGTGCCGTCGAAGGGATTGTAGCGCTGCTCGTCGAGCGTGTCGGAGAGCTCGACCGGGTAACTGCCCGCCTCGACGAGCGCGAAGGTGCGGCCGGCGATCGCGACGACGTTGGTGTTCACCGTGTCGAAGACGTGCCGCGGTCCCGGCGCCGCCGGCTCGCCGAGCTTCGCCGCGACCTCGGTCGAGCGGATCCAGCGGTTGCGATACCAGAGCGCCTGGCCGCCTTTCAGCGCGATCGCATGCACCATGCCGTCGCCGACGAACCAATGATAGCCGCGCGCGTCCGGCGCCACGGGGTTGGGGCCGATGCGAAGGTAGCGCCCGTCGAGCGCGGCGGGGATCGTGCCGCTCACCTCGAGGTGCTCCAGCGTCTTCTCTTCGCGCATCGGCGTATGGATGCCCGTAAGAAACGGCTGCCCATCGGCCGCCGGCAACCGGCGCCGGTT
>CAZZZM010000208.1:2936-5518 GCA_964658465.1 uncultured Nakamurella sp.
ATCTCCGCCGGCTTGACCTCGATCTCCGCCGTCGCCCGCTGGCCGATCGCCCTGACGTCGAGATGCGCGGTGTCGCCCACCCAGGCGATATCGGCGCTGCCGACCTTGTCAACGTACTCGCGCTTGAGGAGATCGAAGCGCTCGCCGATCCGCCGCTTGGCCTCTGCGACGCCGAGCTCGTGGGGGAACGACATGGTGATGGATCGCGACATGCAGCTTCTCCGAAGGCTTAGTAGGTAGGCATTCGCGGGCGCAGGGGAAGAATGCGGGCGGAGGCGATCGGACTACGCCTTCTGGTGTCGCGGCCTCAGATGTCCTTGAACGCGAATGGCGAGATGCCGCGCATGGCGTCGTCGACGTCGAGCGGGCGCAGGGCGGGCGGCGCGGCGCGCTGCGGGCAGGCGGGACGCTCGCAGAGCCGGCAGGCGACGCCGATCGGCGTCACGTCCGGCGTGGCGAGGTCGAGCCGGCGCGCATAGACGAGGCGCGGCGCGTATTTGATCTCGCAGCCGAGTGCCAGCGCGAACCGCGGCGCGATGGTGCCGTGCGGGTTGGTGGCGCGGCGCACGGTGCGGGCGATCGAGAACCATTGCGCGCCGTCGGGCATCTCGACGACCTGGGTGAGGATGCGGCCGGGCTCGGCGAAGGTCGCATGCACGTTCCACAGCCCGCAGGTGCCGCCGGTCTGCGCGAAGGGGAAGCGGCCGGCGGAGAAGCGCTTCGAGACGTTGCCGGCGATGTCGACGCGCACCAGGAAGAACGGGACGCCGCGCGCCGTCGGGCGACCGAGCGAGGTCAGCCGGTGCGCCACCTGCTCGAACGAGGCGTCGAAGCGCGCCGCGAGCACCTCGAGGTCGTGTCCTGTCGCCTCCGCCGCGGCGTGGAATCGGGCATAGGGCATCATCACCGCGCCGGCGAAATAATTGGCGAGCGTGACGCGCAGCAGCCGGCGCGCGACGACGTCCTTCGGCTCGAGCCTGGCGCAGACCGCGTTGATCGGCTGGCCGTGCTCGGAGATGGCGAGCTGGTAGGCGGCCTGGAACGTGCGCCCCGGCGCATCCATGATCTCCGAGATCAAGAGCTGGCGGCGGTGCAGGTCGTACCAGCGCAGCCGCTGGCCCATGACGTCGACCGGCAGCACGCGGACGCGGATGCCGTGGCGGGCGCGCAGGCGTTCCGACATCGTGTGGAAGGGCTCCGGCCCCTCCAGCGCGAGGTCGGACGCGAACGTCTCGGCGAGGTCGTCGATCTCGGGAAAATGGTTGCGCTGCTCCTGGAGGATCGTCCGTACGCGCTCGATCGGCGAATCGCCGGGCAGGCTCTCGGTTCGGTCGGGATCGGCATCGACGAGGATGCGCGCCTCGCTGGCCTCGCGCGCCGAGGCGTAGGCGCGATAGAGCCGCTGCATCGCGGCGATGACCGAGGGCGCGTATTCGGCCGCGTCGATCAGCTCGGCGCGGGCGACGGGCGCGTCGCGAAACAGCGGGTCGGCGAGCACCTGCTCGAGGCTCTCGACGGCCGGGCCGGCGCGATCCTCCATGAACTCGCGCGGATCGATGCCGTAGACATCGGTGAGTCGGGCTAGGACGGGCAGGGTGATCGGGCGCTGGTTGCGCTCCATCAGGTTGAGGTAGGATGCGGAGACGGTAAGCTCTTCCGCCATGCGTGCCTGCGTGAGGCCGCGCTCGCGGCGTAGCCGTTTCAGGCGTGGCCCGGCGAGGATCTTGCGGCCGGATAGGTCGGCGACGTCGCTCAAAGTGGTCAGGCTCCCCGCGGGGATGGTTTCAAACGCATGTAAATTCATTGACAGATTTACACGATTGCTGCGTAAATCTTACACAACATGACCCGATTGGGTCCAGCGATTCCTTGCCTTTCGAGGCAATTTGTTTGATCTACAGGCGCTAGCCGCGGGTCCGAGGGGGACCGCTGTCAACACCTGTTAAGAAAGCCGGACGCGGGGTTTTCCCGAGCTGAACCCGGCGATCGCACCCGGCATCAAGGAGCGCACAAGTGTCGTATCAAGACGAGATTTCGAAGGTCGAGCAACTCATCAAGACGCACAACGGCACCTGGGCCGGGATCGACCCCGAGTCGGTGACGCGCATGCGCCTGCAGAACCGTTTCAAGACCGGCCTCGACATCGCCCGCTACACCGCGAAGATCATGCGCGAGGACATGGCGGCCTACGATGCCGATCCGGCCAAGTACACGCAGTCGCTCGGCTGCTGGCACGGCTTCGTCGCGCAGCAGAAGATGATCTCGATCAAGAAGCACTTCGGCTCGACCAAGGGTCGCTACATCTACCTGTCGGGCTGGATGGTCGCGGCGCTGCGGTCCGAGTTCGGCCCGCTGCCGGACCAGTCGATGCACGAGAAGACCACCGTGCCGGCGCTGATCGAGGAGATCTACACCTTCCTGCGCCAGGCCGATGCGCGCGAGATGGGCAACATGTTCCGTGAGGTCGATGCGGCGCGCAAGGCCGGCGACAAGGCGAAGGCCGACAAGGTGCTCGCCCAGATCGAGAACTTCGAGACCCACGTCGTGCCGATCATCGCCGACATCGACGCCGGCTTCGGCAA
>CAZZZM010000209.1:0-5474 GCA_964658465.1 uncultured Nakamurella sp.
CAGGTCGGAAAAGCTCATCCGCGCCGTGGCGCGAAACAGCAGCGCCGGCAGAGCGAGCCAGACGACGTAGAGGTTGAGGCCGTCGGTGACGCTCGCATCGAGCCAGCCGCGCCAGGCGGCGAAGGCGCCGATGCCGATGAGGCCGAAGACCGGAAGCACGACGTCGATGACGGAGGTCAAGCGGAACTCGGCCCGGAGTTCATGAAGGTGCGCGCAGAGCCGCCACGTCTCCCGCAGCGGCTTGAAGTCGACGAAGTGGCTAGACCACCTTCTCGACCTGGGCGTACTCGAGCTCGACCGGCGTGGCGCGACCGAAGATCGAGACGGCGACCTTGACGCGCGAGCGGCCCTCGTCGACCTCCTCGACCACGCCGTTGAACGAGGCGAACGGGCCGTCCGCGACGCGCACGTTCTCGCCGACCTCGAAGGTGATCGTCGACTTCGGCCGCTCGACGCCGTCCTGGACCTGGCCCTTGATGCGCTCGGCCTCGCTGTCGGAGATCGGCACCGGCTTCTTGTCCGCGCCGAGGAAGCCCGTCACCTTCGGCGTATTCTTGATGATGTGGTAGACGTCGTCGGACAGGTCGCACTTCACGAGCACGTAGCCCGGGAAGAACTTGCGCTCGGCATTGACCTTGCGGCCCTTGCGCACCTCGACGACGTTCTCGGTCGGCACCAGGATCTCGTCGAACTTGTCCTCGAGACCGCGCTGCGCGGCCTGCTCGCGGATCGACGCGGCGACCTTCTTTTCGAAGTTCGAATGGGCGTGAACGATGTACCAGCGCTTGTTCATGTCAGTCCGTCAGCGGCCGAAGCCGAGAATCAAGTTGATCGCCATGTGGATGAGCTGGTCGGCGGCGAAGAGGAAGAGGCTCGCGAACACGCACATGATGACGACGAGAATTGTCGTGATCGTCGTCTCGCGGCGGTTGGGCCACGTGACCTTGCTCGCCTCTGCGCGAACCTCTTGCAGGAATTGGAAAGGGTTGGCCATTCGCCGTCGTTGAAGCTCGGGATCGGATGAAGCGCGATCGTGCGATCGGAAAAAGTGGTGGCGCGGAACCGCTCGGTTCCGCGCCACAAAGCCTTCCTTAGCGATGGCCGTCAGCGCTGGCAAGTGCCAGCGTCGCTCAAGCCTCAGATGCGGACCGGCATCCCGTCCCGGTCGCCGCGCAGGCTCGCCGAGGCCACGATGAGACCGGCGCCGGCCCCCGACATCGAGGCGGCGGCGACGACCCACATCAGCTTCGCGCCGACGGTCTCGTGACCGAACCCGAGTGTCTGGACGGCCCAGGCCAGTCCGACCGCAATGCCGAAAAAGCCGATGAGACGAAGAAGATAGCCTGCCGTGACGGCCCCGTTTTCCATGATCGATCCCCTCAGATCGTGTTGCTGGCCGTACAACCCGCACGGCCCGGGTATGGTTCGGCAGGGCGACAGCAACCCTCGGGGAGCATGGTAAATTTATCGCGATTGTATGCGATCAGCTGGCGGGGCTCTTCTCCGTCGCCTTCGAGACGAGGTCTTCGATCCACTCCGGCTGGGTCTCGCCGACCGAACGGGCCACCTCCTTGTCGCCGCGAAACGCGATCAGCGTGCTCTGCAGCCGCGCATTGAACTTGCGCATGACGTTCTTCTGCGTGTCGAAGTCGACCCGGAACGTCACCACGTCCTTGAACTGCGGCTCGTCGAGCAGCTTGTCGAGGATCGGCTTCTGCCGGGCGCAGATGTCGCACCAGGTCGCGTAGGTGTCGATCAGGATCGGCTTGCCGGCCTTCTCGGCGGCGTCGAACGCGGCCTCGGTGAACGGCTGTGGGGCGTTGCCCGCGGCCAGGACCGGCGTCGCGAAGGCGACGGCGGCCAGGGCGAGGACGGCGAAAGTCGAGCGTCGGTTCGGCATCATGTGTCGTCCTCCAAAAAGAATCATTGCGTCAAATCCTTCGGCAGCGACGCCAGCCAACCGGCGTCCGCCTTCACCACGGCCGTATCGTGGGCGTCCTGCCACCCCTCGATGCCCGCCGGAAACCAATAGACGTTGGTGTAGCCGAGGCCGACGAGCCGCTTGGCGGCGTTCCAGCTCGCCCAGCAGTCCGGGTGGCAGAAGGTGACGACGGGGGCCGCAGGCTTGCCGTTCGTCAGGGTCGCCATGCGGGTGCGGAACGCGCTCGCGAAGGCGGCCTCGCCGGTGCCGTTGCCGGCGCCGGGCATCCAGTCGGCGCCCGGGATCGAGCGATGCTGCGGCAGCCAGATCATCGTCTTCGACATCGAGGGCGGCTTGCGATCCTGCTCGGAGACGTCGATCAGGACGGGATGCTCGGCCTTGATGAGCGTCTCGAGCTCGGCGACGCTGCCGAGCACCTTGGCCCCCTTCAGCGTCGGCGGCGTGTAGCCATGCGGCGCGCCCTGGTAGAGCCCGGCGGGCTCCGCCACATTGTGCGGGTTGGAGGCCGGGTCGGCGAAGGCCGGCGCCATCAGAAGGCAGCTGGCCGCGGCGAGAGCGAGGATGCGCATCCGCCGGCTCAGTTCGAGACGTTCGGAACGCTGAAGCTCTTCGTCCACTCGCCGTTCTGGCTGTCCTTGACGGCGACCTGCAGCGAGCCCTTGGCGGCCGACGGCAGCAGGTCGAAGTTGATGACGGGGTTCGACGCCAGGGAGATGTCGGTCGCCAGGTCGAACACCTTCTTGTCGCCGTACGTGACGTCGATCGACTGGATGTAGCGGGCCGGCGTGTACTGGCGCGTCACCTGGTTCATCTGCATCCCGTTGAAGTTCGGGTGGCGGATCATCAGCGTGGCGTCGACCGGCTTGTCGGCCGTCACGTCGCCGGCGAGCTTGAGCTTCATCTGGCCCATGCCCTTCATCGCCTCGTCGTCGCTCATGCCCATCGGGGCCGAGCAGCCGCCGGACGCCTTCACGAACTTGGTCGTCTCGAGCAGCTTGCCGTCCTTGGTCTCGGCCACCGCGTGCATGTCGGTGTAGGTGTTGACGCGCACCCGCAGCTTGATCTGCTTGGGATCCATGTCGGGTCCGAAGGTGAAATGCGCCGCGAGCGGCGAGGGGTTGTCGTCGATCACCAGGTAGAGCGCCTTGACGTCCTTCGGGTTGGCCAACGTGATGGTGATCGGCACCAGGGCCGCGTCCTCGGCGCGGACCGGCGCATCGAGCTTGATGGCCTGGTCGCCCGGCACCGGCGTCTTGCCGTCGAAGATCTGCTTGGAGAGCTCCTGCCAGCGCTGCTGGCGCTGCTGATCGGAATCCTCGACGCCAGCCAGCGCCGGCACCACCGCCGCCGTCATCGCGGCCGTCGCCAACGCGATTGCAAAGCTCGTCTTGTTCGAAAGCATCTGACGTCCTCCCATTATTCCCATTCGAGTTCTCTGTAGGCTTCGGTGACGTTGCGCCCATTGTAGTCGGCAAACAACGTCCATTTCGATGCCTGATTCTGGCCGACCGTCTTGATCGCGGTCTCGATCGAGCCGTCGCCCTTGATCTCCTTGCGCACGCCGTCGCGCAGATCCACGAGGTAGCTGCGCAGGGCGGCGGCCGAAGGCTTGAAGTCGACGATGACCGGGCCGTGGCCCGGAACGGCGCGCGCCGCGCCCACGGCGGCCAGCGCATCGAGCTCCTTCAGCCAGCCGAGCAGGCTGCCGTCGAGCGACGGGATGCGGCCGACGAACAGCAGGTCCGCCGGAAGCAGCACGCCGCTCTTGTGGTCGAGCATCGAGAGGTCGGAGGTGGTATGCGCCGGGCCGTGCGCCTTGAAGCTGACGAGGCGATCGCCGAGATCGACCTGGTCGGTATTCGCCACCGTCCGCGTCGGTAGGACGACCGGCCCGACCTTGTCGGCACCGATGATGTCGGCGAGGCCCTTCTTGTAGAAGGCGCCGCGCTGCTGGAGCGCCTCGGTCAGCTTCGCGTGGCCGATGTAGACGGGCTTGTCGTCCTCGAACGCCCCGGCGCCGAACGTATGGTCCGGATGCACGTGGCTGATGACCACGTACTTGATCGGCTTGTCCGTCCTGGCCTTGATCTGCGCCCGCAGCCACTGGCCGTCGACCAGCGAGCCGCCGGTATCGGTGACCAGCACCGCATCCTTGCCGACGATGAAGCCGATATTGGCGATGGCATCGAGGTTCTGGGCCGTCGCGTCCTGGTCGACGCCGCGGCGGACGAACAGGCCGTCGGCCACCTCGTCCAGCTTGAAGCTTTCGGCGGCCACGCCGAGCGACGACAGGCAGCAGAGACAGGCGCCACCGAACCCGGCCAGGAGTGCCGCGCGGCGGTTCAAGCGCATGCTGTCGCCAACGGTCACCGACCACCATCTCCCGTGCTTGATTTGTTTCTTGCTACCATCTAGTAGGTAGAGAAATAGGTCGCGTCCAGGAAAAGTTCCTGCACGGCGTCTAAGCTATCCCATATTCTTCTCGACGGGACGGTGACTCCGGTCACCGTCGCCGAGATGCTTCAAGGTCGTCGCCTTCCGATGCAGGCCCCTGACACGCGCTCGAACCTGCTTTCGAAAGCCGAGGCCCTCGTGCGCGGGCGCGGCTATTCCGGCTTCAGCTACGCCGATCTCGCCGAGGCCGTCGGCATCCGCAAGGCGAGCATCCATCATCATTTCCCGACCAAGACCGACCTCGCCCTGGCGCTGCTCGAGGCCTATTCGGCGCGCTACGAGACGGCGCTCGACGGCATCCTCGCCGACAGCGAGGACGGCGTCGCGCGCGTGCTCGCCTATGCCGATCTCTATCTTGGCGGCGTCGAGCAAGGGCTCGGCTGCCTCTGCGCGGCCCTGGCCTCCGAGCACGATACGCTGCCGCCGCAGCTCCGCGCCAACCTCGGACGGTTTTTCGCGGAGCATATCGGCTGGCTGACCAGCGTGCTGAACGCCGGCCGCGCCAACGGAACGATCCGCGCCGAGGTCGAGCCCGCCTCCTACGCCCGCATGATCGTCGCCACGCTCGAGGGCGCGCTGATGATGGAGCGTTTCGTCGATGGGCCGGCGGGCTTCCGCGACACGATGGCGGCCCTCCAGCAAGGCCTTAAGCCCGCCTAGCGCGTCCGGCCCTTCGAGGGCTATAAGGTGCGCCACCCAGCCAACCCGGACCCGATGATGCTCCTCGATCTGCGCTCCCGCCGCGACGTCCTCAAAGGCCTCCTGCTCACCGGCTCCGCGCTCGCGCTCTTCGGCGTCCTGCCGCTGCACGCGCAGCAGCCGGCCGACACGCCGATGAAGGTGCCCGAGCAGGAGATGATGGCGCCGGACGCGCTGCCCGACGTGTTCGTCGGCAAGTCCGACGCGCCGGTGACGATGGTCGAGTACGCGTCGATGACCTGTCCGCACTGCGCGCACTTCCACGCGACCGTCTATCCCTGGCTGGTCAAGAACTACATCGACACCGGCAAGGTCCGCTTCGTCCTGCGCGAGTTCCCGCTCGACCCGCTGGCCGCCGCCGCCTTCATGCTGGCGCGCT
>CAZZZM010000210.1:0-5408 GCA_964658465.1 uncultured Nakamurella sp.
CCCCCGTCGTACGTCTTACTCCGGCTCCCCCGAGCCGACGAACGTGGGTACTCCGTGCTACGCGACGGTTCCGTGACACTAATTTTAAACTAGTGCCGCCCGGTGGACTTTGCCCTCGATGATGCGCATCGGCCACATGGGGGGGCTAGCTCGTCGGCAGGTCAGCGCGGCGGAGGAAGCGCGCGATGGTGCCGATGGTTTGCCGGTCGACGAGCAGCGGCGCGTGGCCCTGGCCTAGCACCAACTGGCCTTCGCAGCCGGTCCAACGCTCGCACATCTCGGCGTAGGTCGCCTCCGAGAGAAGGTCGGAATGCTCGCCGCGGATCGTCAGGACGGGCAGGTCGTGGAGCGCATCATACTGAGTCCACAGGTCCGGCAGCGGCTGCGACAGGTCGAAGGCATCGAGCGTGCGGGCGAGCGCGGGATCGTATCGCAGCCCGAGATCGCGCTCGTCCTCGCCGAACGTCGTTTTCGCGAAATGAAGCCAGCTCTCGGGATCGAGCCCGTCGAAATGCTCGGCTGCCCCGAGCTTCAACAGCCTGATCGCCTCGGCATGGTCGCGCGGCGGTGTCGGCAGCTTGCCGACATAGCCCTTGATGCGGGCGAGTCCTGCTGGCTCGAGCACCGGGCCGATGTCGTTGAGGACGACGGAGGCGATCATCGCCCGATGCTCCGCCGCCATGGTCATGATGTGCAGGCCGCCGCGCGACGTCCCGATCATATGAGTACGGGAAATACCCAATTGGCCGAGCCCACGCAGGATGTCGTCGCGCTCCGTGGCGAGGTCGTAGTGGCGCCAGTCGGGATCGTGGTCGGAGAGGCCGCGCCCGCGATAATCGAAGGCGATGACGCGGCGCGGATGCGCCTCGTCGCCAGCAAGGGCCTTTGCCAGGGGAAGGAAGTCGCGCGCGCCGCGGGTCAGGCCGCAGAGACAGACGGCCGGCAGCAGCCCGGCGTCGCGGGCCGGCGTCACGTCCAGCAGATGCAGGCGCAGGCCGTCCGAGGACTCGTAGAAGTGGCTTCCGACCTCGGTTTCCATCGCGAGTCCCTGTGCGCAACGATCGATTCAGCATGCGGACGCATCGCCGCGATCGTAAAGCCTCCCTTAAGCCAAACGGCTCAGCTTTGCGGAAGTCATTAAGAACCGAGGGGTTTCGGCAATGGTTGCTTGCCAGGCGGCAGAGCACCCACGCGTGCTGGTCGTGGACGACGAACCGCTGCTGCGGATGTTCAACGTCGACATGCTGAGCGATGCCGGCTTCGACGTGATCGAGGCCGGTGACGCCGACGAGGCGCTCCGCCTTCTGTCCGATGTCTCCGACATCCGGGTCGTCTTCACCGACGTCGAGATGCCGGGTCGTATCGACGGGTTCGAGCTCGCCGCGCTCGTCGAGGCGCGATGGCCGGCGATCGGCGTCGTGGTGACCTCGGGCCGCCGGCTTCCCAATGCCGCGTTCCGCTCGTCGGCGCGCTGCTTCGTGCCGAAGCCCTATGCCGCCGCCCATGTCGTCGAGCTGATCGACTCCTTCGTGCACGCGCGGCACTGAGGCTAGAGCTGCGCCTCGCGCTCGGGGTGCGCCAGCTTGGCGCGCGCCTCGGCCTGCGCCTTGTCGCGCGCATCGAAGATCGCCTGGTAGACGCCGACATTCGCCATGACGCGCTGCACGTAGTTGCGCGTCTCGGTGAACGGGATGCGCTCGACCCAGTCGACGGGGTCGACGCCGGGCTGGCGCGGATCGCCGTAGGCGACGATCCAGTCGTGCACGCGACCGCCGCCGGCGTTGTAGGCGGCGAACGTCAGGATGTACGAGCCGCCCTGCTCGGCGATCAGCGCGCCGAGATGCGCGGCGCCGAGCCTTGCGTTGAACGACGCGTCCGACAGCATGCGGTTCCCGTCGTAGGTCAGGCCGGCCTTGGTGGCGGTCCGCCGCGCGGTCGAATCGATCATCTGCATCAGGCCCTTGGCACCTGCTTTCGAGACGACGCCGGGCTGGAAGGCGCTCTCCTGGCGCGCGACCGAATAGACGACGGAGGGCGGTGCCGAATTCTGCAGTGCGTCGTAGGGCGGGATGCCGAAGGTCGGGAAGGCGAGAGCGTCCGAGGCGAGCCCGCGCTGGCTCATCAGCTTGCCGATCGTCAGCGCCAGATGGGCGTCCTGCTGGTTGGCGATCACCGTGGCGAGCGCCGCGCCCTGGGCGTCGTCGGTCAGCGCGTTCGCGGCGTCGATGGCGAGCGCGGTAGCGGCCTCGTGCGCCCCGGCGGCATAGAGAAGCTCGATCACGCGGATCGCCTCGTTGCGCTCGCCGCCCTTGGCCTCGGCGGCCGGCATGGCGAGGGCGTCGGCGAGACCGAGCCTCTTGCGGGCCAACTGTCCGTAATAGGTCGAGCCGAACGACGCGGCCTTGCGGTAGAAGGCGTTGGCCTGCCGCATCGAATCGGTCGCGATCGAATTCTCGGCCATGCGACCCTGCCAATAGGCGATGCGCGCGATCGAGGTCGGCGTCTCGGCGAGCTTGGCGGCGGCATCGAAATGCGGCTTGGCGCGGGCCGGATCGTTCAGGAAGCGCAGCGCGATCCAGCCGGCGTGAAACTCCGCCTCGACGTTGCTCTCTCGCGAGGCCGGCGCGTGATTGGCGCAGATCTCGTAGGCTTCGGCGGCGTTGCCGGCATCGAGCAGGTCGCGGGCCAGCACGCGCCGCTCGGTCCACCATTCGTCGCCGTCGATGAGATCGGCCGGATCGCGCGAGGCGGTCCGCATCAGCGCGGCGGCGTCGGCGAACTTGTCCGCGCGCCGCGCTTTCTGGATCTCCTGCAGCAGAAGACCCTGGTCGCCGCGCAGCGACGCGGGCACGGCGGCGATCGCCTTGTCGCTCGGTTGATCGTCGATCACCGCGGCGCGCGCCTTGGCCAGCGCCAGCACGTCCGGCCCGGCATAGGCGGCGGCGCGCAGGGCAGGGCCGACCTGCTCCTTGTAGAGCAGGCGGTCGGCCCGGTACTTGTAGTCGGCCTTGGTCAGCAGGTCGCCGAAATCCGTCTTCAGCTTCGCTTCGACCGAGCCGGGCAGGTCGCTCTCCCGGAACACCGCGCGGGCGATGCGCGTCGCGTCGGCGGTGCGGCCGTCGCTCCTCAGCGCCTTGGCAAGCGCGAGCTTGCCCAGCGCCGTATCCGGCGCGTCGGCCAGGAAGTAGCTCTCGATCTCGTGCGGATCCTGCAGGCGGAGCAGGCGCGCCTCGACCTGATGACGCAGCCATTCCGGCGCCGGCCAGTCCGCATGCGCGCTCTGGAAGGCCTTCAGGCGTTGCAGCGAGACCTTGTACGAGACGTCGTGCAGCGCCATCCATTCGAGCGCGGTGCGGGCGAGGGGGTCGGTCGAGGTGGCCGCGGCGGCGTCGCCGGCCGCGAGGTTGTCGACCTTGTAGGCGGCGACGGCGTCGGCGATGCCCTTCGGATCGACGCCGAGCAGCTTGATGCGCTCGTTGGCGATCGCCAGCGCATACGCCTGCTTCAGCGCGGCGGCGGCCTCCGCGACCTGCGGCTTCTGCAGCGTCAGGCCGGGCAGGGTCGGTGCCGTCGGCACGGCGCTCGCCGGCGCCTTGGCGGTGCCGTCGGTGGGTTGAGACGCCGGGGCGTCGGCGACGATGCTGGGCTTTCTCGCGTGTCCCGGCAGGTGCAGCGCACTGCGCACCTTGGCCGTGGCGCGACCGAACCCGTGCTCGATGTCGGCGAAGACGTCGCCCCAGGTCGTCGTGTGCTTCTCGGCGACCTGCTTCGGCGTGCAGCCGGCGACGCAGAGCGCCGAGGTCGCGACGAGAAGGAGTTGGCGCCTTCCTGGAATCATCGAGTGTCCCTGGGACAACGCCGAAAAGCCGGAGCGTCGTCCGTTTTGGTTAACCAAATCTTTACAAGAGCCGCCGCGGCCACCTTGCCCCTGTCGATCTTTGCTATCTGCCGGCGAGTCGTTATGTCTGACGGCTTCGGATCGACCTCGGCTGCCCGGCAGGGAGCCCGAGGAATGCGGCGCCCTAAGGGCGCCTTTGGGATGGGGTCAAATGGCCACTGGCAGCATGG
Organism: uncultured Nakamurella sp.; assembly: GCA_964658465.1. GTDB lineage: Bacteria > Pseudomonadota > Alphaproteobacteria > Rhizobiales > Beijerinckiaceae > RH-AL1. The sequence continues at coordinate 4,069 of CAZZZM010000210.1, forward strand.
CGTCGCGTGCGAGGTTCTTCGGGTCGATCACCGCGCTGGTCACGCCGTTCAAGTCGGGGGCCCTCGACGAGGACGCGTTCCGCGCGCTCGTCGAATGGCAGATCGAGAACGGCACCCATGGCTTCGTCCCCGTCGGCACGACCGGCGAGGGGCCGACGCTGTCGCACGACGAGCATCGCCGCGTCGTGGAGATCTGCGTCGCGCAGGCCAAGGGCCGCGCCAAGGTCATCGCGGGCGCCGGCTCGAACAACACGACCGAGGCGCTCGAGCTCGCGCGACACGCCGAGAAGGTCGGGGCCGACGGCGTGCTCGTGGTCACGCCCTACTACAACAAGCCCTCCCAGGAAGGGCTCTACCAGCACTTCAAGGCGGTCAACGACGCGATCGGCATCCCGATCATCATCTACAACATCCCGCCCCGCTCGGTCGTCGACATGTCGATCGACACGATGAAGCGCCTCTACGAGCTGGAAAACGTCGCCGGCGTGAAGGACGCCACGGCGAATATCGCGCGCACGGCGCTGCAGCGCGCGGCGCTGGGCCCGGACTTCATCCAGCTCTCCGGCGAGGACATGACGGCGCTGGCCGTGATGGCGCATGGCGGCCACGGCTGCATCTCGGTCACCTCGAACGTCGCCCCGAAGCTCTGCGCGCAGATGCAGGAGGCCTGCCTCGCCGGCGACTTCGCGCGCGCGCTGCAGATCCAGGATCGACTGACGCCGCTGCACGCCGCGCTCTTCGCCGAGCCCAATCCGGCCGGCCCGAAGGCCGCGCTCGCGCTGCTCGGCCGCATGTCGGACCAGGTTCGCCTGCCGATGATCGCGGCGAGCGAGACGGCGCGCGGCCTCGTGCGCGAGGCGATGGTGCACGCCGGCCTGCTGAACTGACGCTGGCGAGAGATAGGATCACACCTTGGCGGCCAAGCCGGAGCGCTACAAGATCGCCGCCGACAATCGGCGGGCGCGGTACAATTACGAGATCGGCGAGACCTTCGAGGCCGGATTGATGCTGGCCGGCACGGAGGTGAAGGCGCTGCGCACGGGCAAGGCGACGATTGCCGAAAGCTACGCCTCGGTCGAGCGGTCGGGCGAGGTCTTCCTCATCAACGCGACGATCCCGGAATATCTGCAGGGCAATCGGTTCAACCACGAGCCGAAACGGCCGCGGAAACTGCTGCTGCACGCGCGCGAGATCGTGAAGCTGGCCCAGGGCGTCGAGCGCGAGGGCATGTCGATCGTGCCGCTGAAGATCTACTTCAACGAGCAGGGTCGGGCGAAGATCGAGATCGCGCTCGGTCGCGGCAAGAAGCTCCACGACAAGCGCGACACCGAAAAGAAGCG
>CAZZZM010000211.1:0-5354 GCA_964658465.1 uncultured Nakamurella sp.
CGATCACCGGACGGCGCGGCGCACGCGCCGGGGGACGGATGCGTGCGACGTGCCGAGACGGAGCCGACGCGGCAGGCGCGGCCGATGTCGCGGGTCGCGGCCGCGCCATTGCGGGCGGCGAAGTCGGTGCCGGCACCGCGGCGACCGCCTTGGCTTTGGCGTCGATCGTGGCTTGCCGGGACTTCGCCGCCTCGAGAGCCGCCGCCGCGGCCGCAACCCGCGCGGCCTGCTCGCTCTCGACCTTTTGTAGAGCTTCGTTCGCGGCGCGGACCTTGGCCGCCTGTTCGGCGGCGGCCAGCGCGCGCGCCTTCGCCTCGGCTTCGGCCGCCTGCTTCTGGGCCTCGGCGCGAGCGCGAGCTTCTGCGGCTGCCTCGGCCTTCACCGCAGCCTCGGCGGCGGCGGCCCGTTCCTGGGCCACCTTCGTGGCGGCGGTGGCGGCGGCCGCCGCCTGCCGGGCTTCGGCAGCCTCCTGCTTCGCCTTGGCCAGCGCGGCATCGGCCGCCTGCTTGTCGCCGGCGCGTTCGGAGTCAGAAGGCGTCGCGCCGGTCTTGGCACCCCGGATGCGGGTCGCCTGGCCCGCCGCCGTCCGCCACCAGCAGTCGTGGATAAAGTCGGCCGTACTTTCGCCGGCCTTGACGAGTGCGGCGGCGTTCGCCTTCAGCTCCTCGTTGCACTGCTTGATGCTCTTGGCGTGACGCTCAGAGCCCTGCGCGACCACGCCCTCGACCGGCAGACCCAGCGCCCAGGCGCCCACCAGCGCCAAGGCCGCGCGACGGCAACGATATGAACGCATCCCCCCTCCAACCCACGTGACTACGACCAAAGTTTAGCAAAGACCGTCGCCGCGCGGAACAGCATCGGGCAAAGCGTCGCTGTCGTGTCAAGCCGGCCTCAGGCGCGCGCCGGCATCCTGGCGCGCCAGGCCTCGGCGATGGTGTCCAACGTCGCCGGATCCTCGATCGTCGCCGGCATCGCGTACTCTTCGTGCTCGGCGATCTTCTTCATCGTGCCGCGGAGGATCTTGCCGGAGCGCGTCTTCGGCAGTCGCTCGACGACGAGCGCGGTCCGGAACGAGGCGACCGGGCCGATCTTGTCGCGGATCGCGGCAACGGCCTCGGCCTCGATGGCCGCGGCATCCTTGGTGACGCCGGCCTTCAGCACGACGAAGCCGCACGGCACTTCGCCTTTGATCGGATCGGCGACGCCGATGACCGCGCATTCGGCGACGTCGGGCAGCGTCGCCAGCACCTCCTCCATGCCGCCGGTCGAGAGACGGTGGCCGGCACAATTGATGATGTCGTCGGTGCGCCCGAGCAGAAAGAGATAGCCCTCCTCGTCCATCATCCCGGCATCGGACGTCGCGTAATAGCCGGGCATGGCGTCGAGGTAGCTCTCGCGCATCCGCGCGTCGTTCTGCCAGAGGGTCGGCAGGCAGCCGGGGGGCAGCGGTAGCGCCACGACGACCGAGCCCATGGTGCCGCGCGGCACCGGCGCGCCGGCCTCGTCGACGATCTCGACGCGGTAGCCGGGCATCGGCACCGCCGCGGAGCCCGGCTTCACCGGCAGCGCGCCGAGGCCGAACGGGTTGCCGGCGATCGCCCAGCCGGTCTCGGTCTGCCACCAATGGTCGATCACCGGCAGGTTCATATGGTTCGTCGCCCAATCGACGGTGGTCGAGTCGGCGCGCTCGCCGGCGAGGAAGATCGCGCGCAGCTTGTCCGGTGCGTGCTCGCTCCAGAGCTTCGCCTGCGGATCCTCCTTCTTGATCGCGCGGAAGGCGGTCGGCGCGGTGAAGAGTGCGACCGCGCCGTGCTGGGCGCAGACGCGCCAGAAGGCGCCGGCGTCCGGCGTGCCGACGGGCTTGCCCTCGTAGCAGATCGTCGTCGCGCCGATCAGCAGCGGCGCATAGACGTTGTAGGAATGGCCGACGACCCAGCCGACGTCCGAGGCCGTCCAGAAGACCTCGCCCGGCGCGATGCCGTAGAAGTTCGTCATGGTCCAGGCGAGCGCGACGAGGTAGCCGCCGATGTCGCGCACCACGCCCTTGGGCACGCCGGTCGTGCCGGACGTGTAGAGGATGTAGAGCGGGTCGGTCGCGCGCATCGGCACGCAATCGGCGCCCCTGCCGGCCTCGTCCGCGGCATCGACCAGCACCTCCCAGTCGTGATCTCGGCCCGGGATCAGCTCCGCCTCGACGCGCGGGCGCTGCCAGACGAGCACCGCGTCGGGCTTTGCCGACGCCATCTCGATCGCCTTGTCGATCAGCGGCTTGTAGGCGACGACGCGGCCCGGCTCGATGCCGCAGGACGCGGTGAGGATCACCTTCGGCTTGGCGTCGTCGATGCGCGCCGCCAGTTCCTTCGCCGCGAAGCCGCCGAACACGACGGAATGGATCGCGCCGATCCGCGCGCAGGCCAGCATCGCGACATGCGCGCGCGGGATCATCGGCAGGTAGATGATGACGCGGTCGCCCTTGGCGACGCCGAAGTCCTGCAGCACGGCCGCGAGCACGCGGACTTCCTCGAGAAGCTCGGAATAGGTGATCGTCTTCTCGAAGGCGATGACGGGAGCGTCGTAGATGATCGCCGCCTGGTCGCCGCGCCCCGCGAGCACGTGGCGGTCGACACAATTGTAACAGGCATTGAGCGATGCATCGGGGAACCAGCGACCGTAGACGCCGCTCGTCGCGTCGAAGATCGTCTGCGGCGGCTCGATCCAGTCGATCGCCGTGGCCGCCTGCGCCCAGAATGCCTGCGGGTCGCGCAGCCATTGCGCATAGACCTCGTCGTAGCGGCTCGCCATGCCGTCCCTCCCGACGCGCTCGTTCATCGGCGCGACGCGGCGAAGTGGCCATACATCCCCCCGGCTGACAAGGGCCGATGCCGACCGGCGGGAGGACCTGGGACATCTTGGACTGGGAACTTTTGGCAAGTCCCGGCGTCTGACTGGCAATGCCGCCGTAAGCGCGGTCGAAGGGAGGGGGACGTTTTGGGGAGCATCGCGCGCCGACGGATATCCTGCTGCATTGCGCTCGTCCTGCTTGCCGTCGCCGGCCCGGCGCGCGCGGACGCCCGCCGCGACGCCTGCAAGGCGGCGATGAACGAGCGCATCCAGAGGTGCACCGACGATTGCACCAGCCGCGCGCTTGCCGCGGCGTCGAACTACAAGGACACCAACAACAATGTGAAGTTCGGCTGCCTGAAGGGCTGCGCGATCGGGCAGATCATGCAGATGCGCGCCTGCACGGCCGGCACCGACGAGGGCGATCCCGTCGAGACGAACCGGCATTAGCGCCCAAGCCGCGACCACCCGGCATCACGGTGGTGGATGCGGCCTATCTCTTCGCCACGTCGTAGCGCAGCCAGACGACGCCGCCGTCCATCGCCTCGAGGTTACGCAGCGTCAGCGCCATCGACTTCGGCGCGTCCTCGTGGCCCTCGTAGTCGAACACCGCCGGCGTGCCCATCAATCCGTCGACGGCCGGCGCGACGAGCAGGCTGACCTCGTCGACGAGTCCCTCGGCGAGGAAGGCGCCGTTGATGCGGCCGCCGCCTTCCAGCAGGAGCCGTTTGATGGCAAACGTCGCTGCGAGCTTGTCGAGCACCAGACCGAGGTCGATCGCATCGCGGCCGCCGAAGAGATACGACACGCCGGCGCGGCGCAGCGCGTCGAGATGCGCATCGGGCGCCTGCTCGGTGAGGACCATCACGACATGGTCGCCGGTGATGTCGTTGCGCGTGCCCCAGTGCATGCGGGCATGCGCATCGAGGCCGATCGCGTAACCCTCGGCATCGCGCGTCGCGATGAAATCCTCGCGCGGGATCGGCGCGCCGGCATAGGGCTGCGGCGGCTCGCCCGACGCGTAACCGGCCATGGTGACGCGACCGCACATCCAGGCGTCGCCTTCGAGCTTGTCGTGCACCGCCTCGTAGGCCTTCTCGACGATGCCGTCGACGTCGATCCGGCTCCAGCGCTTGATCTTGACGCGCCCGTCGACGCTGCTCGCCATGTGGCAGATCACGTGCGGCCTCGGCATGCTCACCCTCTCGTCTTTGCTGGGCGGAAAAGCACGACGCGCGCGATCGTTCCGCCGGCTAGAACTTCGACACGAGCGCGACGCCGGCGACGAGCAGGCCGCAACCGACGAGCCGCTGCCAGCTCGCGGCATGCTGCTCGAAGCCGAACCAGGCGAAATGATCGACGGTGACCGAGAACAGGATCTGGCCGGTGACGACGAGGCCGATCAGGGCCGCCGCGCCGAGCAGCGGTGCCAGCAGGATCGTGCCGGTGAGATAGGTCGCGCCGAGCACGCCGCCGGCGAGCCACAGATACCACGGCGCCGTGCGCAGCATTTCGCGCGTCGGGTAGTCCTTGGAGAGCAGCCCCGTCAGCGCGATCGTGGCCACGATGCCGATCAACATGTTGGCGGCGGCGGGGATGTAGAGATTGTGCAGGTGCTGCCCGAGCTGCTTGTTCGTGGCCACCTGCGTCGTCAGCACGGCGCCCATCAGGAGCGCCGCGCCCGCTGCTAAACCATTCATCGCCGTCCTCCCCGTGTCGCCGCGATGCTGCGGGCCGGGCGGCGCGCGATCAAGCCGCGTCGGTGTCGCGGGCGGCGACGAGGCCGGCGCGCGCCTGTGGCCGCCAGGCGCGATCCCCGGTGAGGAAGGCGATCCAGCCGAGCGCCGCGCCGAGATGGCGCAGCACCTCGAACGAGACGGCGCCGAGGACGGCCACGGGCAATTCGAAGCGCGAACGCGCCGCGCCCACCCCAATGCGCTTGGCGCGCGCGTTCAGGACGAGGTCGCGCGCGACCTTCACCGCGAGGAGGGCGCCGGCGACGGCCAGCACGCCCCAGAGGCCACGCAGGGCGAGCACCGGCAGCAGCGCCAGGGCGAGCAGCCCGTGCAATGGCTGCAGCGTGTCGAAGGCCTTGATCGGCAGCATGACGCGCCCGATCCGGCCGTAGCGCGCATCGCCGACCATGTCGCGGTACTGGAGCTGGGTCGCGAGGAAACCGCAGAACCAGCGCCGCCGCTGGCGCAGGAAGGCGCGGATCGTTGCGGGCGCGTCGGTGGTCGCATGGGCGGCGACCATGCCCGTCGACCAGTCGAGGCCGTGCCGCGCAGCGTGCCGGCGCAGGCGGTGGATCAACTCGTAATCCTCGACGAGGCCGTCGGGATCGAAGCCGCCAACGGCGACCAGCGCGTCGCGCCGGAAGCCGGCGAGGGCGCCGGGGATGTGCAGCAGCATGTCCATCCGCGCCCACGCCGCGAAGAAGAGCGCGTTGCGCGCGTATTCGCGCTGCTGGAACGCCTGCAGGAGCCCGCCGAGGCGCGTCGCCGCGCAGGTCG
>CAZZZM010000212.1:0-5318 GCA_964658465.1 uncultured Nakamurella sp.
ACGATGCGCCGCGCCACGGCGAGGATCAGCGCCATCGTCATGTCGGCGGTGTCCTCGGTCAGCACGCCGGGCGTGTTGGTCACGGTGATGCCGCGCTCGATCGCCGCGCCGATCGCGATGTTGTCGACGCCGTTGCCGAAATTGGCGATCAGCTTCAGCTGCGGGCCGGCCTCGCGCACGATTTCGGCGTCGATGCGGTCGGTCACCGTCGGCACCAGGACGTCGGCGGTCTTCACGGCCTCGATGAGCTGGGCGCGCGTCATCGCGACATCGTCGATGTTGAGCCGCGTGTCGAACAGCTCGCACATGCGCGTCTCGACGCGGTCCGGCAGCCGGCGCGTGATGATGACGAGCGGTCTCTTCTTGCCCATGTCCACGATTCCGCTGCCCACCGTTCCGCGCGGTCCCTCGCCGTTCGACATCGTGGCCGCGGTCAGCACCGCGACCATCGGTGAAATCGGCGCCGAACGGCCCGGATTTCACCCCCCTTTAACCATGTCGGGCCATCAAGGAGAGCACGGCAACAGCCGCCTCGTGCCTTTGGCCTCTCGTATCAGATGATGGGCATAAGACAAGAAGCGTGGCGTTGACGGACGGTCGCCGCCGCGATCGAAACTCTCAGGACCGATGCCCATGCCTTTCGGCTTCTCGACGCCTCGCCGGTTCGCCCGCAGCCTGGCGCTGGTCGCCAGCGTGGCGGCGATGACGGCGCCGGCCGCGGCCGACCAGATCGGGTCGGCGAGCGGCCTGCCGGTGCCGCGCTACGTCAGCCTCAAGTCGGACCGCGTGAACCTGCGCGAAGGCCCGTCGAAAGACCACCGCACGACCTGGATTTTCGAACGCGCCGGGCTGCCCGTCGAGGTGACCGCTGAATTCGAGACCTGGCGCAAGGTGCGCGATTCCGAGGGCTCCGAGGGCTGGGTCCTGCACTCGCTGCTGTCGGGCCGGCGCACCGCGCTCGTCACGCCGTGGAAGAAGGACGGCACCGCCGTCACGCTGTACGCCAAGCCGAGCGAGACCGCTTCGCCCGTCGCCAAGCTCGAGCCGAACGTCATCGCCAACGTCCGCTCCTGCGACAAGACGTGGTGCCGCGTGAACGGCGCCGGCTTCGACGGCTTCCTGAAGCAGGCCGACCTGTGGGGCGTCTATCCCAACGAGGTCGTCGAGTAGCGCGCGGGGCCTTGCATCGGAACCGTCACCGCCCTTAGTATGTTATATCGTAACTTACGGAGCGCGATATGGCATTCGGTGAAGTTCTCGGCGACACGCTCGGCGCGGCGGACCAGGCTCTCATCGTGAGTCGCTGCGAGCAGGCCTTGCCGTCGCATGCCCTCGGCCTGCATTCGAACGACGACGGCATCACCTGGGCGGTCCTGACGCCGCCGGCCATCACGCCCGAACTGTTGCGCTTCACGATCTGCCGGATCGCGCCGGCCGTCATGGTGATGATCGAGGACCAGGATGCGCGCCGCCAATTCCGCGGGCTGGCGGACGTGGAGGCCGCGGTCGATTTCGTCTGCGACGTGGTCGCCGAAGCGACGAAGGCGATGGCGGGCGGCGATGCCGACCGGATCCTGCACTAGCCGGCGATATCCGCCTCGACGAGCGCCCGCAGCTCGGGCGTGACGCGCGGGCGCGCTCCGAACCAACGCTCGAAGCCCGGCGCCGCCTGGTGCAGCAGCATGCCGAGGCCGCCGACGCCCTGCAGGCCGCGGGCGCGGGCATCGCGCAGCAGCGGCGTCTCCGCCGGCGCATAGACGATGTCGTCGACGATCGCGTGGGACGGCAGCGCGGCGAGGTCGAGGGCGAGCGGCGGCTGCCCCGCCATGCCGGCCGGCGAGGCGTTGACCAGCAAGTCGACGCCGGCGAGATCGAGCCGGTCCATCGCCGCGAACTCGCAGTCGAGCGCAGCGGCCAGCGCCTCGGCGCGCGCCGCCGTGCGGCTCGCCAGCACGATATGCCGGAAGCCGCGCCCGCGAAGGGCATCGACGATCGGGGGCGCCGCGCCGCCCGCACCGACAACGAGTGCGCGGTCGTGCGCGGCGTCCCAGCCCGGCATCTCCTGGTCGAGCGCTGCGAGAAACCCGATGCCGTCGGTGGTGTCGCCGCAGAGCATCGCGCCGTCGCGCCAGACGGTGTTGACCGAGCCGAGCCGCGCGGCCGTCGGGCTGAGCCGGTCGCAGCGCGTCGCCATGGCCGTCTTGTGCGGGATCGTCACGTTGCAGCCGGCCCAGGCGCCGGCGCGCAACTCCTCGACGAAGGCGTCGAGATCATGCGGCGGCACTGGTCGTCGCTCGTAGGAGCCGGCGATGCCGAGCGTCTCCAGCCAATGGCCGTGGATCAGCGGCGAGCGCGAGTGACCGACCGGCCACCCAATCACGCAGGCGCGGGGCGCGCTCAAACCGACAATGCCCCGTGGGTGCGCAGCAGGTCGAGCAGCGGCAGCATCGGCAGGCCAAGGATCGTCGATTGGTCGCCCTCGATCCGCGCGAACAGGTGGATGCCGAGGCCCTCGACGGCATAACCGCCGACGCTCTGCAGGGCGCTTTCGCCCGCCAACGCTAGGTAGGCGTCGACGAAGCTCTCGCTGTAGCGGCGGCAGGTGAGGTGCGCCGCCGCCGAGCCCGCAGCCACGACCGTCTCGTCGCGGACCAGGCACAGCGCCGCGTGCAGCGTGTGCGTCCGCCCCGACATGGCGAGGATCTGCTCCCTGGCCGCCTCGAGGTTCGGCGGCTTGGTCAGGAAGCGGCCTTCGATCGACAGCGTCTGGTCGGCGCCGAGCACGAGACGCCCCGGTTGCGACGCGGCGACCGCGCGCGCCTTGGCCTCCGCGAGCAGCGCCGCGATCGCATTGCCGTCGGCCCCGGCCGCGCGCGCCGGCGCCTCGACCGTGCGCTCGTCGATCGCGGCGTCGATCCCCTCGAACGGAATACCCGCGGCGGCGAGCAGGGCGCGGCGCGCCTGGCTCTTGGAGGCGAGGATCAGGGGACGCGGCAGGAGCCAGAGATCGGACATTCAGATGGGCGGGTCGGCGGCCTAGAGCGTCGGATCGAGCGCGATGGATTTGTAGCGATGCGCGCGCATGAGGTCCATGACGGAAGCGGCGGTCTCCTCGATCGACCGCCGGGTGACGTCGATCACCGGCCATCCCTGCTGCTCGAAATAGCGACGGGAGATGGCGACCTCTTCGGTCACGAGCTTCTTGTCGACGTAGTCCACGTTGCTCGTGTCGTTCATCGTGATGAGCCGGTTCTGGCGGATCTGGACGATGCGGTCCGGCGTGGCGATGAGGCCGACGACGAGCGGACTCACCAGCGTGCGCACAGCGCGCGGCAGCGGCACGCGCGGGACCATCGGGATGTTGGCCGTCTTCACGCCGCGATTGGCGAGGTAGATCGAGGTCGGCGTCTTTGAGGTCCGGCTGATGCCGACCAGCACGACGTCGGCCTCCTCGTAGGCGTCGACGTTCTGCCCGTCGTCGCACATCATCGTATAGTTGAGCGCGTCGATCCGCCGAAAATAGTCGGCATCGAGATTGTGCTGCGCGCCCGGTCGCGGCGTCGCCTGGATGCCGATGAAGGCCTCGAAGAAGTTGAGGATCGGCCCGAGGACGGAGAAGGTCGGCGCCCCCGCCTCGCGGCAGGCCGGCTCGAGCCGCTCGATCAGATCCTCGTCGACCAATGTGTAGAGCACGATGCCGGGCGCCGCCTCAATCTCGGCGATCGCCTTGTCGAGCTGCTCGCGCGAGCGGACCAGCGGGTAGATGTGCTCGATCGCCGAGACGCCCTCGTATTGCGCGGCCGCCGCGCGCCCCACCGACATCAGCGTCTCGCCGGTCGCATCGGAGATCAGGTGGAGATGGAAATTGCGCTTCACCGATGGGGCCTCGTCCTGGCTAGGGCGCCGGCCGGGACTGCTGGGGAGGGATGTGGACAAATCGCTACCCCGGCCGGGCCGGCCTTACCGACCTAGAGAGTCGCGGCGACTCCATCAACAGGCGTCCGACGCGGCGCCGAACTGTCCCGCGTCGCCCGAGGTGTTAACAAGTCGTTAACGTCCGCCTCCGCGACCGCCCGCCCGTTAAGAAGCGATTGACGCCGTTAAGCTTTCGTTAACCGGAGCGCGCGCTGTCCCGACCTGTGGAGATGACTCGCAAGTCGCGGTCGTCTGGGGAGATTGTGTGTCGGGAGGGATGGCTCTAATCCATGCCCCAAGAAGAATAAAAAAGAAGAATCTCTCTAAGGATTTATTGGTTTGCCAACCTCAATGTCCGAGACGTCACCAAGGTTCCTGAGGGCGCTCGCCGGCGAGCCCGTCTGGCCGCCGCCGCTGTGGCTGATGCGGCAGGCCGGGCGCTACCTGCCGGAATATCGGCAGATCCGCGCCGAGGCGGCGTCCTTCCTCGACTTCTGCTACTCGCCGCAGGCGACCGTCGAGGCGACGCTGCAGCCGATACGCAGGTTCGGCTTCGACGCGGCGATCCTGTTCTCGGACATCCTGGTCATCCCCGACGCGCTCGGCCAGCGCGTGAGCTTCGAGAGCGGCGAGGGCCCGCGTTTGGCGGCGATCTCCGATGCGCGCGGCGTCGCGGCGCTTCGCGACACGCTCGACCTCGATCGCCTGGCGCCGGTGCTGGAGACCGTCGCGAGGCTGAAGCAGGACCTGCCGCACGACACCCCGCTGATCGGCTTCTGCGGCGCGCCCTGGACCGTGGCGAGCTACATGATCGCCGGCAAGGGCACGCCCGACCAGGCGCCGGCGCGGCTCTTCGCCTATCGCCACCCCGAGCTCTTCCAACAAGTGATCGACAAGCTGGTCGAGGCGTCGATCGCCTACCTCGGCAAGCAGATCGAGGCCGGGGTCGACGCGATCCAGGTCTTCGACACCTGGGCCGGCGTGCTGCCGGCGGGTGCCTTCGAGCGCTGGTGCGTCGCGCCGATCGCCGCCATCGTGAAGGGCGTGCGGGCGGCGCATCCCGACATTCCGGTGATCGTCTTCGCTCGCGGGGCCGGGCCGCGGCTCGTCGGGCTCGAGGCCGCGACCGGCGCCGACGCGCTGGGCATCGACACGGCCGTCGATCCCGTCTGGGCGGCGCAGACGCTGCCGCGGACGACCGTGCTGCAGGGCAATCTGGATCCGCTGGCGCTGATCGCCGGCGGCGCGGCGCTCGACGAGGCCGTGGCGCGCATCCTCAGCGCGATGCGCGGCCGCCCGCACATCTTCAACCTCGGCCACGGCATCCTGCCGGAGACGCCGATCGCCCATGTCGAACGGCTGGTGAGCCTCGTCCGGGCGGGGTGAGCGTTGATCGCCGACTC
>CAZZZM010000213.1:0-5289 GCA_964658465.1 uncultured Nakamurella sp.
GCACCCGCTGGCTACAAGCCCGGCACCTCCCGCAAGCCCCGAAACGGACCCCGCGACAATGGCGATCGAACGCACCTTCTCCATCATCAAGCCGGACGCCACGCGCCGCAATCTGACGGGCGCGATCAACGCGCTGATCGAGAAGGCGGGCCTCCGCATCATCGCGCAGAAGCGCGTCCTCATCACGCGCGCCCAGGCCGAGACGTTCTACGCCGTGCACAAGGCGCGCCCGTTCTTCGGCGAGCTGGTCGAGACGATGACGGCGGGCCCGGTCGTCGTGCAGGTGCTGGAAGGCGAGAACGCGATCAAGGCCTATCGCGACGTGCTCGGCGCGACCGATCCGGCGAAGGCCGAGCCCGGCACGATCCGCAAGGAGCACGCGATCTCGGTCGGCGAGAATTCCGCACACGGCTCCGACGCGCCCGAGACCGCGCAGATCGAGATCGCGCAATGGTTCTCCGGCAACGAGATCGTCGGCTAGGCTTCGAGCCGCCCCGGTTATGCCGCGGGCCGCCGCACCCTAGCGTCGGCTCGGCGGCGGGGCGTCCCCGATGGGAACCCTGGGCACCGCGTCGTCATCGGCCTTCGGCCGATGCCCGGCGAAGAGCGAGACGTAGAGGATCACGCCCGCGAGGAGGGCAAGCACGACCAGCACGCCGCGAAACTCGAGGGTTTCGATCGCGCGTCTGGTCAGTCTGTGCAGCATCTGGACCTCGATTTACACGACCCCGTCGCGTCGACAGTTCTGGCGATGAACCTCGTGTCGAGCAAGCCGGCCGGGGAGGTGCGTTATCGAGGCACCTGCCATGCGCCGCCGTGGAATGTGTGATGAGCCGCGCATTTCCACTCCCCATCCCCCGAGAAACCCGTTAAGTCCCAAATCCCATGGCGCGGTACATCTTCATCACCGGCGGCGTGGTCTCCTCCCTCGGCAAGGGTCTCGCATCGGCCGCTCTCGGCGCGCTGCTGCAGGCGCGTGGCTATACGGTGAGGCTTCGCAAGCTCGACCCCTACCTGAACATCGATCCGGGCACGATGAGCCCGTATCAGCACGGCGAGGTCTTCGTGACCGACGACGGCGCCGAGACCGACCTCGACCTCGGCCATTACGAGCGCTTCACCGGGCGCCCGGCCGTGCAGGCCGACAACATCACGACGGGGCGCATCTACCAGGACATCATCGCCAAGGAGCGCCGCGGCGACTATCTCGGCGCCACCGTCCAGGTGATCCCGCACGTCACCAACGCCATCAAGGAATTCGTGCTCGACGGCAACGAGGCGTTCGACTTCGTGCTCGTCGAGATCGGCGGCACGGTCGGCGACATCGAGGGCCTGCCGTTCTTCGAGGCGATCCGCCAGCTCGGCAACGACCTGCCGCGCGGCCATTCGATCTTCATCCACCTGACGCTGCTGCCGTGGATCGCCTCGGCCGGCGAGCTGAAGACGAAGCCGACCCAGCATTCCGTGAAGGAGCTGCGCTCGATCGGCATCCAGCCCGACATCCTGCTGTGCCGCTGCGACCGGCCGATCCCGGCGGAGGAGCAGCGCAAGCTCGGCCTCTTCTGCAACGTGCGCGCCTCCGCGGTCATCGAGGCACGCGACGTCGCCTCGATCTACGACGTGCCGATGGCCTATCACACCGCCGGCCTCGACCGCGAGGTGCTCGCGGCCTTCGGCATCGAGCCGGCGCCCAAGCCCAACATGACGCGCTGGAACGAGGTGACCGAGCGTCTCCGCCGCACCGACGGCGACGTGACGATCGCCATCGTCGGCAAGTATACGGGCATGAAGGATGCCTACAAATCGCTGATCGAGGCGCTGACCCACGGCGGTCTCGCCAACCGCGTCTCCGTCCATCTCGACTGGATCGAGAGCGAGATCTTCGAGGGCACCGACCCTGCCGCGCATCTCGAGCACGTCAACGGCATCCTGGTGCCGGGCGGCTTCGGCCAGCGCGGCGCCGAGGGCAAGATCCTGGCGGCGCGCTTCGCCCGCCAGCGGCGCGTGCCGTATTTCGGCATCTGCTTCGGCATGCAGATGGCGGTGATCGAGGCCGCGCGGGCGCTGGCCGGGATCGACGAGGCGAACTCGACGGAGTTCGGCGCGACCCGCGAGCCCGTCGTCGGCCTGCTCACCGAATGGATGCGCGGCAACGAGCTGCAGATCCGCGCCGCCGAAGGCGACAAGGGCGGCACGATGCGGCTCGGCGCTTACAAAGCGCATCTGAAGGAGGGCTCGCGCATCGCCGAGATCTACGGCGACACGATCATCTCCGAGCGCCACCGCCACCGCTACGAGGTCAACACGCACTACCGCGAGACGCTGCAGGAGCACGGCATGAGCTTCGCCGGCATGTCGCCCGACGGCCTGCTGCCCGAGACGATCGAGTACCGCGACCACCCGTGGTTCATCGGCGTGCAATACCATCCCGAGCTGAAATCCCGCCCCTTCGAGCCGCACCCGCTGTTCGCGAGCTTCATCGCCGCGGCGAAGGAGCAAAGCCGGCTGGTGTAGCGCGCGAGCGCAACACTAGGGGAAGCGCCGGGCCGCTGCACGCGCTGACCTGAAACGTGTCGGTGCTGGTCATTGACGCTGCAGCGCACCACTGCCATTTGGGGCATCGGATTCCGTGCCCAACCAGGATTGGCTCCCGAGGATGGCTCCCGCGCGCAGACGCCTCGGCATCGGGTGGAAGGTCGGTTTCTGGACCGGCGCGGCCATCGTCGTCTTCTACCTGCTTTGGCTATTCAACGCGGTGCTCCTGCCGTTCGTGATGGCGGCGGTGCTCGGCTATCTGCTCGATCCGCTCGCCAACAAGCTGCAGCGCTTCGGCTTGAGCCGGACCTGGTCGACGACGATCATCCTGTTCGGCGCGATCGTCGTCGTCATCCTGACCCTCGTCCTATTCACGCCGATGCTTGTGCGCCAGGTGTCGGACTTCGCCAAGGCACTGCCCGCCCTCGTCCAGCGCGCACAGGATCTCGGGGCCTCGGCGGCGTCGGCCTTCACGCAGCATGGCTGGGGGGCGAGGCTGCTCGAGCGGTTCGGGATCGACAGCGGCGGCACGGTGTCCGAGGTGCGCAATTTCGCGAGCGACTACGCCAGCAAGGCGGTCGCCTGGATCGTCGGCTTCTTCAACGGCCTGCTGTCGCGCGGCGCTGCCCTGCTCGACCTGATCTCGCTGATCATCGTGACGCCGGTCGTGGCGTTCTACATGCTGCTCGACTGGCGCAAGATGGTCGAGACGATCGACGGGCTGGTGCCGCCACGCAACCGCGACACCGTGCGCGGTATCGCCCACGACATCGATCAGGCGCTCGCCGGCTTCCTGCGCGGGCAATCGCTGGTCTGCCTGTTCCTCGCCGCCTGGTACGGCATCGGCCTTACCCTCATCGGCCTCAACTTCGGGCTGCTCATCGGCATCGTCGGCGGCGTCCTGAGCTTCGTGCCATACGTCGGCTCGCTGCTCGTCCTGTTCTTCGCGCTGCTCGTGGCGATCGTCCAGGGCTGGCCGAGCTGGCATCTGCCGGCTGCCGCGCTGGGGATCGTGATGGCGGGGCAGGCGCTCGAGGGCAACGTGCTGTCGCCGAAGCTCGTCGGCGACCGCGTCGGGCTTCACCCCGTCTGGATCATGTTCGCGCTGCTCGCCTTCGGCAGCGTCTGGGGCTTCACCGGGCTGGTCGTCGCGGTGCCGGTCGCATCGGCGATCGGCGTGCTGCTGCGCTTTGCGACGATGCGCTACCGCGAGAGCCCGATCTACACCGGCATCATCCCGGGCAGCGAGCCGCAGCCGATCCTGCCGCCGACGGCGCCGGCGCCGACACCGTCCGCCGAGCCGCAACGGATCGCCGCCGGATGAGCGACGGGACGCGCCCTCGGTCGCGCTCGGCGCGGCAGATGGTGCTCGACCTGACGCGGGCGCCGTCCTTCGATCCCGACGATTTCCTGGTCTCGCCAGCGAACGAAGCGGCGCATGCGCTGATCATGGGCTGGCCCGGCTGGCCCTCGCGGACGCTGCTGCTGACCGGCCCCGCCGGTGCCGGCAAGAGCCATCTCGCCGCGATCTGGGCGGGGCACGCGGAGGCGTCGCCTTTCGAGGCCCTCGATGCGGTGGTGCCGGGCAGGGCGCTGCTCCTGGAGGACGCGGATCGCGGCACCGTGCCGGAGGCTGAGCTTTTCCATCTCCTCAACCTCGTCGAGGAGGCGCAGGGATGGCTGGTGGTCACCGCGCGCACGGCACCGGACCATTGGGGCGTGCGGACGCCCGACCTGCTGTCGCGCCTGCGCCGGGCGCCGATGGCGGTGATCGGCCGCCCCGACGCGGCCCTCCTGCGCGCGGTCCTGGTCAAATTGTTCGCCGATCGTCAGATCCGGATCGATACGGACGTCGTCGCCTATGCCGCCCTGCATTGCGAGCAGTCGCTGGATGCCGTCTCGCGTTTCGTCGCGGCGATCGACGAGGCGGCGCTGGCAGAAGGGCGGCGCATCACACGGCCGCTGGTCGTGAAGACGCTCGCGGCGATGGCCGAAGAAAAGCCCGCGCTCGAGGGCTGAGCGCAGGCTGATTTCAAATCTTGCGTAAAATGTTGTTACGGGCCGACGTAGCGGATCGATCGGCCGCGCGCGTCGGTGATCTTGTAGCCTTCGCTGATCGCCCGCCCGCCGACCGAACGGCCTTCCAGCATGGTCGTCGTGCTGGCGGCATAGTCCATCGGAGCGCGGTGGGCGACGTCGAGAGCGACGAGTTGGCCCTTCTGGTCCTTCGAGACGTGGTGGGCGGTGTCGAGCGCGACGAAGTCGCTGCTGTCGTGATGGGCGTCGGTGTCGCCGGCGAAAATATGGACGCCCGACTTCATCATCACGGCGTCGCCGGGGCGCAACGTCTTGTCGCTCATGATGTCGGTGGTCTTCTGCAGCACCGGCTTCCGGTCGACCGCGGCGGCGACCTTCTTCTTCGCGCGCGGGGCACGGGGGATCGCCTGATAGCCCTGATTGAGTTGGTCGTAGGTGTAACCGCCGCCGTCGGGCTGGACCTGTTGCGGCTGCGGCGCCGGGGCGCCCCCGCCGAACAGCTCGTCGAAGAAGCCGGCGTGCGCCGAAGCCGGCGCCAGGGCCGTGCCGGCCGCGAGAGCGATGGCAAGCGAGAGGCGCCGTGCGGTGAAAATTGCGATCGTCATGGTGACCCCCTGTCGCACCTATGACGCGGCGCTGCACCCAATGGTTCCCGTATCAGGCGAACGCGGCGGTCGCGTCGCGAGCGAGGACGCGCTCGTATTCGGCCCGCACCAC
>CAZZZM010000214.1:0-2223 GCA_964658465.1 uncultured Nakamurella sp.
TTCGGGGGTTGGGCGGGTTCTAGCGGGGCAGCGCGGCGCGGTCCAGGGGATGTGCCGCGTTCCCCCGGCGTTCCCGCCTTACGAGCGCAAGTGCCGGTCGAGATCAATCCCGCCCGGCGCGTGATGCCTGATGTTAGTGCAAGCACCGTCCGAATGACGGCGCCCACGACGTTAGTCGTCGACGAATGCCGAGGCTTACGCCTCGAAGTCCGTCGCCGCGCCCTGCGCCGCCCAGGCTTCGAGCTCGGCCAGGCGGGCGCGGGCGTCCTCGGTGACGGCCTCGACGCCCCATTGGCCGAGAACGACCTGGCGCGGGGGCTTGTCCATCCCGGCGATCTCGATCATCAGCCGGCCGGCCTTGACCGGGTCGCCCTTCTGCTGGCCGGAGCCCTCCGCCGTCGCCTTGAGCCGCGTGCCGACCGTCTCCTCGTAGTCCTTGATCCGCGTCGGCGTCTGCTTCAGCGAGCGACCGGCCCAGTCGGTGCGGAACGGACCGGGCTCGACGTTGGTCACCTTGATGCCGAGCGGCGCGACCTCCTTGGCCAGCGCGTCGGCCCAGCCTTCCACGGCGTGTTTCGTCGCGGCGTAGAAACCCGAGGAGGGAAAGCCCATGCGGCCGGCGACCGAGGTGATGTTGAGGATGTGGCCGTCGCGCTGCTGGCGCATGATCGGCAGCACCGCCTGCGTCATCTGGAACAGGCCGAACACGTTGGCGTCGAACATCGCGCGGATCTCGCCGTCGTCGCCTTCCTCCGCCGAGGCCTGGTAGCCGTAGCCGGCGTTGTTGACGAGCACGTCGATGCGGCCGAAGGCGCGCTTGGCGGCGGCGACGGCGTCCCTGATCTGCGAGGGCTCGGTGACGTCGAGCGACAGCGGCAGCGCCTCGCCTCTGGTGCCGGCCGCCAGCTCCTCGACCTTGGCCTTGTCGCGCGCGGTGACGATGGCACGCCAGCCGCGGTCGAGCACGAGTTCGGCCAGCGCGCGGCCGAAGCCGGTGGAGCAGCCGGTGATGAACCAAACGGGGGTTTTGTCGTCGGCCATGGTTTGACCTCTTCCTTGTTGTGACGGGGTTCGATGTGTCGCCGGCAGGTGGGGCTGCCCCGGCCGCAATCAAGGCACGCGCCCCGGTGCCGCAGGGAAAAGCGCCGGCTCGCCGACCCGCGGCGGGGACGATGCGGCCGGGCACCGGCTCGATTGACAGGTTTCCCGGCGGCGGGGCATGCCAGCGGCAAGGATGGCTCTCATGGCGACGATCGCGCGTCCGGCTGCACGGCCGGTCAATCCGCATTTCTCTTCCGGCCCCTGCGCCAAGCGCCCCGGCTGGACACCCGGCGCGCTGGCCGACGCCGCGCTCGGGCGCTCGCATCGCGCGCCGGCGGGCCTTGCCAAGCTGCGCGAGGCGCTGGCGCTGACCCGCGAGGTGCTGGCGATCCCGGAGACGCATCTCATCGCGATCACCCCCGGCTCCGACACCGGCGCGGTCGAGATGGCGCTGTGGAACCTGCTCGGGCAGCGCGGCGTCGAGGTCGTCGCCTGGGAATCCTTCGGCAAGGAATGGGTCACCGACGTCGTCCGCGAGCTGAAGCTGTCGGATGCGCGGGCGATCGTCGCGCCCTACGGGCAGCTGCCGGATTTCGCCGCGATCGACTTCGACCGCGACGTCGTCTTCACCTGGAACGGCACGACCTCGGGCGTGCGCGTCCCCTCCGCCGAGATGATCCCCGCCGAGAGAGCGGGCCTGACGATCTGCGACGCCACCTCCGCCGTCTTCGCGCAGGCGCTGCCCTGGGAGAAGCTCGACGTCGTCACCTTCTCCTGGCAGAAGGCGGTGGGCGGCGAGGCGGCGCACGGCATGCTCGTCGTCGGCCCTCGCGCGATCGCGCGGCTCGAAGGTTTCGTACCCGACCGTCCGCTGCCGAAGCTCTTCCGCATGGTCGAGAAGGGCAAGCTCAACAGAAGCTTCTTCGACGGATCGACGATCAACACGCCGTCGATGCTCTGCGTCGAGGACTACATCGACACGCTGCGCTGGGCGAAAGGTCTCGGCGGCGGCGTGGCGTTGCAGGCGCGTGCCGACGCGAGCTTCGCGGCGCTCGACGCCTGGGTGGCGGCGACACCATGGATCGACTTCCTCGCCGAGGTCCCGGCGACGCGCTCCAACACGAGCGTCTGCCTGAAAATCGTCGATCCTGCGCTGCTTGCCGGCGACGGCGGCGCGGCGTT
>CAZZZM010000214.1:2323-3984 GCA_964658465.1 uncultured Nakamurella sp.
GTTGACGAGGTTGATCGTGCGCCAGATGTCCTTGGCCTTGGCGACCGCCGCCCCCTCATCGATCTCGGCGTATTTCCTGAAATAGGAGCGCGGATCGCGAAACGAGGTCTCGCGCAGATGCATGAAACGCTCGACGTACCATCGTTCGAGGTCGCTCTCGCCGGCGTCGAGGTAGATCGAGAAGTCGAAGAAGTCCGAGATGAAGGCGGCCGGCGGCTTGGAGCGCCCGCGTCGCTTGCGGCCGGGCGAGAGCACGTTGAGCCCCTCGACGATCAGGATGTCCGGCCGGTCGATCACCACCTGCGCGTCGGGCACGATGTCGTAGGTCAAGTGCGAGTAGACGGGGGCGGCGACCTCGCGGCGCCCCGCCTTCACGTCGGAGATGAAGCGCAGCAGCGACGGGCCGTCGTAGCTCTCCGGAAAGCCCTTGCGGCCCATCAGCCCCTCGCGCTCGAGCACGGCATTCGGGAACAGGAAGCCGTCGGTGGTGACGAGGTCGACGCGCGGCGTGTTGGGCCAGCGCTGCAGCAGCGCGCGCATGACGCGGGTGAAGGTCGACTTGCCGGCGGCGACCGAACCGGCGACGCCGATGATGTAGGGGACCTTGCCGTCGTCGGCGCCGAGGAAGCGCTGCGTCGCCTTGAACAGCCCCTGCGTCGCCGCGACGTAGAGCGCGAGCAGACGGGACAGCGGCAGATAGATCTCGATCACCTCTTCAAGCGTGATCGGCTCGTTGGTCGAGCGCAGCCGGACGAGGTCCTCGGCCGACAGCGTCAGCGGCGTGTCGGCGCGCAACGCGGCCCAATGGGCGCGGTCGAAACGATGGTAGGGCGAGTGGACCGGAAGCTCGGCGCGGTCGTCCATGAGGGCCTCGGGTTGTCCGGTCGCTAGCGCGACGCCTTTTCCTCGTGGCCGGACTGGGCCGTCCGCCGGTGCAGCTCGCTCATGACCTCGTCGAGCGAGACCCCGCTCGCCTCGAGCAGGACGGTCAAATGATAGAACACGTCTGCCGTTTCGCCAACGATCGCGGACTTTTCACCCTCGGCGACGGCGATCACCAGTTCGATCGCCTCCTCGCCGAATTTCTTGGCGCAGCGCGCCGCGCCCTTGTCGAGCAGAGACTTCGTGTAGGAGGTCGCGGCCTCCGCCGAGGCGCGGGCGCGCACGATGGCGGCGAGGTCGTCCAGACTGAAATGCTCCCTCATTCGACCCAGCGTCCCCGCGTGCACTTGCGCGGACCCCGCGCGCCCGGCATTGGCTTCGCTTGATCCCTAATGCGCGCGAGGCGGCGCGCCAAGCTCTTCCCCGCCGAGGCCAGAGATGCAGACCAGCTTCGATCCCGAGCTTCTCGAACGACCCGCCTTCGCGTCGAGCGAGAAGGTCATCCGCAAATGCGTGCATTGCGGCTTCTGCACCGCCACCTGCCCGACCTTCGTGCTGCTCGGCGAGGAGAACGATTCGCCGCGCGGGCGCATCTATCTGATGAAGGACATGCTGGAGAACGACCGGCCGGCGGATGCCGAAACGGTGAAGCACATCGACCGCTGTCTCTCCTGCCTCGCGTGCATGACGACCTGCCCGTCGGGCGTGAACTACATGCACCTCGTCGATCACGCCCGCGCGCATATCGCCAAGACCTACAAGCGTCCGCTGATGGACCG
>CAZZZM010000214.1:4084-5273 GCA_964658465.1 uncultured Nakamurella sp.
CTGACCGGCTGCGCGCAGCAGGTGCTCGACCCCGCCATCAACGAGGCGACGATCCGCTTGCTGACGCGGCACGGCGTCGAGGTGGTGGTGGTGAGCGGCGTCGGCTGTTGCGGCGCGCTGCAGCACCACATGGGCCACGAGGACGCCTCGCATGCGATGGCCGCGGCGAACGTTCGCGCCTTCATGGCCGAGAAGCGGGCGCGGGGTCTCGACCACATCGTCATCAACACGTCGGGCTGCGGCACGACGCTGAAGGATTACGGCTTCATGCTGCGCGAGCACCCGGATATCGCCGCCGATGCGGCGGAGGTGTCGGCGTTGTCGCGCGACGTCAGCGAGATCCTGGCCGAATTGCCGATCGCGCCTGTCGGCGATCTGCCGAAGCTGCGCGTGACCTACCATTCCGCGTGCTCGCTGCAGCACGGGCAGAAGGTGACGAAGACGCCGATGGAGGTGCTCGCGAGGGCCGGCTTCGAGGTCACGCCGGTGCCGGAGGGCCACATCTGCTGCGGCTCGGCCGGAACCTACAACCTGCTGCAGCCGGAGATCGCCGACCAGCTGAAGGCGCGCAAGGCGAGGAACATCGAGACGACCCGCCCCGACGTGGTCGCGGCCGGCAACATCGGCTGCATCGTTCAGATCGGCAGCGCCGTCGGCGTGCCGGTGGTGCATACGGTGCAGCTTGTCGACTGGGCGACGGGCGGTCCGCGCCCGGCTGCGCTCGATGTGACAAGCACGAGATAAATCAACGGCACCGGCGCGTAAGGCGCGGTACCGCGGAAGTTTCACGCCAAAATCGAGAAGAAATTAGAACGATCGACCTCCGCGTGCATTTGCCGGAGGAACGATCGTCTGGCGCGCCGCGCGGGTCGATCCGACACCAGGAGGAAGAACCGGATGAAGATCACCACACTCGCCGTCATCGCCGCCACGTCCACCTTTGCCTTCGCGGGCGCCGCCATGGCGGAGGACTTCCCGGCGACGCCGATGAATTCCGGGCCGATGGCCATGATGCCGATGATGCAGCCCATGATGGCGCCGATGGCCGCGCCGGCCGCCGAGCAGCCGATGATGCAGAAGAAGATGACGATGCGGCAGAAGCGCATGATGATGAAGAAGCAGATGATGATGGACCAGCAGCCGATGCAGTAGGCTTCGCGCCTCGCCGCAACGACGCCCCGCCGCCCTG
>CAZZZM010000215.1:0-5234 GCA_964658465.1 uncultured Nakamurella sp.
GTCTCGGTCATGGGTCCCGTCTTTGTCATGGGCAGGCTCCGGTTGGTCCGAGCATCCTTGCAACCACTGCGCCGCTTGGCAAAAGTTCGTCGCCGGAAGCCGATCATCGCCGGCAAAGGAGGCGGAAGTGGACCTCGGCGACGCCGCCGCCCCTTAGACCTTCGGGCCGGTCGCTTTGTCGGTCGACGGGAAATCTCTTTCTGGCTGCGCTTTACAAAGGCGTCCCCGAGGCTTTTGAGAAGGGGGGCGCTTCAATCACTGAACGTCCCAGATCGAAAAGCCACGATTCGCCGATGCTCGATGTTGAAGCGCGGCTCGATGCCCTTGCGGACTACCGTATCCTCGATACGCCGCCGGAGCCCGAGTTCGACGACATAGTCAAGATCGCTCAACGCGTCTGCGACACGCCGGTGGCGCTCGTCAGCCTCGTCGCCGAGGATCGCCAGTGGTTCAAGGCGCGCATCGGCTTCGACCCGTGCGAGACGTCGATCGGCCAGTCGGTGTGCGCCTACGCCATGGCGGAAGACGAGCTGCTCGTCATCACCGACCTGACGCTCGACCCGCGCACCCGGCAGAACACCCTCGTCACCGGGTCGCCGCACATCCGCTTCTACGCCGGCGCGGTGCTGCGGACGCCGGAGGGCATCCCGATCGGCTCCCTGTGCGTGATCGACGTCGTGCCGCGGCCGGGCGGCCTGCTGCCCGCACAGGCGGAGGCGCTGACGGCGCTCGCCAGGCAGGTCATGGTGGTGCTGGCGCTGCGCAAGGCGATGGCCGACCGCGACGCGGCGCTCGAGGAGACCCGGCGCGCCGGGCTGGCGCTGCTCGGGCGCGCCCAGTCGAGCGAGGCGGCGATCGCCCGCATGCACCTCGATCAGGCCCATGCGGCCGACGCCAACCGGGCCGGCGGCATCGGCACCTTCGTCCTCGATGCTGCGACCTATCGCGTCCGCGTCTCGGCCGAGTTCTGCCGCATCTTCGGTGTCGACGTCGCGCCGGATCATGCGGCGGAGGACGTCCACGCCCTCGTCCACGAGGCGGATCGCCGTTTCCTCGCCACGCGGCAGACCACCGCCGAGGGCACGGTCCCGCGCGAGACGGAGTTCCGCATCCGGCGCGCCAACGACGGCGCGGACCGGTGGATCGGCCGGACCGCCGATTTCCGCACCGATGCCGACGGCGGCGTCACGGCGATGGTCGGGATCGTGCGCGACATCACCGAGCGCAAGCTCGCGGACCTGCGCGCCGCCGCGCTGATCGTGCTCGGCGACGATCTGCGCGAGGCGACGGTGACCGCCGACGTCGTCGACCGCGCGGCGTGCATCCTCGGCGAGACGCTCGGCGTCTCGCGCGCTGCCATGTCGCTGCTCGACCACGGCAAGCAGGCCTTCTCGATCGAGCGCGACTGGACGGCGCCGGGCATCGCCAGCCTCGTCGGCCGCTATGCGCTCGGCGCATTCCGTGTCACGCTCGATCGGCTGGGAGAGGGCGTGCCCGTGGTCAACGCCAACATTCCGGTCGACCGCTGGCTCGCCGGCGACATCGACGCCTATGCGCGCATCGGGGTCAAGGCGCAGATCGTCGTGCCGCTCATCGAGCGCGGCCGGCTTGCCGCCGCGTTCTTCGTGCACAGCGCCGCGCCGCGCACCTGGAGCCCCGGCGAGATCGACTTCGTCGTCGCCGTCGCCGACCGCACCTACGCGACGCTGGCCAAGATCCGCGCCGAAGAGCAGCAGCGCGTGCTCAACATGGAGCTCAGCCACCGGCTCAAGAACACGCTCGCCATGGTCCAGGCCATCGCCAACCAGACGCTGCGCGGCATCTCCGAGCGGGACGTGGTCAAGGCGCTGGAGGATCGCATCATCGCGCTCTCCAAGGCGCACGACGTGCTTCTGGAACAGGACTTCGCCTCGGCACCGCTCGCCGAGGTCGTCGCGCAGGTGATGGCCCTGCACGGGCACCAGGCGCATATCGCCAGCGCGGGTCCGAACGTGACTCTCGGCCCCAAGGCCACGCTGTCGCTGTCACTTCTCCTTCATGAACTGGCCACGAACGCCATCAAGTATGGCTCCCTGTCGGTGGAGGCGGGCCGGGTCGCGCTCGACTGGACGATCGACAAGAGCGGTGGCGAGCCGATCTTCTCCCTGTCGTGGCGCGAGCGCGGCGGGCCGGCGGCCGCGCCGCCGACGCGGAAGGGGTTCGGATCGCGCCTGATCGGGATGGGCATCGTCGGGGCGGGAAACGCCCGGCTCGACTATGGAGCGCAAGGCCTCACCGCCGAATTCCGCGCCCCGCTGCGGGCGATCGACGAAAGTTAACGCAAGCGAAGCTTTTTTATTACAAGGGTGCGTATGAGTTCGACGAACGCGACACGGAAGACGGTATTGGTCGTCGAAGACGAGCCGCTTCTGCTCATGCTGGCGGCCGACATCGTCGAGGACGCCGGCTTCGAGGTCGTCACCGCGACGAACGCGGACGCGGCGATCAAGGTGCTGCAATCGCGGCCCGACATCCACATCGTCTTCACCGACATCGACATGCCGGGCTCGATGAACGGGCTCAAGCTCGCCGCGGCGATCCGCGACCGCTGGCCGCCGATCGAGATCATCGTGACCTCCGGCAAGGCCTGGCCCGCCAAGTCCGACCTTCCTTCCCGCGGTCAATTCTTCGCCAAGCCCTACGACGCCGCTCGCGTCACCGAGGCGCTGCACCGCCTGGCGGCCTGACGGCAGCAGGACGACGCTCGGTCCGCGATGGACCGTCCCGCAAGAAATAATATCGCTCGCGTCAGGCGTCGGACAGCAGCGTCGCGACGATCGCAACCCGCTCCTGCGCGAGATCGCCGGTGGTGATCGGGCGGCCGGCGCGTCGATACCAGTACGAGGCGTTGGCGATGTCGCCCTCCAGCCGATGGAGGTGAGCGTGCACCCACGCGGCCTCTCGCCCGTCGGCATCCTGCACCAGGGCGTGCGCGCGTTCCCAGCCGCCGCGATGCGCCCACCACAGCGCCTGCAGCGCCGGCCCGGCGGCGGGCGGCGGATCGTCGTTCTCCAGAAGAGTAATCGCGGCCGAAGGAGGCGCCATCGGCCGAGCATAGCGGAGGACAGCCGGCGCCCCAAACACGATCGCCCGTCCAGTTGACAGGCGCCGTCGCCGCGTCGCCTCATGCCCGAAAGGGTCGGGGGTTCGAGATGCAAGCGAAGACGGTCGCCACCAATCCGATCGACGGGCAGCGCCCCGGCACGTCGGGGCTGCGCAAGAAGGTCGAGGTGTTCCGGCAGCCGGGCTATCTCGAGAACTTCGTGCAGGCGATCTTCGACTCGCTCGAGGGCTTCGCGGGCGAGACGCTGGTGGTCGGCGGCGACGGACGCTTCTTCAACAAGGAGGCGATCCAAACCATCATCCGCATGGCGGCGGCGAACGGCTTCGGCCGCATCCTGGTGGGGCAGGGCGGCCTGCTGTCGACGCCCGCCGCGTCCTGCATCATCCGCGCGCGCAAGGCCTATGGCGGGATCATCCTCTCCGCCTCGCACAACCCCGGCGGCCCCGACGGCGACTTCGGCATCAAGTACAACATCGGCAACGGCGGCCCGGCGCCGGAGAAGATCACCGAGGCGATCTTCGCGCGCACCAAGGACATCTCGAGCTACAGGACGCTGGAGACGCCGGATCTCGATCTTGCCGCTCTCGGCTCGCACGACCTCGGCGACGCGCGCGTCGAGGTGATCGATCCGGTCGCCGACTACAAGGCGCTGATGGCCACCCTGTTCGACTTCGAGGCGATCCGCGCCGCCTTCGCCTCGGGCCTGCGGATGCGCTTCGACGCGATGAGCGCGGCGACCGGCCCCTACGCCAGGGCGATCCTCGTCGACGAGCTCGGCCTGCCGGCCGACAGCGTCGTCAATGTCGAGCCGCTGCCCGACTTCGGCGGCCATCATCCCGACCCCAACCCGGTGCATTGCCGCGACCTCTACGAGGCGATGATGCGCCCCGACGCGCCGGACCTCGGCGCCGCCTCGGACGGCGACGGCGACCGCAACATGATCCTCGGCCGCGGGATCTACATCAACCCGTCCGACAGCCTCGCCGTGCTCGCCGCCAACGCGCACCTCTGCCCCGGCTACGGGGACGGGCTCGCCGGCATCGCGCGCTCGATGCCGACGTCGACGGCGGCCGACCGCGTCGCCGAGAAGCTCGGCATCGCCTGCTACGAGACGCCGACGGGCTGGAAGTTCTTCGGCAACCTGCTCGACGCGGGCAAGGCGACGCTCTGCGGCGAGGAGAGCTTCGGCACCGGCTCCGACCACGTGCGCGAGAAGGACGGCCTGTGGGCGGTGCTGATGTGGGTCAACATCCTCGCGGTGAGGAAGCAGCCGGTCGCCGAGATCGTCGGCGAACACTGGAAGACCTACGGGCGCAACTATTATACGCGGCACGACTACGAGGAGATCGACCTCGACGCCGGCAACGCTTTGGTCGCAAACCTTCGCGACGAGGTGGCGGGCCTGAAGGGGCGCCGCTTCGACGGCGGCTACGAGATCGCGACGGCGGACGACTTCGCCTACACCGACCCGATCGACCATTCGACCTCGCAGCACCAGGGGATCCGCCTCGTCTTCACCAACGGCTCGCGGATCGTGATGCGCCTGTCCGGCACCGGCACCAAGGGCGCGACGCTGCGCGTCTATTACGAGGGCTACGAGCCCGCCGACGGCGACCACGGCCAGGACACGCAGACGAAGTTGCGGCCGCTGTTCGCGATCGCCGAGCAGGTCGCGGGGATCGCGCAGCGGACGGGCCGCGACAAGCCGGACGTCACGACCTGAGGCGACGTCCCCGCCTCATCCCGCCGTTCGCGCAGCGCGGTTCTGCGCCTACCGGTCCGCGGGCTTCGGCAGCTTGGCCACCATCGCCTTCAGGCCGGCCGCGTCGGCGGGGAGCGGCGGGTCGAGCAGCCGCTCCTTCACCAGGAACCGCACGCCGTGGTCCCACTCGTCGTCGCCGTCGCCGTTGATGGAGACGACGCCGGCGCGCAGCACCCGGTTCGTCGCGACGTCCTTGATCGTGCCGGAAATATTATAGACCGACGAGCCGACCTTCTGGATCGCGGTGGCCACCTCGACGTCCGCGCCGAGCGCTGCCGCAATGTCCTGGTCGCAGCCGTTGCATTGGCTCAGCGGCAAATTGTCGGCGATCTTCTTTGCCTGCGGCGCGAGGTCGACGACGGCGACCCC
>CAZZZM010000216.1:0-5208 GCA_964658465.1 uncultured Nakamurella sp.
CCGCCTCAGCGCCTCGCCGCTGGCGCGGCGGCTCGCCAAGCAACTCGGCCTCGACCTGGCCTACGTCGCCGGCACCGGCCCGCACGGCCGGATCGTTGAGCGCGACGTGCGCGCGGCCGAGAAGGCCGGCCCCAAGCCGACGGCGGCGCCGCTCCCCGCCGCGACGTCCGGCAAGACGCCCGACGTCAGGATCGCCGCGGCGCCGACGGAGTCGGACGAGACCATCAAGAAGATGTTCGAGCCGGGCAGCTACGAGGAGGTCCCGCACGACGGCATGCGCAAGACGATCGCCCGCCGCCTCGTCGAGGCGAAGCAGACGATCCCGCACTTCTACCTCACGGTCGATTGCCATCTCGACGCGCTGTTGGCGTTGCGCGGCCAGATCAACGCGGCGGCGCCCGTGAAGGACGGCAAGCCGGCCTACAAGGTCTCGGTCAACGACATGATCATCAAGGCCCTAGCTCTGGCGCTGCAGCGCGTGCCGGAGGCCAACGCGACCTGGACCGAGGGCGCCATGCTGCGCCACAGGCACTGCGACGTCGGCGTCGCCGTATCGATCCCCGGCGGCCTGATCACGCCGGTCGTGCGCCAGGCCGAGACGAAGACCCTGTCGGCGATCTCGGCCGAGATGAAGGATTATGCCGCGCGCGCCAAGGTGCGGAAGCTGAAGCCAGAGGAATACACCGGCGGCTCGACGGCGGTGTCGAACCTCGGAATGTTCGGCATCAAGGACTTCGCGGCGGTGATCAACCCGCCGCACGCGACGATCCTGGCGGTGGGCGCGGGCGAGCAGCGGGTCGTCGTGAAGGACGGCGCGCCGGCCGTGGCGACTGTGATGAGCGTCACGCTCTCGACCGACCACCGCGCCGTCGACGGAGCGCTCGGCGCGCAGCTGCTCGACGCGTTCAAGCAGCTGATCGAGGCACCGATGGCGATGCTCGTCTAGACCTACCTTCTCCCGCGGGCGGGAGAAGGTTAGGCGCCTCAGCGCTTGTCGAGCGGCACGTAATCGCGCTTGGCGGCGCCGGTGTAGAGCTGGCGCGGACGACCGATCTTCTGGTGCGGGTCCTCGATCATCTCCTTCCACTGCGCGATCCAGCCGGCGGTGCGCGCCACGGCGAAGAGCACGGTGAACATCGAGGTCGGGAAGCCCATCGCCTTCAGGGTGATGCCCGAATAGAAATCGATGTTCGGGTAGAGCTTCTTTTCGACGAAATACTCGTCTTCCAGCGCGATGCGCTCTAGCTCGACGGCGACCTGCAGCAACGGATCGTCGCCGAGCCCGACCTCGTCGAGCACGTCGTGGCAGGTCTTCTGCATGATCTTGGCGCGCGGATCGTAGTTCTTGTAGACGCGGTGGCCAAAGCCCATCAGGCGGAACGGATCGTTCTTGTCCTTGGCGCGGGCGATGAACTTCGGGATGTTCTTCACGTCGCCGATCTCGGCCAGCATCTTCAGCGCGGCTTCGTTGGCGCCGCCGTGCGCGGGGCCCCAAAGACACGCGACGCCGGCGGCGATGCAGGCGAAGGGGTTGGCGCCGGACGAGCCGGCGAGGCGCACCGTCGAGGTCGAGGCGTTCTGCTCGTGGTCGGCGTGCAGGATAAAGATGCGGTCGAGCGCCTTCGCCATGACCGGCGAGATCTGGTATTCCTCGCACGGCACCGCGTAGCACATGTTGAGGAAGTTGGCGGCGTAGTCGAGGCTGTTGTTCGGGTACACGAACGGCTGGCCGATATTGTATTTATAGGCCATCGCGGCCAGCGTCGGCAGCTTGGCGATCAGCCGCATCGAGGCGATCATGCGGATCTTCGGGTCCGAGATGTCGGTCGCGTCGTGGTAGAAGGCGCTCATCGCCCCGACCGAGCCGACCATCACCGCCATCGGGTGGGCGTCGCGCCGGAAGCCCTGGAAGAAGCGCGACATCTGCTCGTGCACCATCGTGTGGCGCTGGATGCGGACCTGGAAGTCAGCGAACTGCTCCGGCGTCGGCAGCTCGCCGTAGAGCAGGAGGTAGGCCGTCTCGAGGAAGGAGCCGTGCTCGGCGAGCTGCTCGATCGGGTAGCCGCGATGGAGCAGGATGCCCTCGTCGCCGTCGATGTAGGTGATCGCCGACTCGCAGCTGGCGGTCGAGGTAAAGCCTGGGTCGAACGTAAACATGTTCGACTGGCTGTAGAGCTTTGAAATATCGAGAACCGAAGGACCGTGGACAGCGTCTTTGACGGGAAGGCTGATCGACTTGCCGCCGACCGAAAGTGAACCGGTCTCTGTGCTCATGTAGCTACCTTTGAAAACAGGCCGCTGCGACGCAGCGGCCTATGCCGAAAGAGGGTGTGCTGATGCGGTCATTAGACCATCGCAAATGCCGCCACAAGCGGGCCTGCCGCGACGTCGCCACCGTTACGACAAATTGCTGTCACCGCCCGCCTGGTCGCGCAGACGCGCCAGGCTCTCCTCGCGGCCGAGAACGGCGAAGACGTCGAAGACCCCCGGCGAGACGGCGCGCCCCGTGAGCGCCGCACGCAGCGGCTGCGCCACCTGGCCCAGCTTGGCGTCGACCTCGCCGGCATAGGCGCGGACCGCCGCCTCGATCGTCGCGGCGTCCCATTCGGTCAGCGCCTCGAGACGCGGAAGCAGTGCCGCGAGATGCGCCCGCCCCTTGTCGAGGAGCGCTTGCGCCGGCTCGTCCATCGCCAGCGGTCGCTGGGCGAAGAGGAAGGCCGCGCCGTCGAGCAGCTCGACCAGCGTCTTGGCGCGCTCCTTGAGGCCCGGCATGGCGGCGAGCAGCTTGGCGCGGCTCGCGTCGTCGAGCGTCTTGATCTTCGCGTCGGGCAGATAGGGCAGGGCCGCCTCGAGCGCCGCGAGCAGAGCTTCCGGGCTCTCCGAGCGCATGTAATGGCCGTTGACGTTGGAGAGCTTGACGAAGTCGAACCGCGCCGGCGAGCGGCCGATGCCCTTGACGTCGAAGGCCTCGACCATCTCCGGCGTCGTGAAGAACTCGCGGTCGCCCTGCGACCAGCCGAGCCGGACGAGGTAGTTGCGCAGCGCCGCCGGCAGATAGCCCATCGCCCGATAGGCATCGACGCCGAGCGCGCCGTGGCGCTTGGAGAGCTTGGCGCCGTCGGGTCCGTGGATCAGCGGGATGTGGGCCATCGTCGGCACCCGCCAGCCCATCGCCTGGTAGATCTGCGTCTGCCGCGCCGCGTTGGTGAGGTGGTCGTCGCCGCGGATGATGTTGGTGATGCCCATGTCGTGGTCGTCGACGACGACCGCGAGCATGTAGGTCGGGCCGCCGTCCGAGCGCAGCAGCACGAAATCGTCGAGGTCCTTGTTCGCCCAGGCGACGCGGCCCTGCACCTGGTCCTCGACGACCGTCTCGCCCTCCTGCGGCGCGCGCAGCCGGATCACCGGCTTCACGCCGGGCGGCGCCTCGGAGGGGTCGCGGTCGCGCCAGCGGCCGTCGTAGCGCGGCGTGCGGTGCTCGGCGCGCGCCTGCTCGCGCATCTGCGCGAGTTCCTCGGCCGACGCGTAGCACCTGTAGGCGTGGCCCGCGGCAAGGAGCTGCTCGGCGACCTCGCGGTGGCGCGCGGCGCGCGCGAACTGGTGCACGACCTCGCCGTCCCACTGCAGCCCGAGCCATTCGAGCCCGTCGATGATCGCGGCGATGGCCGGCTCCGTCGAGCGCTCGCGGTCGGTGTCCTCGATGCGCAGCAGCATCTTGCCGCCGAAATGACGCGCGTACAGCCAGTTGAACAGCGCGGTGCGCGCGCCGCCGATGTGCAGGAAGCCGGTCGGCGATGGAGCGAAGCGCGTGACGACCGCGTCGGCCATGGGCGGAAACTCGTGTGAGGGGGGACGGGTGGTCGGGGGCGGTTAGTCGTGTAGCATGGGGCAAGTCAAGACGAGAGCCGGCCGCGATGTGTCTTGAGGAGGCACGCACTCTCCTTCGCCCGCGTGCGGGAGCCAGATGACCGACGCCTCCGGCTCGACCCTGGAAGGCCGCATCGCGGCGCCCGGGCGCGGCAGCCTCCCGTGGGCTTCCGCGGCGCAAGCCCTGCGTGACGCCGTCGAGGCCGAGGCCGAGCAGCGTCGCTTCTTCCTGTGGGTGCCCGTCTTCGCCGGCGCCGGCGTCGTCCTCTACTTCACCGCCGACCGCGAGCCGAACGTTTGGCTTACCACCATCCTCGCGGCGGCCCTCGCCGGGCTCGCGGCGCTGCTGCGCCACGAGCGGCGCGCCTTCATGGCGACGATCGCCGCGGCCGCCCTTGTCGCGGGCTTCGCCTGCGCGGCCTGGCGCACCGCGCGGGTGCTCGACCGCGTGCGCATCGCCACCCTCCAGGGGACCATCGAGGAGATGGATTTCCGCCGCGAGGGGGCCCGCTTCGTCCTTCGCGTCGCCGCCGCCGACGGGCTCGACGAGCCGCTGCCCTATCGCGTGCGGCTCACCACGCGTCGGACGCCGGACCTCGAGGCGGGCGCCTTCGTCGAGGTCAAGGCGCGCCTGCTGCCGCCGTCGCGCGCCGCCGAGCCCGGCGGCTACGACTTCGCCCGCGACGCCTATTACGCCCGCATAGGCGCCGTCGGCAGCGTGCTCGGCCATATCGAGGCCGCCGACGCGCCGGACGCACCAGACCTCTCCCTGCGGTTCGGCATGGCGGTCGACCGCGCCCGCAACGCTCTGGCGCGCCGCGTCGACGCGATCGTCGGCGGCGATGCCGGCGCCATCGCCGCCGCAATGGTGACCGGCAAGCGCGACCTGATCTCGGAGGCCGCGAAGGATACGATCCGCCAGGCCGGCATCTTCCACGTCGTCACCATCTCCGGCGTGCAGATGACGCTCGTCGCCGGCATCTTCTTCGTCGGCCTGCGCCGCCTGCTGGCGCTGAACCGCACGCTGGCGCTGCGCCACCCCATCAAGAAATGGTCGGCCGCCGCCGCGATGGTCGCGGCCGTCGGCTACGACGTGATGACCGGCTCGCGCATCGGCACCGAGCGCGCCTTGGCGATGACGCTGATCCTGCTCGCCGCCGTGCTGCTCGACCGTCACGCGCTGACCATGCGCAATCTCGCGCTCGCCGCGCTCTGCGTCATCGTGCTCGAGCCGGAGGCGCTGCTCGGCGCGGCATTATCCGCAAACACACCTTGAGGTGATCTAACGCTATCGCCCTGTGATCGCTACCTTTTTTCCATCTGTAGCGAACATGGAAAGGA
>CAZZZM010000217.1:0-2744 GCA_964658465.1 uncultured Nakamurella sp.
CGGGCGATCGCGGCCTGGGCGACCGCGGCGCAGATCGAGATCGTCGCGGCGGCCTGAGCCCGGCCGGCGCAGCCGCCATCGGCGCCGCGGCCGGCTTTGCCGGCGGCTTCATGGCCGGCAACGGCGCTCGCCGCATCGACGATATCCGTCGCGACCGCCGCGAGGTGCGTGACGGCGATCGCACCTTCATTCGCGAGCCCGGTCGCACGATCGTGCAGGACGGCGATCGCCGCTTCCTGGTGCACGATCCCAACGATCGTTTCCGCGAGCTCGGCTACCGCTCGAACCGCCAGCGGCGCGGCAACGAGTTCGTCGACACCATCGTGCTGGCCGGGGGCGTGACGATGCTGACCTACACGACGCCCGACGGACGCCTGCTGCGCCGGGTGCGGCGTGGCCCGGACGGCCGCGACGTGGTGTTGTTCGAAAACGACGTGCGCCCGGTCGAGGACGACGTCGTCGTGCTGCCGCCGCCGCCCCTGCGCATCCCGCGCGATCGCTACGTCGTCGACTACGCCGACGCCGACGAGGGGGCGATCTACGACACGCTGATCGCGCCGCCCGTGGCACCCCCGCCGCAGCGCTATTCGCTCGACCAGGTCCTCTACAGCCCGACCGTGCGCAACTACGTCCGGTCGGTCGATATCAAC
Source organism: uncultured Nakamurella sp. (assembly GCA_964658465.1). Classification (GTDB taxonomy): domain Bacteria; phylum Pseudomonadota; class Alphaproteobacteria; order Rhizobiales; family Beijerinckiaceae; genus RH-AL1. The sequence goes on from CAZZZM010000217.1 coordinate 651, forward strand.
ACGATCAACTTCGAGACCGGGTCGTGGGTGGTGCCGGGCGACCAGACGCGCAAGCTCGTCGCCCTGGCGGAGGCGATCAACAAGGCGATCGACCGCAACCCGAACTCGGTGTTCCTCATCGAGGGCTACACGGATGCGGTCGGCAACCCGACCGACAACCTCTCGCTCTCCGACCGTCGCGCGCAGTCCGTCGCCGCGATCCTGACCAAGGACTTCAACGTCCCACCGGAGAACCTGACCACGCAGGGCTACGGCGACCAGAACCTGAAGGAGCAGACGTCCGGCCCGTCGGCCGCCAACCGGCGCGTCGTCGTGCGCAACATCACCCAGCTGCTCGCCACCGGCGGCGCCCCGCCGCAATAGGCTGTGAAGCCAAAGCGCCACCGCCGCGTTGCCGGTCATGGACCTCTTCATCCTGACCGGCGCCGGCGTCTCGGCGGAAAGCGGCATCGGCACGTTTCGCGATCCCGGCGGATTGTGGGAGCGGCACGACCCGCGCCAGCTCGCGACGCCCGAGGCGTTCGCGCGCGACCCGGTGCTCGTGCATCGCTTCTACAATTGGCGGCGTGAAACCTGCCGCAACGCCGAGCCCAACGCGGCGCATTACGCACTGGCGCGGCTCGAGCGCGAGATGGCAGCGCGCGGCGACCGGCTGATGCTAGTGACCCAGAACGTCGACGACCTGCACGAACGCGCCGGCGCGAAGGTCGTGCACATGCACGGCCAGCACAACGAGGCGCGCTGCACGCGCTGCGAGAGCGTGCACCCCTGGACCGGCGAGATGAGCCTCGAATCCGTCTGTCCGGCCTGCGGGCGCGCCGGCCGTCTGCGGCCGAATATCGTGTGGTTCGGCGAGACGCCCATGCATCAGGGCCGGATCGCCGCCGCGCTGGGGGCGGCCGACCTCTTCGTGGCGATCGGCACGTCGGGTGCGGTGTATCCGGCCGCCGGGTATGTCGCCGCCGCACGCCGTGCCGGCATCGCCACGTGCGAACTCAATCTCGAGCCGGCCGACAACGCCGAGCTCTTCGATGTCGCCTTCTACGGAAAGGCCAGCGAGACGGTGCCCCGCCTGGTCGACCGGCTGCTCGCCGAGGGCCTGGCCGCCTTGGATTCCGGTCGGCAATCCGACGTTTAATCGATCGTTAACCCTCGATCGCCAGGTTGGCTAAGTGATCGTTAAGGCCGTGCGCCGTCGCCAACCCACAAGGACGCAACGACGATGTTTCGGATTGCCGGGACCGTGGACAAGGGGCGTCGCCGGGCCTGCACGGCAACGGCTGTGCAAGCTCTGCGTCAGCACAGCGACATGACGACCGCGGGCTTGGCCCCGGTCGTGACCGACCTCAAAGGGGCGCCGGCTGAGCCTCGACGCTTTGCGCGGGCGAGCGCGGCTCGAGGCCGTCGCGTCCTGAAAGGTCAGGTCTCGACCCCGACGGCGGCCTGCACGATCCGTTCGGGAAACGTCGCCGCCAGCGCCTCGCGCGTCGCGGGGATCACGCCGCGCTCGGTGATGAGGCCGGTGACCAGGTCGGCCGGCGTCACGTCGAAGGCGAAGTTCATCACCGCGCTGCCTTCCGGCACGAGACGGATACGGGCGACATCGCCGGCATCGGTCATGCCGCTCATATGCGTCACCTCCTCGGCGCCGCGCTCCTCGATCGGGATGCCGGTGACGCCGTCGTCGATCGCGAAATCAATCGAGGGCGAAGGCGCGGCGACATAGAAGGGCACGTCGTTGGCCTTCGCCGCCAAAGCCTTCAGGTACGTGCCGATCTTATTGCAGACGTCGCCGGTCGCCGTCGTGCGGTCGGTGCCGACGATGACGCAATCGATCCGGCCGTGCTGCATGAGGTGGCCGCCGACGTTGTCGACCACCACCGTGTGCGGCACGCCATGCCGGCCGAGTTCCCAGGCCGTGAGCGAGGCGCCCTGGTTGCGCGGGCGCGTCTCGTCGACGAAGACATGGACATCGATGCCGGCCTCGTGCGCGGCATAGATCGGCGCGGTCGCCGTGCCCCAGTCGACCGTGGCGAGCCAGCCCGCATTGCAATGCGTGAGGACCTCGACGGGTCGTCCCGGCCGGGCGGCGGC
>CAZZZM010000217.1:2844-5203 GCA_964658465.1 uncultured Nakamurella sp.
GCGACGCCGTAGGCCGCGGTCACGCCGATGAGCGGCGCGCCACGAACATGCATGTCGCGGATGGCGCGAGCCGCGTCGGCGACCGTCGTGAGCGTGGCGACGACGAAGCGGTGGGGCAGGGCGACCTGGTCGATGATCTGTACGTCGCCGTTTGCCACGACCCAGATCGTGCGCCGGCTCTCTCCATCGACCTTCATGACCGCGCTCCATCACAACGTGTGGATGCAGCGTCTACACCGCGGTCAGCAGCCTTTGCAGATGCTGGAGTCAATTTTGTTGTCGCGCTGCTGGATGCCTTTGTCCATCGAGGTCGTGCCGCCGCTCTGCGACGCGCCGGGGTTCGGCACCGTTTCGCCGGTCGACGTGATGTGACCCGACCGCACGCCCGCCCCGCCATCGACGGCGCTGTCCCGGGCCGGCCCCGCACCCTGCGCCATGGCGCTGCCGGCGATCCCGAGACCGAGGCCGACCACCAGGACCATCAAATGTGATTTCATGACATCCGCCTCTCTGCCGTCGCAAACGCCTTGTTTTGGCTCAGGTTGCAGATGAAGCTTGGCAGCATCGGGTATCGACGAAAGCCCAGCTTGGTTAAGGACGTGTGAACCTTTTACACATTGTTAAGCAAGCTTTGACCAAATCCCACGACACGCAACGCGATCGACGGACAGCGCGACCATGACCGAGGCGACGGGACCCGCGGACGACATTTCCAACACGGACCACGCCGTCGGCAAGGCGGCCGAGAACGCGACCCCGACCGGCGCCGCGTCCGATGACAAGACGGAGGCCTCGAAGGCCGAGGCGAAAGGCACCTCGCTGGCGCCGGCGACCGACAAGCCGTCCGGCATCGACCCGTTCATCGCCGTCGCGGCCGCCGACGCCCCGGCCGCCGAGGTGGCCGCCCCGCGTCCCTTCTACGCCAAGGCGCTCGACTACAGCGCCCATGCCGCCATGGCGATCGGCCTCATCGGCTTCGCCTGGACGGTGAGCGACCATGTCGTCACCCATCAGTCGACGGGCACGCCGGCCGCCGCCGTCAAGCGTGCCGATGCCGCGACGCCCGCCCCGGCCCCGGCCGTCCAGAAGCCGGTCGAGGCGGCGAAGGCCGATCCGGTCGAGGAGCTCCGCAAGACGAACCAGAAGATGGCGGCCGAGATCCGCAACCTGCACGCGAGCCTCGAGGCGCTTCGCTCCACCGTCGTGCGCGAGCGCACTGCCGCCGCGGCGCCGGACGAGTCGCGCGCCGAGATCCGCGCCCTGTCGGCCAGCATCGATACGCTCAAGTCCAGCCTCGCCGGCGCGAAGACCGAGCAGAGCGCGACCCTGGCTCAGCTCTCCGCCAAGCTCGAGAAGCTGCAGCGCGAGAAGGCGGCGCAGCCGATCGTCGAACGCAAGCCCGAGCGACAGCAGCTCGATACGTCGACCACCGCCTCGATCCCGTCCGCCCCCGCCAAGGCGGTGCCGACGCCGCCCTCGAAGCCGACGACGCTGGCCTCCGTCGAGCCGGGCGACGCGACGGCCGCCGAGAAGCCGCAGACGATCTCCGGCTGGGTGGTGCGCGACGTCTATCAGGGCGTCGCCCTGATCGAGGGCCGCCGCGGCCAGATGGAAGTCGTGCCGGGCGTATCGATCCCCGGTGCCGGCACCGTCAAATCGATCGAGCGCCACAACGGCGCATGGACGGTGACGACCACCAAGGGCCAGTTCGCCTCGGCCGCCACCGCCGCCCCGCAGCAGCCGCCGCATCGCGGCTACCGCGATTATTACGGCCCGCGTCGCTGGGATTTCTAGACACCCCTCCCCAACGTCATTGCGAGCCGCAGGCGAAGCAATCCAGGCGCCGCACTCGGCACCGGGTTGCTTCGCCGCGCTCGCAGTGATGAACGCCGCCACGCTCGGCTGAGCTTCACGCGCTCGTGTGCACGTCGCCGAGCGCAGCGCCGAGCAGCGCGAGGCCGAAACCCAGCACCGCGACCGCGGCAGCGAGTTCCAGCGCCCGACCGACGAACGCGGCGCGCGGCGAGCCGGCCCCGACGATGCGCTGCGCCGTGTCCTTCGCCAGGACTGCAAGCGTGGCGAGGCCGCCCGTCGTGACGGCGGTCCCGAGCGCCATCGCGAAGGTCGCCGCGACGCCGGCCGAGAGGATCCCCTGGGCCAGAGCGAAGACGAGAACGAGGATCGCGCCGGAGCAGGGCCGGGCGCCGGCGGTGACGACGGCGATTGCTGCGGCGCGCCAGTCGAAGCGCGGGTCGGCGAGCAGCGCCGGGTCGGGCATGTGACTGCAGCCGCACTCGACGTCGTGGATGTGGACGGCCGTGCCGTCGTCGGCGGCGAAGCGGCTGCGCGACGGCCAGTC
>CAZZZM010000218.1:0-5202 GCA_964658465.1 uncultured Nakamurella sp.
TGATGCTCTGATAGATTGCGTCGATGAACAATGATCTCCGAACAGCCGATGTCGCGTTGCTTGACGACAATTGGCCGATCGGCTCGCTGGACTTTCGGACGGTGCAATTTCACTGAGCTGAAGGAAAAAATTTTTGCCCGAGACCAGACCTCGGGACGCCTTGCTAAGTCACCCCTTCTGCGACACTTTCCGCCCCAACGACGACAAGGCCGGCACGTCCGGTCGACAGAGGGGTGGAAACGCGAACCGTCCCTTTGCGTGCCGTGCGCATTATTCTAGCAACGGCATCCCGACCAGGACGAGGCGCAAAGATACGACATGACCCAATCGATTGTTTTTCTTGATCGTGAGACCCTCGACGCGACGGTTCGCAAGCCGAGCTTCGAGGCGAGCTACAAGGAATACGACGAGACCGCGCCGGACCAGATCGTCGAGCGGCTGAAGGACGCCACGATCTGCATCACCAACAAGGTGCCGATGCGCGCCGAGACGCTGTCGCAGCTGCCCAAGCTGAAGCTCATCGCGGTCGCGGCGACCGGCACCGACATCATCGACAAGGCGGCCGCCAAGGAGAAGGGCGTCGCCGTCGTCAACATCCGCAACTACGCGTTCAACACCGTGCCCGAGCACGTGATCGCGCTGATGTTTGCGCTGAAGCGCCAGATCATTCCCTATCATCTCGACGTGCAGCAGGGCCGCTGGGGCCAGGCGCGCCAGTTCTGCTTCTTCGACCATCCGATCCACGACATCGCCGGCTCGACCATGGGCATCGTCGGCTACGGCGCGATCGGCAAGTCGATCGGCAAGCGCTGCGAGGCGCTCGGCATGAAGGTCATCGCCTACGACGTCTTCCCGCAGGACGGGCTCGTCGACCTGCCGACCATCCTGAAGGACAGCGACGTCATCACGCTGCACGCGCCGCTGACGCCCGACACGCGCAACATGATCGGCGCCGAGCAGCTCAAGGCGATGAAGAAGAGCGCGATCCTGATCAACACGGCGCGCGGCGGCCTGGTCGACGAGGCCGCGCTCGCCGCTGCGCTCAAGTCGGGCGAGATCGCCGGGGCCGGCTTCGACGTGCTGACCGAGGAGCCGCCGAAGAACGGCAACGTGCTGCTCGATCCTTCGATTCCAAACCTGATCGTCACGCCGCACGTCGCCTGGGCAAGCCAGGAGGCGATGCAGATCCTCGCCGATCAGCTCGTCGACAACATCGAGGCGTTCGTCGGCGGCAAGCCGCAGAACGTCGTCGAATGACCGGCGCGACGACGAAAGACTGACGGGCCGCCCGGCTTGACCATCGCGTCCACCTCTCCAGCTCAAGGCGAGGGGACGAGACGGGCTCGGGCGACCGACCATAAACAACAGCCGCCGCCCAGGGAGGGATCGCCGCATGGACATTCACGAGTACCAGGCCAAGGAAATCCTGGCCAAGGCCGGCGTCGGGCTCGCCCGCGGCGCCGTCGCCTATTCCGCCGAGCAGGCGGTCTATGCCGCCACCGAGCTCGGCGGCTGGAAATGGGTCGTGAAGGCGCAGATCCACGCCGGCGCCCGCGGCAAGGCCGGCGGCATCAAGATGTGCAAGACTTATCACGAGGTCCGCGACGCGGCTGAAAGCATGCTCGGCAAGACGCTGGTCACGCACCAGACGGGTCCCGAGGGCAAGCCCGTCCAGCGCGTCTACGTCGAGGTCGCCGATCCCTTCGAGAAGGAATTCTACCTCGGCTTCGTGCTCGACCGGAAGGAGGAGCGCGTCCGCGTCATCGCCTCGAAGGAAGGCGGCATGGAGATCGAGCAGATCGCCAAGGAGAAGCCCGACTCGATGATCACCGTCATCGTCGAGCCCGCCGTCGGCATGCAGCAGTTCGAGGCGCGCGAGATCGCGTTCAAGCTCGGGCTCAACTCGAAGCAGGTGCAGAACGCCGTCAAGACGATCCTCGGCTGCTATCGCGCCTTCCGCGACCACGACGCGACGATGCTCGAGATCAACCCGCTGGTGCTGACCAAGGACAACCGCATCGTCGCGCTCGACGCCAAGATGAGCTTCGACGACAACGCGATGTTCCGCCAGCGCAAGGTCGCCGACATGCACGACCCGGCGCAGGAGGACCCGCGCGAGGCGCAGGCCGCCGAGCACCAGCTCAACTACGTCGGGCTCGAGGGCAACATCGGCTGCATCGTCAACGGCGCCGGCCTCGCCATGGCGACGATGGACATGATCAAGCATGCCGGCGGCGAGCCGGCCAACTTCCTCGACGTCGGCGGCGGCGCTTCGGCCGAGCGCGTCGCGACGGCGTTCCGGCTCGTCCTGTCGGACAAGAACGTCAAGGCGGTGCTGGTCAACATCTTCGCCGGCATCAACCGCTGCGACTGGGTCGCCGACGGCGTCGTCAAGGCGGTAAAGGAGACCAACCTCCAGGTGCCCCTCGTGGTGCGCCTTGCCGGCACCAATGTCGAGGCCGGCCGCAAGATCCTGAACGAGAGCGGCATCAAGCTGCACACTGCCGACAGCCTGACCAACGCGGCGGAGATCGCGGTCGAGGTCGCCGGCAAGGCGGCCTGAGGGAGAAACGCCATGAGCATCCTGATCGACGAAAACACCAAAATCATCATCCAGGGCTTCACCGGGGACAAAGGCACGTTCCACGGCAAGGAGGCCATCGCCTACGGCACCAACATCGTCGGCGGCGTGACCCCAGGCAAAGGCGGGATGACGCATCTCGACCGTCCGGTGTTCAACACCGTGAAGGAGGCCGTCGAGGCGACCGGCGCCGAGGCGTCGATTACCTTCGTCGCGCCGCCCTATTGCGCCGACGCGATGATGGAGGGCGCCGACGCCGGCCTGAAGCTGATCTGCGCGATCACCGACGGCATCCCGGCGCAGGACATGATGCGCGTGAAGCGCTACCTGCGCCGCTACCCGAAGGAGCGCCGCACCATGCTGGTGGGGCCAAACTGCGCCGGCATCATCTCGCCCGGCAAGGCGATGCTCGGCATCATGCCCGGCCACATCTACTCGAAGGGCTCGGTCGGCGTCGTGTCGCGCTCGGGAACGCTGGGGTACGAGGCGGCCGAGCAGCTGAAGGCGCTCGGTCTCGGCATCTCGACCTCCGTCGGCATCGGCGGCGATCCGATCAACGGCTCGTCCTTCGCCGACCATCTCGCGCTGTTCGAGCAGGACCCTGAGACCGAGGCCGTGCTGATGATCGGCGAGATCGGCGGCCCGCAGGAGGCCGAGGCGGCCGAATGGGTGTCGAAGAACATGAAGAAGCCGGTGGTCGGCTACGTCGCCGGGCTCACCGCGCCGAAGGGCCGCCGCATGGGTCATGCCGGCGCGATCATCTCCGGCGCCGGCGACAGCGCCGCCGAGAAGGCCGAGATCATGAAGGGCTTCGGGCTCACCGTGGCGCCGTCGCCCGGCCAGCTCGGCTCGACGATGGCCGAGGTGCTGAAGAGCCACCGGAAGGCGGCGTGATCCCTTCTCCCCTCGCGGGAGAAGACGTCGGCGCGAAACGACGACGGATGAGGGGCTCTCTCCTCTCCGACGTCGGACGAAAAGGCGGCCAGAACCCCTCATCCGACCCCGCTTCGCGGGGCCACCTTCTCCCGCCGCGGGAGAAGGGAAACCCGAGAAGGAGTCCCCCATGAGCTTCACCCTGATCGAGCAGGCGACACCCCGGCTCCATCGCTCCCAGCTGGCGGTGCCCGGCTCCAACCCCGGCATGTTCGAGAAGGCGGCCAAGGGCGAGGCGGACGTGATCTTCCTCGACTGCGAGGATGCCGTCGCGCCCGACGACAAGGAGCAGGCGCGCAAGAACATCGTGCAGGCGCTGAACGACATCGACTGGGGCACGAAGACGATGCAGGTGCGCATCAACGGCCTCGACACGCACTACATGTACCGCGACGTCGTCGACATCGTCGAAGCCTGCCCCCGCCTCGACATGCTGCTGATCCCGAAGGTCGGCACCGCGCAGGACGTCTACGCGGTCGACATGCTGGTGACGCAGATCGAGCAGGCGAAGAAGCGCGAGAAGAAGCTCGGCTTCGACATCCTGATCGAGACCGCGCTCGGCATGGCCAACGTCGAGGCGATCGCTCAGGCCTCGAAGCGCAACGAGGCGATGAGCTTCGGCGTCGCCGACTACGCCGCCTCGACGCGCGCCCGCACGACCGTCATCGGCGGCGTCAATCCCGATTACGGCGTGCTCACCGACAAGGACGAGCAAGGCCACCGCGAGTTCATCTGGGGCGATCCCTGGCTCTACGCGCAGAGCCGCATGATGGTCGCCTGCCGCGCCTATGGTTTGCGCCCCATCGATGGGCCGTTCGGCGACATCCAGGACGCCGAAGGCTTCAAGGCGGCGGCGCGGCGCTGCGCGGTGCTCGGCTTCGAGGGCAAGTGGGCGATCCATCCGAGCCAGGTCGCGCTCGCCAACGAGGTGTTCTCGCCGTCCGAGGCCGAGGTGACCAAGGCGCGGCGCATCCTCGAGGCGATGGAGAAGGCCTCGAAGGAGGGCAAGGGCGCCGTCTCGCTCGACGGCCGCCTCATCGACATCGCCTCGATCCGCATGGCGCAGGCGCTGATCACCAAGGCCGACGCGATCGGCAAGCCGGCGCCCAAGGCCGCCTGAGCGAGCGGCAGCCGCAGCGGAACAACTTCAAAGGCCCGCACCCAGGTGTGGGCCTTTTCGTTTGCGCTAGCGGCCGGCTGGGCCGTGCACGGTGCTTCCGGCACCGCGCGGCGGGATCATTTCTGCATCATCATCTTGTGGTGGTGATGGTGCTTCTTCATCGGCGCCGGAGCGGCAGCGGGGGCCTCGGCGGGCGCCGGCGAGAAGATGTGCAGCGGATCGAGGTCGAGCCCGTTGCCGGGCGTCGGCAGCACGCCGACGATCGGCAGCTCCAGCTGCGCGAAGGCGGGGGTGACGACGAGGACGAGCGCGCCGGCGAGCGCGGCTTTCTTGAGCGTTCCGACCATTTCAGGCTCCTCCTGAGAGCACGGCCAAAGTTGCGACAGCCAAGCTTCGCAATATCCGTACCTCGTGTCCGCCGCCGGCGCTGGTGTCCGGCCGCGCAGGGCGGACGGGCCAAAAGCAAAGGCCCGCATCGGGTGCGATGCGGGCCTTCGTCAGATCGGGCTGGACTGCGCGGTGCCGGAGGGCACCGCTGCAGATCACATGGCCTTCTTCATCATGGTCT
>CAZZZM010000219.1:0-5187 GCA_964658465.1 uncultured Nakamurella sp.
TCGACGGTCTTCTTGGCGTCGCCGAACAGCATCATCGTGTTGTCGCGGAAGAACAGCTCGTTCTCGACGCCGGCGTAGCCGGACGACATGCCGCGCTTCAGGAAGAACACGGTGCGCGCCTTCTCGACGTCGAGGATCGGCATGCCGTAGATCGCCGACGACTTGTCGGTCTTGGCGGCCGGGTTGGTGACGTCGTTGGCGCCGATGACGAAGGCGACGTCGGTCTGCGAGAACTCGTTGTTGATGTCCTCGAGCTCGTAGACCTCGTCGTAGGGCACGTTGGCCTCGGCCAGCAGCACGTTCATGTGACCGGGCATACGGCCGGCGACCGGGTGGATCGCGTATTTCACGTCCACGCCCCTCTCGACGAGCTTGTCGGCCATTTCGCGCAGCGCATGCTGCGCCTGCGAGACCGCCATGCCGTAGCCCGGCACGATGATGACCGACGAGGCGTTCTCCATCGTGTAGGCGGCGTCCTCGGCCGAGCCCTGCTTGACCGGGCGCGTCTCCTTCTCGCCGCCGCCACCGCCGGACGTCTCGCCGCCGAAGCCGCCGAGGATGACCGAGATGAACGAGCGATTCATGCCCTTGCACATCACGTAGGACAGGATCGCACCCGACGAGCCGACCAGCGAGCCGGTGATGATGAGCGCGAGGTTGCCCAGCGTGAAGCCGATGCCGGCGGCGGCCCAACCCGAGTACGAGTTCAGCATCGACACGACGACGGGCATGTCGGCGCCGCCGATCGGGATGATGATCAGGAAGCCGAGCGCGAACGAGCCGAGAGCGATCAACCAGAAGATCCAGTGGCTCTGAGCGAAGAAGAACGCCACGATCAGCGCCACGATCGTGAGCGCGAGCGCGATGTTGATGAGATGGCGCTGCGGCAGGATGATCGGCTTGCCCGACATGCGGCCGTCGAGCTTCAGGAAGGCGATGATCGAGCCCGTGAAGGTGATCGCGCCGATCGCGAGACCGATCGACATCTCGATCGTCGAGGCGGGGTGGATGTTGCCCGGCTCGCCGATGCCGAAGGCCTGCGGCGCGTAGGCGGCGCCGGCCGCCACCATGACGGCGGCCAAGCCGACCAGCGCGTGGAACGCCGCGACGAGCTGCGGCATGTCGGTCATCTTGACCGTGCGCGCGCGCCAGGCGCCGATGCCGCCGCCGATCGCGACCGCGAGGATGCCGAAGATCCAGGCCGAGACGTCGGCCGGCGGCTTCAGCGCCAGCGTGGTCAGCACGGCGAGGCCCATGCCGAACATGCCGAAGCGATTGCCCTGGCGCGCCGTCGGCGGCGACGACAGGCCACGCAGCGCCATGATGAAGAGGATGCCGGATACCAGATAGAGGACGGCCGCGACGTTGACGTTCATCGTGGCTCAGCCCTTCTTCTTGTACATGCCGAGCATGCGTTCGGTGACGAGGAAGCCGCCGAAGATGTTCACCGAGGCGAGCATCAGAGCGACGAAGCCGAAGACGCGCGCCCACACCGGTCCGTCGTTGCCGATGCCGGAGGCGTCGACGCCGACCGCGAGCAGCGCACCGACGACGATGACCGAGGAGATGGCGTTGGTCACGCTCATCAGCGGCGTGTGCAGCGCCGGCGTCACCGACCACACGACGTAATAGCCGACGAAGCAGGCCAGCGCGAAGATCGCGATGCGGAAGACGAACGGGTCGATGGCGCCGTTGGTGGCGACATGCGCCGCCGCGCCCGCGGCGTGGCCGATCTGGTCGACATAGGCCTGGGCCGCATCGGCGGCCGCCCGCGCGGTGTCGGCCGCCTGCTGGGCCTTGTCGAGCAATTGCTGGTTCGCGACGTCCTGCACCATGGGCTCACACTTTCGAATTGGGGATCGGGCGCCTAGGCGGCCTCGGTGAAGTTCGGATGGACGAGCTTGCCGTCTCTGGTGAGCAGCGTCGCCTTGACGAGCTCGTCGTCCCACGGAATCGCGAAGGTCTTGCTCTCCTTGTCGAAGAACGTTTCGACGAAGGAGTACAGGTTCTTGGCGTAGAGCTGGGAGGCCGTCTGCGGCACGGAGCCCGCGAGGTTGAGGGCGCCGACGATCTTGACGCCGTTGTCGGTGACGATCGTCTCGCCCGGCTTCGTCAGCTCGCAATTGCCGCCGCGCTCGGCGGCGAGATCGACGATCACCGAGCCCGGCTTCATCGTCTCGACCATCTTGGCTGAAATGAGCTTGGGCGCCGGCTTGCCGGGGATCAGCGCCGTGCAGACGACGATGTCCTGCTTGGCGATGTGCTCGGCGATGAGCTCGGCCTGCTGGCGCTTGTAGTCGTCCGACATCTCCTTGGCGTAGCCGCCCGAGGTCTCGGCTTCCTTGAATTCCTTGTTCTGCACGGCGACGAATTTCGCGCCGAGCGACTCGACCTGCTCCTTGGTCTGCGGGCGCACGTCGGTGGCGGTGACGACGCCGCCGAGGCGGCGGGCCATGGCGATCGCCTGAAGGCCGGCGACGCCCACGCCCATGATGAACATCTTGCCGGCGGCGACGGTGCCGGCGGCGGTCGTCATCATCGGGATGGCGCGACCGAACTCGGCGGCCGCGTCGATCACCGCACGGTAGCCGGCGATGTTGGCCTGCGAGGACAGCACGTCCATCACCTGGGCGCGGGTGATGCGCGGCATCAGCTCCATCGAGAAGGCGCTGGCCCCCTTGTCGGCAAGCGAACGCAGCGCATCGACGTTGCCGTAGGGGTCCATGACCGCGATCACAGCAGCACCGGGCTTGAGGCCGTTGAGGTCGTCGGCGCTTGGCCGGCGCACCCGGAGAACGACGTCGGCGTCCTTGAGCGCCTCTTCGGCCGAATGCACGATCGTCGCGCCGGCGGCCTCGTAGGCCTCGTCGAGGAAGCCCGACCCCTTGCCGGCACCGGACTGGATGGCGACGTCGGCGTTGAGAGCCTTGAAACGCTTCACCGTCTCCGGCGTCGCGGCGACGCGATGCTCCGACTGATCGTTTTCCGCAGGGACGGCGATGCGCATGGATGACTCCGCTCGGCGCCGGCTCAACGCCGGAACGCCTCGATCAATTCAACAATCTGTCGCTTGGGGGATGCGGGACGCCGGAAGCGGCTCAGCCCCACATGTAGGCAAGAAAGATCAGGACCAGCACGACGACGCCGGCGATCCACTTCATCAACGTCAGGAAGAGCGAATAGGTGGCCTCGTGCTCGGCGTAGTCCATGTCGGGATGGCCGGCGGCGGCAGGCGTGGAGTCGGTCATCTCATCCTCGGTCTTCGGCCTGCCGGGTCATTCTGAAGAGCCCGTGTCGGCCGCGTTTCCGCCGCCCTATCCCGGGCGGCCCATCTCTAGCGAAGCTTTTGCAACGAACGCGCGGCAAGGCAAGGGGGAGCCCCCGCGAAAAAGCCTCATTTCTTTTCGCCGGGGATCAAATTCCGGCGCCCTCGAGCCCCGCCTGCCGTAAGGCGGCAGCTTGGCGCCCGGCCAGCGTCTCGGCCGAAAAATCCTCGATCAACGCCTCGTAGAGGCGATGGAAGTTGAGCTTGGCGTCGAGGTGCAAAAAGACGCTTCCTAAGCCGATCGCCGCGCGATCCATGAAGACGAACTCGCGCGGCACGGTGACCGGGCCCTGCTGCCTTAGCGCCTGGTGCAGCTGGAAGGCCTCGCGGCGTCCGTACTGGCTCGGCGCGACGCCGTCGGCAACGGTCCGCACGCGGTCCTCGAGCAACGGCGCGTAGATGAAGCGCGCCCAGATGTTCAGCGTCTCGATCAGGTCGCGGCGCAGGTCCTTGAAGCCCCACAGCTCGTAGGCGTGGACGATCCGAGCCTCGTCGTTGTCGAGGAATCCGCGGTACAGGTCGACGACGCCGGCCGCAAAGCGCGGCGGGAAGATGCGGATGCAGCCGTAGTCCAGCAAATTGATGCCGCCGGGCTCGCCGTCGCCGTCCCGCCAGACGGAATAGTTGCCGGGATGCGGGTCCCCGTGGATCACGCCGAAGCGCGCCATCGGCGACCACCAGGCCTCGAACATCGCCTCCGCAAGCCGGTTGCGCGTCGCCTCGTCGGCGCCCTTGAAGGCCAGCAGCTTCTCGCCGTCGAGCCAGCCGAGCGTCAGAAGGCGCCGCGTCGACAGATCCTTGTGCACGACCGGCACGCGCACTCGCGCGCTGCCGTCGAGGATGCCAGCGTAGAGGGCGGCATTCTTCGCTTCCCGGGCGTAGTCGAGCTCTTCGCGCAGCCGATCGCCCAGCTCCGCCTTGATCTCGCGCGTATCGATGGCGGTGGAGAATTGGCGGTGCAGGCCGAAGAGCACGTCGAGCTGCTTCAGGTCGGCCTCGACCGCCGACGGCATGTCCGGATACTGCAGCTTGCAGGCGAGGGCCACGCCCTCAGTCGTCGTCGCCTTGTGCACCTGGCCGAGCGATGCGGCGGCGGACGGCGACAGATCGAAGTCGCCGAACCTGTCGCGCCAGCCCTGCCCCAGTTCGGCGATCATCCGGCGCTTGACGAAAGCCGCGCCCATCGGCGGCGCATCGCTCTGCAACGTCTGCAATTCCTCGGCATATTCGGGCGGCAGCAGGTCGGGGATGGTCGCCATCATCTGCGCGACCTTCATCAGCGGCCCCTTGAGGCCGCCGAGCGCCTGGGTCAGCGCCGCCGCGTCCGTCACCCGCCCATCGCGCCCGAAGATGCGGCCGCTCGCCATGCGCGCGGCGACGCCGCCCATGTTGGCGCCGACGCGGGCGTAGCGCGCCGCGCGGGCGGTGAAACGATTGGCTTCCGAATCTCGCATGAAGGGCTCGCTTGTCCGACGGCTAAGGTGGGGTTCAGACCAGCGAAGTCGATCGCGACATAAAGGCTGAGGTCAGAGGCCGCCGAGCACCAGGCCGGCGAGGCCGCCAGCGGCGACGACGAGGAGCGGGTTGACGCGGCTCGCCACGAGCACAGCTGCCGCGGCGATCGTGACACCCCAGCCGAGCGCACCATGGTCCACCGTGCGCGCGACGATGAGGCCCGCCGCGGCGACGAGCCCGACGCCGATCGGCGCGAGACCGTGCTCCAGCGCCACGTGCCAGCGCGCCTGGCCGTCCTGCAGCCAGAGCCGGGTCACGCCCCACGCCAGGACGCTGGACGGCGCCGCCATCGCGATCGTCGCGACGAGCGCGCCGACGAGGCCGGCGGCCTGGTAGCCGATCAGCGT
>CAZZZM010000220.1:0-5167 GCA_964658465.1 uncultured Nakamurella sp.
GCGATGATCCGTTTCACCGATATCGTCCCGGCGGCGCCGCAGAAGAATGCCAAGCCGGCGCCACAACGCGTCGAGCCGTCGGCGGCTCCCGTCGAGGCACCTACGGCGGCCGACGCGCCGCAGCCGGTGAAGACGCCGCGGAAGCCGCGAAAATCCGCTTGAGCGGCTAAAGCCCGACCGCTTTTCGCAGGGTGGCATTGAGCCGGTCCTGCCAACCGGGCCCCTGCGCCTGGAAATGCTCCAGCACGTCCGCGTCGAGGCGCAGCGACACGGTTTCGCGCGCGCCGGGGATCGCCTTCGGCGTCGGGGGCGACTCGACCTTGGGTGCGGCCGGCTTGAACACGGCTTCCGCGCTCTCGAGTACGCCCGCCGGGCGCCGTCGCCTGCCGTCCGCCATCCCGCTACTGCTTCTGCCAGGCGGCGACGGCCTCGGCGATGTCGCGCTGGCCGGCGGCGCCCTTCTCGAACGTGAGCTTGGCGATCTTGCCGCTGGTCAGGAGGATCGGGATATCGACCCACGGCAGCTCGGTCAGGAGCCGCAGGTTGGCGCTCTCGGCGTTGCCGGGGCTGAGCCCGACGAGGAACGAGTTCTGGATCACCGGCACGGTGACGCCGGCGAGCGGCTCGCCGTCGGAATTGCCCTCGCGGCGCATCTGCGGGACGTTGATCTGCTTGACGTCGCCCGAATAGCTGCCCTGCCCCATCACAAAGCGCACCTTGATCGTGTGCGACGCCGGCAGCGACGAATCGGTGTTCTTCTCGAAGATGACCGTCGCCTTCATCTTGTCGTCGGGCAGGTCGATGTCGGCCTCGACGGAGAGGCTGACGGCGTCCCCCGGTCCGGTGTTGACGTTGTTGAGCTTCCACACGACCGTCCCGGCGAAGGTCTGCACCTTGCTCGGCAGGTCGGGGGCCTCGACGAGCAGCGCGGCGCGGTAGGCGATCGGCAGCTCGGGGTTGCTGGCGGCGGGCGGCGGCACGGATTTCGACGCCTCTTGCGCCGGCTGCGGGGCCGCCTGGTCCGGCTGCGCCGGCTGTTGTTCGGCCGGCGTCTGCGGGGTCGGCTGCTGCTGGCGAGCCTCCTGCGGCGTGGGGGCGGAGGGCGGCTCCGGCGCCTGCTCGTCGGGCTTCGTCCCGCCGACGCGTTCGGCGATCTTGCCGTTGTCGTGCGTCGGCTGCGTCTGCGCCGCCGGCGTGTTGCGGGCGATCGTCTCCGGCGTCACGCGCAGCTTCCAGGCCGCGAAGGCCACGGGCGCCGCCACGACGGCGACGACGACCGGGATGATCCAGATGCGACGCTTCGGCCCTTTGGCCGCCGCCGGCTGCGGCGCGAACGGCCGTTGCGGTTCGAGCCGAGGCCGGAGACCCGAGTCGGTCGCATCCAGGTCGCGCGGCGGGGGCGGCGGCGCGGTCACCTCCGGCTTGGAGGCCGGCAGCTTGAGTTCGCCGGCTGCCGGAGCGGGCGGAAGCGTCGGCCGGATCGCCGGCGGCTGTGGCTCGCTCGATTTGGTGTCGCTTGACTTGGGCTCACTCGGCTTGGGGTCGCTATCGCTCGGCGGCGGCTCGACGTTCGTCTTGTGGTCCTGCGCGTCGGTCGCCGAAGGCGTCGGCTCGACCGCGGCCGACTTCGGCGCGCGCGGACGCAACGGTGGCAGCGGCTTGCGCGGCGCGGCGGGTCCGAGCGCCCCGCTCGGGCTCGGCCGCGGGGCGGGCGCGGGTTTCTTCGACGCGGCACCGGCCGGCGTCGAGGGCTCGGCCGAAGGCCCCGCGTCAGCCGGCGGCGCTGCAGGCTTCGCCGCGATCTCGGTCTCCAACCGCTCGATCGCGCGGTCCAGCTCGACCGATTCCCGCTCGATGTCCTCGTCGGGCACCGGCGGGTGGTATGTCCTGAGCTGGCCGATGAGCGCCTTGCGCGCGCGCTCGTAGACGATGCGCCGCGTGTCCGGCGTCGAATTCGGCAGGCTTCCGACGGCCTTTGCTAGCAGCGGGTAATACTCGGCCATGCGGCTTCACTGCACTTACGCGAGCTATTTCGTCAATCCACCGTCGCGTCGGTGCCGGCTCGTTTGCGTTCGGCCTTGTTGCGAGAGCACGATCAGTCGCGAAACGGATCGTGGACGAGGATCGTGTCCTCGCGTTCCGGGCTGGTCGAAAGCAGCGCGACGGGGGCCCCGATCAGCTCCTCGATGCGGCGGACGTACTTGATCGCCTGTGCCGGCAGATCCGCCCAGGAGCGCGCGCCGGCGGTGGTGCCGGCCCAGCCCTCGATCGTCTCGTAGATCGGCTTCACCCGCGCCTGCGCCGCCTGGCTCGCCGGCAACCGGTCGATGCGCTGGCCGTCGAGCTCGTAGTGCGTGCAGACCTCGATGGTCTCGAACCCGTCGAGGATGTCGAGCTTGGTCAGCGCGATGCCGTCGATGCCGGACGTCTTCACCGTCTGGCGCACCAGCACCGCGTCGAACCAGCCGCAGCGGCGGCGCCGCCCGGTGTTGACCCCGTACTCGTGGCCGCGGTCGCCGATCCGCTGGCCGATCTCGTCGTGCAGCTCGGTCGGGAACGGACCGCCGCCGACCCGCGTGCAATAGGCCTTGGCGATGCCGAGCACGTAGCCGATCGCCTTCGGCCCCAGGCCGGAGCCCGTCGCCGCGTTCGAGGCCACCGTGTTCGACGAGGTCACGAACGGATAGGTGCCGTGGTCGACGTCGAGCAGAGCGCCCTGCGCGCCTTCGAAGAGGATGCGCTTGCCGGCACGACGCAGGGCTTCGAGCCGCTCGAAGGTCGGCGCCATGAACGGCAGGACCTTCGGCGCCACGCAAATCAGCTCGTCGCGGATCTCCTGCGCGGTGACCGGCTCGAGCCCGAGGCCGCGCCGCAGCGGCTCGTGGTGCGACAGCAATCGCGCGATCTTGGCGTCGAGCGTATCGGGCTCGGCGAGGTCGGAAAGTCGGATCGCGCGGCGTCCCACCTTGTCCTCGTAGGCCGGGCCGATGCCGCGCTTCGTCGTGCCGATCTGCGTGCCGGCCGAGGTGGCCGCCTCGCGGTGCGCGTCGAGCTCGCGGTGGAGCTTGAGGATCAGCGTGACGTTCTCGGCAATCGACAGCGTCTCCGGCGTCACCTCGACGCCCTGCCCCTCCAGCTTGGCGATCTCCTCGATCAGGTGATGCGGGTCGACAACGACGCCGTTGCCGATGATCGAGACCTTGCCGGGGCGCACGATGCCGGACGGCAGCAGGGCGAGCTTGAAGACCTTGTCGCCGATGACCAGCGTATGGCCGGCGTTGTGGCCGCCCTGGAAGCGCACGACGACGTCCGCCTCGCGCGACAGCCAGTCGACGATCTTGCCCTTGCCCTCGTCGCCCCACTGGGCGCCGACCACCACGACGTTCGCCATTGTCCTCGACCTGTGACCTCGAGCAGAAACGCAAAACCCCGGCGCAGAGCACCGGGGTCCTTTGCAGGCGAGGCCTAGATGATGGGGCGGCGCGAGTAAAGGCGCCGGCGGCGGCACGGCGCCGGCTCTCCGAGATTCGCCGGGCCGCAGAATTGACAGTCGCGCTGGAATCCCCTGAGTTGAGGCATTGCCGAAGCGCGGGAGCGCCCAATGATCGTTTCGTCGCCGTCTGGGCTGCGTCTGCCGCACGCGTCCGCGGGTCCGTTCTGGCTCGCGCCGTCCGTAGAGCCGGCGCATGAACGGCTCGACACCCATGAATGGCACGAAATCGAAGTGCTGCTGTCGGGCCCGGCGTTGGAGGCGCGATCGTCCTCGTCCTCGGGGCGGAGCCTTCGCAGCTTCACGATCGTCGCCGGGGCCCTCGTCTTCGGCGGCGGCATCCTCGTCGCCACCTTGATGAACATCCGCACCGATTGCGGCGCTCTGTGCCGTGCCGCGACCACGGAGATCGCCGCGCCGGCAAAGCCCACGCCCGCCATCGTGCAGACGGCCGGTCTTTCGCCGGCGTCCAACGCCGGCGTGGTCGAGGGCCGCTCGGCGGCGGAGCCGTCGACCGGTGCCGCGATGGCGCCCGCCGCCGCCGATCCCACGGCGCTTCCGCTTCCGCACAAGCGCCACCGCCGGCATCGCCACTAGGTTCGGCCGCGTATCACGCGCGCCGCGGCCGGCTCAGGCGTCATTCCGCGTCGAACGCCGCGCAAAAGAAAAGCCCCGGTGCCAGGCACCGGGGCTCGATCCGACCGTTCGCCGACCGCCTTACTCGGCGGCGTGCGCGAACTGGTTCATCGTGTTGTCGGCGCCGGCCGCCTTGAGGGCGGCTTCACCGGCGAAGTACTCCTTGTGGTCGTCGCCGAGATCGGAGCCGGCCATGTTCTGGTGCTTCACGCAGGCGATGCCGCGGCGGATCTCCTGGCGCTGCACGTCGCGGACGTAGCCGAGCATGCCCTCGGGGCTGAAGTAGTCCTTGGCCAGCGTGTCCGTCGACAGCGCCGCCGTGTGGTAGGTCGGCAGCGTGATGAGATGGTGGAAGATGCCGGCGTGCGCCGAGCCGTCCGCCTGGAAGCGGGCGATCCACTTGTCGGCCTCCTGGCCGAGCTCGGTCTCGTCGTACTCGACGCTCATCAGCTTGGCGCGGTCGTACTTGGAGACGTCCTTGCCCTCGTCCTTCCACTTGTCGAACACCTGCTGACGGAAGTTCAGCGTCCAGTTGAAGCTCGGCGAGTTGTTGTAGACGAGCTTGGCGTTCGGGATGACCTCGCGGATGCGGTCGACCATGCCCTTGATCTGGTCGACGTGCGGCTTCTCCGTCTCGATCCACAGCAGGTCGGCGCCGTTCTGCAGCGAGGTGATCGAGTCGAGCACGCAGCGGTCCTCGCCGGTCCCCTTGCGGAACTGGAAGAGGTTCGAGGCCAAACGCTTCGGACGCAGCAGCTTGCCGTTGCGGGTGATGACGACGTCGCCGTTACCGACCTGGTCGGGCGTGATCTCGTCGGCGTCGAGGAACGAGTTGTACTGGTCGCCGAGGTCGCCGGGCGTCGTCGAGTAGGCGATCTGCTTCGTGAGGCCGGCGCCGAGCGAGTCGGTGCGCGTGACGATGATGCCGTCCTCGACGCCGAGCTCGAGGAAGGCGTAGCGGCAGGCCTGGACCTTGGCGATGAAGTCGACGTGCGGCACCGTGACCTTGCCGTCCTGGTGGCCGCACTGCTTCTCGTCGGA
>CAZZZM010000221.1:0-5138 GCA_964658465.1 uncultured Nakamurella sp.
CTGCGCGAGTTCCCGCTCGACCCGCTGGCCGCCGCCGCCTTCATGCTGGCGCGCTGCGAGGGGCCGGACAAGCGCAACGCCGTCGTCGACCTGCTCTTCGACCAGCAGCAGAATTGGGCCTACAACGACAAGCCGCTCGACGCCTTGCGCAACGCGCTCCGGCTCACCGGAATGAGCAAGGACCAGTTCGACGCCTGCCTGAAGGACCAGAAGCTCCAGGATCAGGTGTATTCGGTGTCGGATCGCGGCTCGAAGAAGTTCGGCGTCACCGCGACGCCGACCTTCTTCGTCAACGGCGAGAAGGTGACCGGCGAAGTGACGGAGCAGTCGCTGGCCAAGATCCTCGACCCGTTGGTGGCGAAGAAGAGCTGAGCGGTCGGTTCGGCGACGCTCGATCCGGATCCCGCGGGACTTCGGCTTTCCGGCTCTGGGCTCAGCCTTCGGGCCTAGGATGAGCGTCGAGCGTTCCAGTCTTTCACCGCCGACAGTCGAACTGTCGCGACAGCAGCCACGGCGAGGCCGCCGGCGGCGATATCGAGGGCGGTCGCAAAATGTCTGCGCCGATCGCCTTGGGCGCCTATGATGCTTGGGTCGGACGCCCATCTTCGGCCCGCAAACCGGCCGACCGGCTCTCGCGCCTCGCCGGTCGAGACCTTATTTCTCGTCTTCCTCCGGCATGACATCCCGATGCTCGCCACCGACCACGATATTCTCACCGAGGCCCAGGCTTGGCGCGAGGCCGGCAAGGCGGTCGCCATCGCGACCGTCGTCGAGACCTGGGGCTCGGCGCCGCGCCCCGTCGGCAGCCATCTGGCGATCGACGGCGACGGCCGCTTCCTCGGCTCGGTCTCCGGCGGGTGCGTCGAGGGCGACGTCGTCGCCGAGGCGATGGACGTGATCGAGGGCGGGACCGCGCGCGTGCTCGAGTTCGGCGTCGCCGACGAGACCGCCTGGCAGCGGGGGCTCTCCTGCGGCGGTCGCATCAAGGTCTATGTCGAGAGGCTCGACTGACATGCGGCTTGCCGACCTCGCCCGGTTGAACGCCGCGCGCGCAGCCCGCCGGCCGGTCGCGCTCGTCACCGACATCGTCGGGGGAGGCCAGCGCGTGGTCGAGGCCGATGCGCTGGAGAGCGATCCGCTGGGCGAGGCGATCGCCGAGCGCCTGCGGCTCGGCAAGAGCGGCCTGCTGGCCGACGGCACGCACTTCGTCACCGTGCAGGTCCCGTCGGTCCGCCTCGTCGTGATCGGCGCCGTGCACATCTCGCAGGCGCTGGCGACGATGGCGCGGCTCGCCGAGCTCGACGTGACGATCGTCGATCCGCGCACCGCCTTCGCCACGCCCGAGCGCTTTCCCGACGTGGCCGTCGTGGCGGAATGGCCGGACGAGGCGCTCGAGCGCATCGGTCTCGATCGCTACACCGCGATCTGTCTGCTCACCCACGACCCCAAGATCGACGACCCCGCCCTCGTCGCGGCGCTCCGGGCGGACTGCTTCTACATCGGCGCGCTCGGCTCGCGAAAGACGCATGGGCGGCGCCTCGAGCGCATGCAGGCGGAAGGGTTCGGGCCCGAGGCGCTGGCGCGCATCCACGCGCCGATCGGCCTCGACATCGGCGCCGTCAGCCCGGCCGAGATCGCGGTGGCGATCCTGGGCGAGATCGTCGCCGAGCTGCGCCGCAAGCCGCGCCGCAGCGAGACCGCCGCCGCCGACCGGGCCGTCTCTTGAGGTTCGGGCGGATCGCCATCGGCGAGGGCGAGGGCGCGATCCTCGCCCATTCGGTGCGCGGCTCGGGCATCGCCCTCAAGAAGGGCGAAATCATCCAGCCCGCGCATATCGCCGCCCTCGCCGACGCCGGCATCGAGGCGATCGTCGCCGCGAGGCTCGAGCACGGCGACGTCGGCGAGAACGATGCCGCCCGCACCCTGGCCGAGAAGATCGCCGGCGCGGGCGTCAGGCTCGAACGGCCGTTCACGGGTCGCTGCAATCTGATCGCCGAAGCCGCCGGCCTGCTCGTCGTCGACGCGACGGCGATCGACGCGGTCAACGCCGTCGACGAGTCGATCACCGTGGCGACGCTGGTGCCGATGCGCCCGGTCGTCGCCGGCGAGATGATCGCGACCGTCAAGATCATCCCGTTCGCGGTGTCGCGGGACTGCCTCGATGCGAGCCTCGCGGCGGTCGCCGCCCCGCCCGTCTCCATCGCGGCGTTCCGCCCGCTCGAGATCGGCGTCATCTCGACCATGCTCCCCGGCCTCAAGCCGGCGACCGTCGCCAAGACGCTGAACCTGCTCGATGACCGCCTGGCGCTCGCCGGCGGCCGGATCACCCGCGAGGCACGGGTCGCGCACGACACCGGGCATCTCACCGAGCTGCTCCGGCAGGTCGCCGACATCGACGTCCTCGTCATCTTCGGCGCCTCCGCGATCACCGACCGGCGCGACGTCGTTCCGGCGGCGATCGAGGCGGTGGGCGGGACCGTCGAGCATCTCGGCATGCCGGTCGACCCCGGCAATCTGCTGCTGCTCGGCAGGCTCGGCCACAACGGCACGACGATCCCGGTCATCGGGGCGCCGGGATGCGCGCGCTCGCCGAAGGAGAACGGCTTCGATTTCGTGATGTGGCGGCTGCTCGCCGGCCTGCCCGTCACCGGCGCCGACCTGCGCCGCATGGGGGTCGGCGGCCTGCTGTCGGAGATCGTCACGCGCCCGCAGCCACGTCAGCCGGACGCGGATGGTTGAGATCGCCGCCCTCGTGATGGCGGCCGGCCGCGGCGCGCGATTCGGCGCCGGGCCCGACGAGTCGAAGGTCCTCGCGGATCTCGAGGGGCGCCCGCTGGTGTGCCATGTCGTCGAGACGGCGCTCGCGTCCCGCGCGGCGGCGACGCTCGTCGTCACGGGCCAGGGGGCGCACGGCGTGGCCACGGCGCTCGACGCGCATCCGGTGGCGCTGGTGCACAACCCCTTCTTCGCGAGGGGCCTCGCGGGATCGCTCAAGGCCGGCCTCGTCGCCCTGCCGCCGCATATCGACGGCGCGCTGGTCCTGCTCGGCGACATGCCGCGCGTCAGGATCGAGACCATCGACGCGCTGATCGCGGCGTTCGATGCCTCGGCCGACGCCGAGGCCGTGGTCCCGCTCTGCGACGGCCGGGAGGGCAACCCTGCCCTGCTCGGCCGCAGCCTGTTCGCCGAGCTGATGCTGCTGGAGGGCGACGCCGGCGCGCGCCGCCTGCTGTCGCAGCCGGGCCGGCGGATCGTCCGCTGTCCGGTCGAGGATCCGGGCATCCTCGTCGACGTCGACACGCGCGAGGCGCTGCACGCGCTCGGCGGCCCATAAAAAACCCGGGCCGCTCGAAGCGGGCCCGGGTCGGTCGCCTGGTGCCGTGTCGAAAGGCCTAGCCCTTCGACATCGCCGCCACTTCGCTCGCGAAATCGGGACCCTCGGCCTTCTCGACGCCTTCGCCGAGGCCGAAGCGGACGAACGCCGTGATCGTCGCGCCGGCTTCCTTGGCGACCTGGCCGATCGCCTTCTTGCCGTGGTCCTCGTGGATCGAGATCTGATCGACGAGGCAGTTTTCCTTGAAATAGGTCTTCAGGCCGCCCTCGACGATCTTCTCGGCGACGTTGGCCGGCTTGCCGGCGGCGTTCTTCTCCATCAGCACCGCCTTCTCGCGGGCGATCACCTCGGGATCGATCGCCGACGACTCGAGGGCGATCGGGTTCGTCGCGGCGATGTGCTGGGCGATCTTGCGGCCGAGCGCCTCGAGGGTCGCGGAATCCTTGTCCGATTCGAGCGCAACCAGCACGCCGATCTTGCCGAGCCCCTCCGACACCTGGCCGTGCACGTAGGAGCCGATCGCACCCTTCGCGACGGACACGCGCGCGGCGCGGCGCAGCGTCATGTTCTCGCCGATCGTCGCGATCGCGTTGGTGATCGCCGCCTCGACCGTGCCGCCCTTGGGGTAGGAGGCGGCCTTGATCGCCTCGACATCGTCGCTCTTCGACTTGAGCGCGACGTCGGCGACGTTGCGCACCAGCGTCTGGAAGTCGTCGTTGCGGGCGACGAAGTCCGTCTCGGAATTGACCTCGACGACGACGGCCTCGGTGCCCGCGAGCGCGAGCCCGATCAGGCCTTCAGCGGCGACGCGATCGCCCTTCTTGGCGGCCTTGGACAGGCCCTTCTTGCGCAGCCAGTCCACGCCGGCTTCGATGTCGCCGCCGGACTCCGTCAGAGCCGCCTTGCAGTCCATCATGCCGGCGCCGGTCTTCTCGCGAAGCTCCTTCACCATCGCTGCGGAAATGTTCGCCATCGCACCGGGTCCTTGTCAGTCGCGGTTCTCCCGCTCGCGGGAGAAGGTGGCCCGACGAAGTCGGGTCGGAAGAGGAGTGGTGCCGCCGGCACCTCTAAAACAGGCGAGAGGCGGAGAGAACCCTCATCCGCCTCACGACGCTCGACACCTTCGCCCGCCAGCGGGCAAAGGAGAAGCGGCTCGACCCTACGCCGCGAGCAGGCCGCGCGCCTGGTTGATCCAGCCGTCGCGATCGATGCGGCCGCCGAGCTTCAGATCCGTGTCGACCTTCTTCACATCGTCCGGGGTCATCGCGGCGATCTGCCAGTAATGGAAGATGCCGCCGTCGTTGAGCTTCTTCACCATCTGCGGGCCGATGCCCTGGATCTTGGCGAAATCGTCCGGCGCGCCGCGCGGGGCGGCGAGGAGCTCGAAGGTCTCGGCCGGCGCGTCGGTGATGGTCTCGACCGGCGCCACCTCGGGCTCGGCGGCCTTCTCGGCGTCCTGCGCCTCGAGCACCCGCGGCAGCTCCTCGGCGACCGGCGCCTCGGCCTCGCCGACGTCGTAGCCGGACTGGCCCTGGCTGCGCTGGATGCCGTCGAGCGCGGCGCGCGCGACGAGGTCGCAATAGAGCGCGATGGCGCGGCCGGCGTCGTCGTTGCCCGGGATCGGGAAGGTGATGCCGTCGGGGTCGGAGTTCGTGTCGAGGATCGCCGCCACCGGGATCGACAGGCGGTTGGCCTCCTTGATGGCCAGCGCCTCCTTGTTCGTGTCGATCACGAAGATCAGGTCCGGCACGCCGCCCATGTCCTTGATGCCGCCGAGCGCCTTCTCGAGCTTCTCGCGCTCGCG
>CAZZZM010000222.1:0-5066 GCA_964658465.1 uncultured Nakamurella sp.
GGCGCATGCGGGCGAGGTGCACCTCACCGTCTCCGCCGTGCGCTACGGCGCGCGCAAGGGCGCTTGCTCGACGTTCCTCGCCGATCGCGCCGGCAAGGGCGATGTGCCGATCTTCGTGCAGCCGTCGTCGCACTTCCGTCTGCCGGCGGATCCCGACGCGAGCATCATCATGATCGGCCCGGGCACCGGCGTCGCGCCGTTCCGCGGCTTCCTGCACGAGCGCCGAGTCACCGGTGCCAAGGGCCGCAACTGGCTGTTCTTCGGCGAGCAGCACGCGGCCAGCGATTTCTACTATCGCGACGAGCTTCTCGCGATGCGCGACGACGGCCATCTCACCGAACTCAGCCTCGCCTTCTCTCGCGATCAGGCCGAGAAGATCTACGTGCAACACCGGATGATCGAGCGCGGCGCCGACCTCTGGGCGTGGCTCGAGGAGGGCGCGCGCGTCTACGTCTGCGGCGACGCGGAACGGATGGCGAAGGACGTCGAGGCGGCGCTCGTCGGGATCGCGCGGGCCCACGGCGGCTTGGACGATGCGGCGGCCGCGGCCTACGTGCAGACGCTGGCGCGCGAGAAGCGCTACCTGCGCGACGTCTATTAGATCGCGACCTACTTGCCGAAGTACAGGAGCGCGGCGGCAAACCCGTTGTAGAGCCCGTGCACGATGATTGACGCCTTGATGGTGCCGGTGCGCTCGCGGATGTAGGCGAGGCCGAGCCCGACAGGGAAGACGGCGAGCGCGTAGAGATGTGTCTTCTCCCAGTGCGCCAGGGCGAACAGGACCGACACGACGAGCATCGCCGCCACCACGCCGAACGAGGCGCGCAGGCTCGTGTAGATCCAGCCGCGGAAGAGGATCTCCTCGCCGATCGGCGCCAGCACCGAAGCGAGCAGCAGGAACAGTGCCGCCCAGATCCTGCCGTCGGGCAGCTTGATGGCGGCGTCGAACTTCGGGAAGAAGTAGACGAGCGCCGTCGTCGCGCCGAGGCTGTAGCCGACCATCAGCACGGCGAGGCCCCAGACCCACCAGGCGCGTCGGGCGGACCACGGGCGCCAGCCGACGAGCGCACGCCAGCCGGCCGGCCCTCCGCGGACGCGCGCGGCGGCAGCGACGGCGAGGGCCAACGCGGCGTAGCCGACCAGCGAGGCGGCGATGCCGAGCTTTTCGCGGGCCACGACGTCGCCGCTCGAGGGATTGAACATGGCGATGCGGTCCATCACCTGCTGGTGCCCGAGCACGGCGAGGGCGATCGTGTAGGTGATGGCGACGATCGCGACGCTGAGCAGCAGCGTGCCGAAGAGGATGACGACGAGCGACACGACGAGGCCGAACAGTCCGTAGGGACGGGGCGCATCGGCGGCGTCGGCGATGGTGTCAGCCACGATCTGTCTCCGGTGTTCTGCGGCCAGCCATAGCGGGCGGGACTTGCAAACGGATGAACGCTACCCCTTTGGCAGTCGTATGGTCACGCGCAGGCCGCCCTCAGGCCGATTGGCGAGCGAAATCATGCCGCCGTCGCGCGTCACGGCCGCTTGCGCGATGGCGAGGCCGAGGCCCATGCCGCCCTTGGCGCGATTGCGCGAGCTGTCGCCGCGGTAGAAGGGCTCGAAGACCGACGTGCGCTCGGCCTCGGGGATGCCGGGTCCGTCGTCCTCCACCGTCACGAGCACCTCGCGTCCGGCATCGGCGAGCGCGACACCGGCCCGGTCGCCGTAAGCGATCGCGTTGTTGACAATGTTGGAGAAGGCCCGCTTGAGCGCCAGCGGGCGTCCCTTCAGGGTGAGCTGGTCGGGTCCGATGTAGCGTGCCGCCTTGCCGGCGTCGGTCGCGTCGTCGACGAGGGTCTGCAGCGTCGCCGCAAGGTTGATGCGGCGGGGCGCCTCGGGGTCGGTGTCGCCGCGCAGATGCGCGTTGAGGTCGTCGAGCATCGCCTCCATCTCGGCGAGATCGCGGTCGAACGCCGCCGCCTCGTCGCCGCCCATGACATCGGCGCGCAGCCGCATGCGGGAGATCGGCGTGCGGAGGTCGTGCGAGACAGCGGCCAGCGCCGCGATACGATCCTTGAGCAAGCCGTTGATGCGGTCCTGCATCGCGTTGAAGGCGCGCGCGACGCGGCGGATCTCGCGCGGGCCGCGCGCATCGTCGAGGTGCACGGGCGGCCCGCGTCCGATCGCGTCCGTCGCCTTGACCAGCATGCGCAGCGGCGCGGCGAGCGTGCGCACGACGAGGAGGGCCGCCAGGAGGACGCAGCCCGACAGCATGGCCACGGACGCGATCTGCGCCGGCAGCCCCGACAGGCTGCCCTCGGGCGCATGGGCGCGGAACGTGACGGTCGATCCGTCGACGAGCGAGAGGCGCCCCTCGACCATGTCGCTAGTCCCGGTCTGGCCGAGCGCGAGATCGCGCCGCGCCAGCGCCGGCTCGTCGGCGAGCAGCTTCGCCTTGAGCCCCTGGGTGTCCTGGGTCACCGGAGGCGCCTGCCTCGACGACGCGGCGTGCCAGGCGAACGCCAGCTCCGGTTCCGAGAGGCTGGCGGCAACGGCGACGCGCTGGTCGCGATCGGTGACGTCGAGCACGCGCGCCGCCGAGTCGAGCTGGACGGCGATCCGGTGCGCCGACGCGTCGTCGGTCGAGACGCGCTCGGCCCGCTCGAAGACGAAGGTCGAGGCGACGAGCTCGAGGGCGATCGCCATGACGAGCACGAGCCCGACGCGGCCGATCAATCCCGTCGGCCACAGCGAGGTCTGCATCCCTAGAGTGTCGCGACGTCGGCTGTGAACAGATAGCCGACCCCGCGCACGGTGCGGATGAGATCGTCCTGCCCGAGCTTGCGGCGCAGCCGACTGACCAGCACGTCGATCGAGCGATCCGAGGAATCGGCGAGCCGTGTGCGCGACAGCTCGAGCAGCCGTTCGCGGCCGATCACGCGTTGTGGGTTTTCGAGGAAGCTGACGAGCAAATCGTGCTCGGCGCCCGACAGCTCGACGGCCGTCCCGTCGGGATCGACCAACTCGCGGCGGCGGCGATCGAGGCGCCATCCTGCGAAGCTCATCACGTCCTGCGGCACGCGTCCGGCCGTCTCCGCGCCGGTGCCGGCCGCGGCGCGGCGGAGCAGGGCGCGGATGCGCGCCAGCAGCTCCTTGGCGCCGAACGGCTTCGGCACGTAGTCGTCGGCGCCGACCTCGAGCCCGACGACGCGGTCGATCTCGTCGCCGCGGGCCGAGACCATGATGATCGGCACCTGGCTCGTCTGGCGGATCTCGCGGCAGAGGTCGAGCCCGCTGCGGCCGGGCAGCATCACGTCGAGGAGAAGCAGGTCGAAGGTCGCCGCGTTCAGCGCCGCCGCCGCTTCGCGGGCGTCGCGGGCGCTCGTCGCCTCGTAGCCGTTCTCCTTCAGCACGCGCAGGATCAGCGTGCGGATATGAGGATCGTCCTCGACGACGAGAATGCGGGAGACGTCGGTCTGGCTCACGGCGCGACTGATACAGCTCGCGCCGCCAATCACAAGTGCGTGGGAGTAGGCCCTCTCCCGCGCCGACGGGTCGGGATCCCTAGAAGGGATTCCAGGTCTGCCCGCGCGTGAACTTCAGGTAGCCGATGTTGGCGCCGAGACGGAGGCCGAGGCCGGTGCGGATCGGCACGACGGTCATCTGGTCGGCGACGAGCGCCGTCATGCCGAGGCCGCCGACGAAATAGGCCGAGCCGTCGACGCCGCCGAAACGACGGAACATCGCGCCGCGGGCCGGCAGGTTGTAGACGAGCATCATCGTGCGGTCGCCGTCGGCGCCCGAGTCGAAGCCGACCGACGGGCCTTGCCAGAAGACGCGCATGTCGCCGGCGTTGCGGGTGTAGAGCTTGCCCTCGCCGTAGCGCAGGCCGCCGACGAAGGCGGCCGAGGCCTCTTCGCCGAGAATGTAGCCGTTGGGCTGGCCCCAGCGCCGCGTCGCCGTTTCGACGATGTCGGCTAGGCCGCGCGACACCGAGCCGAAGAAGCGGTGGCCGCTCATCACGATGTCGTTGTTCGTGTAGACGATCGGCCGCTCTTCGCCCGCGTAGGCGAGGGCCGCCGCCGGCATGGCCGTCGTCGCCGCGCAGGCGGCGAGGCCGCGCAGGAAATCTCTCCGTCCGTCGTGTCGCATCGTCCCCTCCTCACTTGCGCGAGGCTCGCCCGCGAGCCGCGCGAATGTGTGGCGCGGCGAGCACCTCCGGCAATGCTTGCAGGGTAGGGTTAAGAGAAGCTTACGAGCGCAAGCTCAGCCGGTCGGAAGAGCTCGCGGGCTTCCGGCGGGATGCCGTCCCAGCTTTCCGCCCGGCCTTCGCGACGCCGGAGCGTGGCCTCGAAGAGCTGCCCCGACGCACGCCGCGCACTCGAGCAAGCGGACGACGATCCTCATCGCGGGACACAACGTCTGTCCTCACTGGCGAAACGCCTTATCATCGGCCCCGTGCCGACGTCGAAGCTTGCGCGGCGGGGAGGCGATCTTCGATGCCGCGAGCCGGGACGGCCGACATCAACGTGCTGGGGGCTCCGCAACGCATCGTCGCGGCCTCGCGGCAGACCCGCCTCCTCGAAGGCCCGCTCGGATTCGACGTCGTCGAGAACGGGGTGATCCCGAAAAGCGTCGAGCACGACATCCGGATCTTCGACGCGACGAGCGACTGGACCTTCGCCGGCTGGAAAGCAGGCGTCTACGACAGGGCGGGGGAGCTTTGTCCGGCGTCCCGCAGCGAGCGCGACTTCACGTATGTCACCGCGGCGTTCGCGCCGGAGGAGATCCGCCTCGACGAGGTCGAGCACATCGCGGGCGAGGCCGTCTATGCAGGGCTCGCCTTCAAGCACTTCGGGCACTTCCTGCTCGAATCGACGAACCGACTCTGGTGGCCGATCCTCGAGCGTTTCGATGGTCCCATCGTCTTCCAGAACACGATCGGCCGCGATCGCGTGCCGCGCTGGGCGCAGAGCTTCTTCGACCTCCTCGGACTGGGCGACAGGATCATGGTCGTCGATCACGCCGTCAGCTTCGATCGCGTGATCGTCCCGCACAGCGCCTTCACCATCCGCAAG
>CAZZZM010000223.1:0-5033 GCA_964658465.1 uncultured Nakamurella sp.
GAGCGCAACGTCGCGATCGGTGGTCTCGTCGGCTACGATTTCGGCAAGTTCACGCTGACCGGCATCGTGACGCACTCGCTCTACAAGAACGCGATCGTCCCGACCGTCTCGGCTGGCGAAGAGACCCGCGGCTGGCTCCGCATCGTCGTGCCGCTGTACGTCGCGCCGACGCCGGCCGCTCCGGTCGTCGCTCGCTACTGAGCCCCACCCCTTCGAAGCTCGAAAGACCCCGCCCCGTGCGGGGTCTTTTTTTGTTTGCACTTGAACGGCTTGCTGTTCACTCGCGTGTCGCGGATCCGGTCTATGCTGCACGCGCGAAATGCACATTTGCAACACGAAGCAGCAGAGTGACCGCCTTTATCGGTTAGAGGTGGCGTTTTTTGCCCAGTTGCTGAAAGATACAGCATCGGAATCGGCTCGACCGTAGACCACACGTGGTCTTGGCAAACAACGCCGCCGGGGGGTTATCATGAAGCAAGTGAAGGTTCTTTCAACGATTGGTGCAGCGGCTGTCGGCGTCGCGATGTCCGCGACGGCCTCGTTCGCCGGCTACATGCAGCCTGGCGAAACGATGGGCCTGTCGCTCCTCTCGCCGCTGCCGGAAGGCGTGTACGCCGCCGACCTCGAGTCCTACGGCCGTTCGAAGCCGACTGGTTCGCCGACCAACCTCGACATCGGCGTCAACATCCCGGTTCTGATCTGGTCGACGCCCATCTCGTTCTACAACACCCGCCTCGAGTTCCTGGCCGGCGTGCCGTTCGCCCACATCGACGGCTCGGGCGTCGATCGCTTCGGCGCCGTCAGCTGGGCCCTCGGTCCGCTGCTCGCCCACGACTTCGGCAACGGCCTGACCGGCGGTCTCGGCGCGCTCGTCCGTACCCCCGACCTGAGCTCCAACATCCAGGACCTCTCGGGCCGCACCGGCGCCGCGATCGACGTCCGCGAAAGCTTGATGTTCAAGATCCCCGGCAACGGGCCGTTCGGCGGCATCTCCCTGATGCAGAACGCGGCGTACACGACCACGTTCAACAAGCAGGGTCCGACGACCATCACCGCCGACGGCCTCACGGTCCGCCCACAGAACGACCTCTTCGCCGGCGACTTCACCGCCGAGAAGACGTTCGGCAAGTTCACGATCGGCTTCGTGGGCTACGGCAACATCGACACCAACAACGTGGCGCTGCTCGGCACCGCGGCCAACCCCTCGGTCAACCCGCGCGAGAAGAACATCGCCCTCGGTGGTCTGGTCGGCTACGACTTCGGCCGCTTCAACGTGACCGGTATCGTCACCCACTCGCTGTTCCCGAGCGCCATCGTCCCGACGGTCGCGCTGCATGAAGAGACCCGCGGCTGGTTCCGCGTCGTCGTTCCGCTCTACATCGCCCCGCCGCCGTCGGCGCCGGTCGTCGCCCGCTACTGATCTCTGGCGGTCCAGCGATCCTCGAAAACCCCGCCGGGCGACCGGCGGGGTTTTTCGTTGTCTCCTGGACGGCTTGCGGGCGTGGCGCTGGCGCAATACTCGTCCGGGATGAGCACCAACCCGTTTCGCCCCGTCCACGTGATCGGCGGCGGTCTCGCCGGCTCGGAAGCGGCCTGGCAGATCGCCGAGGCCGGCGTCCCCGTCGTGCTGCACGAGATGCGCCCGCAGCGCCCGACCGCGGCCCATCGCGGCGAATCGCTCGCCGAGCTCGTCTGCTCGAACTCGTTCCGCTCGGATGATTCGCAGACCAACGCCGTCGGCGTCCTGCACCGCGAGATGCGGCGCATGGGCTCGCTCGTCCTGCGCGCCGCCGACGCCCACCAGGTTCCGGCCGGCGGCGCGCTCGCCGTCGACCGCGAGGCCTTCGCCGCCGCCGTGACCGAGGCCATCGCCGGCCATCCGCTGATCGAGCTGCAGCGCGCGGAAGTGGAGGGCCTGCCGCCCGGCGATTGGGACAGCGTGGTGATCGCGACCGGGCCGCTGACCTCGCCGGCCCTCGCGGCGGGGATCGGCGCGCTGACGGGCGAGGCCGACCTCGCCTTCTTCGACGCGATCGCCCCCGTCGTGCACCGCGAGAGCATCGATCTGTCGAAGGCCTGGTTCCAGTCGCGCTACGACAAGGCCGGACCGGGCGGCACCGGCGCCGACTACATCAATTGCCCGCTGTCGCGCGAGCAATACGATTCGTTCATCGACGCCCTGCTCTCGGCCGAGATGGTGACGTCGTCGCACGACGCCTCGACGCCCTATTTCGACGGCTGCCTGCCGATCGAGGAGATGGCGCGGCGCGGCCGCGAGACCCTGCGCCACGGCCCGATGAAGCCGGTCGGCCTCACCAATCCGCACGCCCCGACGCAGAAGCCCTGCGCCGTCGTCCAGCTTCGCCAGGACAATGCGCTCGGCACGCTGTACAACATGGTCGGTTTCCAGACGAAGATGAAGCATGCCGCGCAAGTGTCCGTATTCAGGACCATTCCGGGCCTGGAGGACGCGGGCTTCGCGCGCCTCGGCGGGATCCACCGCAATACCTTCCTCAACTCGCCGAAGCTGCTCGACGCGACGTTGCGACTGCGCGCGCAGCCGCGATTGCGCTTTGCCGGGCAGATCACCGGCTGCGAGGGCTACGTCGAAAGCGCGGCGATCGGGCTGATCGCCGGGCGCCTCGCCGCCGCCGAGCGCCAGGAGAGGGCGATGCCGATGCCGCCGCCGACGACGGCCATCGGCGCCCTGATCAACCACATCACCGGCGGCCACGTCGCCGGCATCGATCCCGGCCCGCGCTCGTTCCAGCCGATGAACGTCAACTTCGGGCTGTTCCCGCCGATCGACGGGCCGACGACCGGCCCCGACGGCCGGCGGCTGCGGGGTCCCGAAAAGGGCGTCGCGCGCAAGATCGAGCTGAGCCGGCGCGCCGCCCGCGACCTCGATGCCTGGCTCGCCGCGCCGGCCGCGGCGCTGGCCGCGGAGTGAGACCGGCGCCGCACCAGGCGGCGGCGCGTCACGGCGCCGGAAACAACGCCGTCGTGCGGCCGTCCAGCCGGTAGGCGAGGAGGCCGATCCATTCGTGGGCGGCGACGTCGAGCTTGCGCTGCTGGTCGATGGCCTTCGTCGTCGGCCAGAAGTCGCGCGCCGTCCCGGCGGTCCGGTAATCGACGGGATAGGCGGTGACGGGCCAGCCGGCGGCGCGGAAGATCCCGACGGAGCGCGGCATGTGCGCGGCCGACGTCACCAGCAGCCAGGTCTCGCCGGGCTTCGGGGCCATCAGCTTCTTGGTCAGCACGGCGTTCTCGTAGGTGTCGCGCGACGCCGATTCGAAGGTCATCTGCGCCTCCGGCACGCCGAGCGAGCGCCACAGCGCCCGCACGCCGCGCGCCTCGTCGGGCTCGCGCTGCGCGAGGTCGGCGCTGCCGCCCGTGAAGACCAGCTTCGCCGACGGGTAGCGCCGCGCCAGCTCGACGCCGGCCGTGAGCCGACCGGCCGCCTCGTTCAGGCTCGGCTGGCCGCGCGCCGCACTCAGCCCCTCGTCCAGCGCGCCGCCGAGCACGACGATACCGGTCGGCGCCGGCATGTCGGCGGGCGGCTGCGGAAAGCGATCCTCGAGCGGACGCAGCAGAACGTTGCTCAGGGGCGAGAAGCAGACGAGCGCGAAGACCACCGCCGCACCGACCGCGAGCCGGCGCCCCGTCCGCGCGTAGCCGGCAAGCGATAGTGCTAGACCGGCGAATCCCACCACGACCAGGAAGGTGACGGGCTCGAGGACGACGCCGAGCACCTTCGAGGCGAGGAAGAACACGTCACGCCTCGTCGCGTGTCGGCGGCATCGGCTCGCCGTCGGCGTCCTCGTCGGTCGGCACGGCATAGGTGCCGCCGAGCCAGCGGTGCAGATCGACGTCGGCGCAGCGCTTGCTGCAGAACGGGGCGTAGGTCGCGACCGGCGGCTTGCCGCAGATCGGGCACGGCTTCGAAGCGTGCTCGGCCTTGGGCCGTGGCGCCGCCGTCATCAGGTGTCTCCCGGCGTCCGGATGAACAGCGGCTCGCGCGCCACCGCCCCCGGCACGAAGCCGTCGGCGGCGAGCAGGCCCATGGTCTCGTAGAGCGGCAGGCCGACGACGCTCGAGTAGGAGCCGACGAGCTTCACGACGAAGGCGCCGGCGCGGCCTTGGATCGCGTAGCCGCCGGCCTTGCCGCGCCACTCGCCCGCGGCGACATAGGCGTGCATCTCGGCGGAGGACAGGCGCTTGAAGCGCACCCGCGTCTCGACGAGACGCTTCCGCCTTGTGCCGTTGTGCGTCAGCATCGACAGCGCGGTGTGCACGCGGTGGGCGCGGCCCGACAGCAGGCGGAGGCACTCCTCCACCTCCTCGACGAGTTCGCATTTCGGCAGGATGCGGCGGCCGACGCTGACCACGGTGTCGGCAGCGAGCAGAGCGGCGCCGACGAGATCGGGCCGGGTCGCCAGCGTCTGCGCCGCGACGGCCGCCTTCTCGTCGGCGAGGCGCACGGCCAGCGAGCGCGGCGACTCGCCGCGCTGCGGCGTCTCGTCGATGTCGGCCGGCAGCAGGGCGATCGGCTCGATGCCGATCTGCTGCAGCAGGGCGACGCGACGGGGCGAGCCCGACGCGAGCACCAGCCGCCTGTCGTCGGGCTCTTTCCCAGACGGCCGATCTGGGCTGACGCCGGACATCGCGCCTCTACTTGAATCGATAGGTGATGCGGCCCTTGGACAGGTCGTAGGGCGTCATCTCGACGAGGACCTTGTCGCCGGTGAGCACGCGGATGCGGTTCTTGCGCATCTTGCCGGCCGTGTGGGCGATGATCTCGTGATCGTTCTCGAGCTTGACGCGGAAGGTCGCGTTGGGGAGCAATTCCGCGACCACGCCCGGGAACTCGAGCAGTTCTTCCTTCGACATTCGTTTCCTTGTTTCTCACGGCCTGCCGGCCGTTCATCCGACCCGCGCCGCCTCGCGTCGAGCCGATGGAAAGGTTCGATGCCGGTGACGGAATGGGCGGTTGTGTAAGCCTAATGTAGGCGATTGTGAACCGGGCGCATGGG
>CAZZZM010000224.1:0-5010 GCA_964658465.1 uncultured Nakamurella sp.
CTGGGCGTCGCTGAGCGTCATGGCCACCTCCACCGCTTCGGTGCCCTGCCGTCTCCCGCTCGCGGAAGATGGCCCGACGAGATCGGTCGGACGAGGGGCGTTCGTCTCTTTGTACTCTACGCGCGAAACGACCCGGGTCTGCAGGGTGACCTTCTGGGCAGGAAGGTGGACCGGACGGCCTCAGCGTTCCTCGTCGTCCTCGACGTCGCCGTCGATGAGGTCGGAGACGTCGCCGTCGTCCTCCTCTTCCTCGAGGAACGTATCGTCGTCGTCGTCGGGAGGCGAATCGTCCTCGGCGTCGGCCTCGTCCTCGGTCGCGGCGGCGGTCACCTTGCCGTCCTCGGTCGCATCGGCGTCCTCCAGCGGCACGACCTCGGGCGTGTCCTCGGCCTCGACGTCGTCGTCATCGGCCGGAGCCGCGCGGCTGCTGCGAGAGGCCGCCGCGCTCGTCATTTCGAAGATGGTGCCGCACTTGGGGCACGTGATCGGGCTCTTGTTCAGGTCGAAGAACTTGGTGCCGCAATTCGAGCATTGGCGCTTGTTGCCGAGATCGGGTTTCGCCACGGATAGGACCTTGTGGGAGCGGGACCGCACGCGTGGCTGCCCCGCGATAAAGCGTGGCGGGTCGGTTAGTGGCGGGCGCGGCGCGTGTCAAATGCGAAGTTGCGGCCCTGCTCGCGCCTCTCGTCGCCATGCTCGGATGACAGGCCGCGAGCGGCCATGCTACGGCCCGCGCACGCCACCCGCTCTCGTCGCCATAGGATCACGTTGTCGTCGCACGCGCTCGCAGCGAAGCCGCTCACCGCCACCGCCGGCTCGCCGCTGCGCGGACGGCTGCGACCGCCCGGCGACAAGTCGATCTCGCACCGCGCGATGATCTTCGGCCTGCTGACCGTCGGCACGACGCGCGTCACGGGTCTGCTCGAAGGCGAGGACGTCCTGCGCACGGCGGATGCCGCCAGGGCGCTCGGCGCGACGATCACCCGCGAGGGCGAGGCCTGGATCGTCCAAGGCGTCGGCATCGGCACCCTGCTGGCGCCTCGCGAGACGCTCGACTTCGGCAACGCCGGCACCGGCTCGCGGCTGATGCTCGGCGTCGTCGGCGGCCATCCGATCCGCGCGCGCTTCGACGGCGACGCCTCGCTGCGCAAGCGACCGATGCGGCGCATTCTCGATCCGTTGGCGCTGATGGGCGTGCAGATCGTCGAGCAGGCCGAGGGCGGCCGTTGCCCGATCGTCATCCAGGGCACCGCCGAGCCGACGCCGACCGAATATCGCACCCCGGTGCCCTCGGCGCAGATCAAGTCGGCGGTGCTGCTGGCGGGGCTCAATTCGCCGGGCCGCACGACCGTCATCGAGAGCGAGGCGTCGCGCGACCACACCGAGAAGATGCTGGCCTTCTTCGGCGCCTACGTGGTGGTCGAGCCCTGGGGCGAGAATGGCGGCGAGGGCCGCAAGATCGCGCTGCAGGGGCGGCCGGAGCTGACGCCGCGGCCGATCGTCGTGCCGGCCGACCCGTCGTCGGCAGCCTTCGCGATCGTGGCGGCGCTGATCGTGCCGGGCTCGGACATCGTCGTCGAGGGCGTGATGATGAATCCGCTGCGCATCGGGCTGATCACCACGCTGCGCGAGATGGGCGGCTCGATCGAGGAGCTCGACCGTCGCGTCGAGGGCGGCGAGGACGTCGCCGATCTGCGTGTCCGCGCCTCCGCGCTCGAGGGCGTCGACGTGCCGGCGGCGCGCGCGCCCTCGATGATCGACGAATATCCGATCCTCGCCGTCGCCGCCGGCTTCGCGTCGGGCGAGACGCGGATGAACGGCCTGCACGAGTTGCGCGTCAAGGAATCCGATCGTCTCGAAGCGGTCGCCGCGGGCCTCGCGCAATGCGGTGTCGATCATGCGATCGAAGGCGACGACCTAATCGTGCGCGGCGGCGACGGCCGCGTCGCGGGCGGCGGGTTCGTCGAGACGCATCTCGATCACCGTATCGCCATGAGCTTCCTGTGCCTCGGCCTGGCCGCGCAGAGGCCCGTGACGATCGACGATGCGGCGATGATCGCGACGAGCTACCCGACCTTCGCGGCGGACCTCGCCAGGCTCGGGGCGGCGTTCTCTTGATCGTCGCCATCGACGGGCCGGCGGCCTCGGGCAAGGGGACGCTCGCCAAGCGCCTCGCCGCCGCCTACGGCCTGCCGCATCTCGACACCGGCCTCCTCTACCGCGCCACCGCGCGCGTCGTGCTCGATGCGGGCGCGGCGATCGACGATCGCGCCGCCGCCGTCGGCGCGGCGCAACGCCTCGATCCGCTGAGGCTCGACGAGACGCGCCTGCGCGGGAAGGAGATGGGCGAGGCGGCTTCCGTCGTCGCCGCCGTGCCGGAGGTGCGCGCGGCGCTGCTCGCGATCCAGCGCGCCTTCGCCGGCCGTCCGGGCGGCGCGGTGCTCGACGGGCGCGACATCGGCACCGTGATCTGCCCGGATGCGGACGTGAAGATCTTCGTCACCGCGACGTCCGAGACGCGCGCCGAGCGACGCTGGCGCGAGCTCGTCGGGCGCGGCGAGACCGCGGACCTCGCAGCCGTGCTCGACGACATCCGCCGCCGCGACGCGCGCGATTCCGACCGCGCCTCGGCGCCGCTCAGGCCGGCGGCGGACGCCGTCCTGCTCGATACGACCGAGCTCGACGTCGAGGCGGCCTTCGCCAGGGCGCGCCGGATCGTCGAGACCCGCGCCTCGGGACCGTGCTGACATGAAGCGAGCGAAGCCGGCGCGTCCGGCCGCCCGCGACGTGTCCTTCATCCGCAAGGGCGTCGCCAGGATCGACCTGCACGACCCCTATTATTTCGCCGTCTCGCTCGACTGGAAACGCTTCGCGCTTCTGTTCCTCGCCGCCGAGCTGGCGCTGAACACGATCTTCGCGGTCCTCTACACGCTGCAGCCCGGGGCGATCGCCAACCAGCCGCATCCGGGGCTCGTCAGCGCGTTCTTCTTCTCGCTCGAGACCCTGGCGACGGTCGGCTACGGCGAGATGTATCCGGGCACGACCTACGGCCACATCGTCTCGAGCGTCGAGATCCTCGTCGGCACCGTGTTCACGGCGATCATGACGGGCCTGCTGTTCATCCGCTTCTCGAAGCCGAAGGCGAAGATCCTTTACGCCGAGAACCCCGTCGTCGCGCAGCACAACGGCAAGCCGACGCTGATGGTGCGCATCGCCAACGCCCGCAGCGCCGTGCTCTCGAACGCCGAGATGTCGCTGCATATGCTGCTCCGCACGACGTCGGACGAGGGCGTCGCGCATGCCTATGTCGTCGAGCTGCCGCTGCTGCGCGACCGGGTGCCGGCCTTCGCCATCCTGTTCACGCTGATGCACGTGATCGACGAGACGAGCCCGCTGCACGGCTATCACGCCGGGCACGAGGCGCTGGGCGAACTGCGGCTGTTCCTCAACGTGCGCGGACACGATCCGGCGATCGGTCAGCTGGTCGTCGATTCGCGATCCTACTACGGCGCCGACCTGCGCTTCGGCATGCGCTACGTCGATGCCGTGCTGCGCGACGAGAACGATCGGGTCGTCGCGGATTATTCGCGGCTCGGCACGATCGTCGCCGATCTGCAACGTTCCGACGGCGGCGCCAGCGGGCTGATCTGAACCGCCCGGCACTTGCCACGCGGCGCCGCCGAGCTAAGGGTGATGGACATGCGCGCCTCCTTGTTTACGTCGACGCTCGTCTTCGCCCTCCTGGCTGCGTCGGGCCTGCCCGGACCGGCGTCGGCCCAGGCGCCCGCCGCGACACCGGCCCAGCCGCCCGCGCCGCCGACCAAGGAGCTGCCGCCCCCCGGCGCGAACTACAAGCCGATCGAGGCGCCGCTCGACATCGTCCTGCAGAGCGACACGGTGGCCAACGGCATCGCCACGACGCGCGACAAGCGCATCTTCCTGCCGTTCTCGCGCATCGACGGCAGCGCCGGTCCGCAGGTCGTCGAGTGGAAGAACGGCAAGCCCGTCGCCTACCCGGACGCGGCCTGGAACGACTGGAAGTCGGGCGACGATCCGGCCAAGGCCTTTGTACGGGTCAACGCGCTGCGCATCGGCCCCGAGGGCGCGCTGTGGGTCGTCGACACCGGCGCGCCGGGCATCGGGAAGCCCAAGCTGCCGCACGGGCCGAAGATCGTGAAGCTCGACCTTGCGACCGGGACCGTGGCCCGGGTCTACGATCTCGACGGCGCGACGACGTCGAAGAGCTTCATCGACGACATCCGCTTCCACGGGCCGCTCGCCTACATCACGGATGCGGGCGCACCTGGCGTCATCATCCTCGACCTCGCCTCCGGCGCGACGCGACGCGTGCTCGACGACGACCCCTCGACGACCGCGCAGCGCCCGATGACCGGCGACGCCCACGTCATGCACGGGCCCGACGGCAAGCCGATCAAGATCCACGCCGATCAGCTCGAAGTGTCGCCCGACGGCAAGTTCTTCTTCTACCAGCCGGCCTCGGGGCCGATGTCGCGGATCGCGACGCGCTACCTCGACGACCCGAAGATCGATGCGAAGCAACTCGCCAAGCACGTCTCGACCTTCGCCAAGACGCCGTCGACGGGCGGCACGGCGATCGACGCGGACGGGACGATCTACGTGAGCGACGTCGACCACCACCGCATCCTGGCGATCAAGGCCGACGGCTCGAAGTCGATCGTCGTCGAGGACAAGCGGCTGCTGTGGGTCGACGCCATGTGGATCGACGACGCCGGCTACCTCTACATGCCGGCCGCGCAGCTCGACCGGATGGCCCCGTTCAACGACGGGGTCTCCAAGGTGCAGTACCCAATCTTCGTCTACAAGACGAAGATCGGCGTCGGGCCGCCGGCGAGCGATCATCCCTGATCGCGGCGGCCTGATTCCAGTTGCCCGGATCGTCTGTTCGCTTTATGTTCTCGCTACTGAGAGGGCATGGCTCATGGCGCTGGCGACCACCTACATCGTTGTTCCGTTTCTCACCGGCGCGCG
>CAZZZM010000225.1:0-5003 GCA_964658465.1 uncultured Nakamurella sp.
AGAGGCTCCGCGCCATCGATTCGGCCAGCGCCCGCTGCGCCGCCTTGGCCGGCGCGAACGCCGCCGAACGCGGACCGCCGCGGCGCGACGCGGTGGCACCGGTGAAGACGATGGCGCCCGCGCCCTTGACCTTCATCGCCGGCAGCACCGCCTGCGACAGCAAAAGCGAGCCCAACGCCGAGACACGCCAGGTCGTCTCGAAATCGGCCGGGGTGATGTCGTCGATGCCGCCGAAGGCGCGGCCGCTCGCGTTGTAGAGAAGCACGTCGGCTTCCCCGAGATCGCGGCGGATGCCGGCCATCGTCGCCTCGACGGATTGGGCATCGCCTACGTCGCAGGCGTAGGCTTGGGCGTCGCCAAGTTCCGCAGCGAGACCACGGGAGTAGCCCGGGTCCCGAGCCAGCAATGCGATGCTGTAGCCGTCGGACCGAAAGCGCCGCGCCAGCGCGGCACCCGTTCCTTCGCCGACGCCAGCGACGATCGCGACCTTGCGTGCCATGCCCTCGGTCTCCGTATCCTAAGACTAGGCATAACGAGCGCACGCCGGGGCGGTTCGCCGCAACCGTCGCCAGCGCGACAGAGCGGCGGCTAGACACTACTTGCCGGCGAGCCCGGCCTCGCCGCGCAGGGCGTCGATGCGCTTCGAGGCCTCGGCCTTGGTCAGGCCCTCCTCGTAGGGCGTGTCGGTCTTCTCGCTCAGCGTCTTCAGGTAGGACGCCTGAGCCCCCGTCATCGGCTCCTCGCCGGTCGTCCAGTCGCTCGGATCCTTGACGGTGTTCGAGTTGGGCGCGGGATCGGTCTTGGGGTTGTGGTCGCTCATCGACAGCTCCTCTTGTCGTTCCCCCAATGTTCCGACTAGCGGAAAGGTTGCCGCCTCCCGTCGGCACAGAAGCGGGCTGGTCTTGGGCCGCCCAAGCGGCTAGGCCACCGTCACGTCGATTCCCTCCTTCGCGCCCGCGCGCCCCCTTGAATGGCCAAGCTCTACAACCATCCCCTCGATCCCCACTCCCGCTTCGTCCGCCTCATCCTCGCCGAGCATGGCGTCGAGCCCGACCTGGTCGAGGAGCGTGTGTTCGAGCGCCGGCCGGATTTCCTTGCGCTCAATCCTGCCGGCACGGTGCC
Organism: uncultured Nakamurella sp.; assembly: GCA_964658465.1. Taxonomy (GTDB): domain Bacteria; phylum Pseudomonadota; class Alphaproteobacteria; order Rhizobiales; family Beijerinckiaceae; genus RH-AL1. The sequence goes on from CAZZZM010000225.1 coordinate 1,123, forward strand.
GGTGCTGGTCGAGGATGCGGGCGCGATCGTCCCGGGCGCCGGACCCATCGCCGAGTACATCGAGGAGACGCTCGGCGCATCCGGGCGGCGGCTGCTGCCGGATACGCCGACGGCGCGGGCCGAGGTGCGCCGGCTCGTCGAGTGGTTCAACGTCAAGTGCTACAACGAGGTCACGCACTGGCTGGTGACCGAGAAGGTCTACAAGCGGTTCATGACGCCGGCCCAGGGCGGTGGCGCCCCGGAGATGGAGCTTGTGCGCGCGGCGCGCGCCAACATCCGCCACCACCTGCGCTATATCGGCTATCTCGCCGGCCACCGGAACTGGCTTGCCGGCGACGCGCTGACCTATGCCGATCTCGCGGCGGCGGCGCATATCTCCTGCGTGGATTTTCTGGGCGACGTGCCATGGGCCGAGGACGAGATGGCGAGGAGCTGGTACGCGCGCGTCAAATCGCGCCCGTCGTTCCGCGGCCTGCTCGCCGATCGCGTTCCCGGCATCACGCCCGCCGACAGCTACGCCGACCTGGATTTCTGACGCCGGCTCTCCCCTGTCTCGCTCGCGGGAAACGGCGGGAGGGCACGTCCGCTTGAAGACCAAGCTCGCCGCCAAGGCCGCCGATCTCGGCTTCGATCTCTGCCGCGTCGCGGCACCCGACGCCATTCCGCTCGCCCCCGCGCGTCTGCGCGCCTTCATCGACGCCGGCCGCGCCGGCGACATGGCGTGGCTGGCCGACACCGAGCCGCGCCGCGCCGATCCGCGCGTGCTGTGGCCCGACGTGCGCGCGATCGTCATGCTCGGGCTCAACTACGGGCCCACCCGCGACCCGCTCGAGAACCTCGCGGACAGAAGCATTGCCAACGTGTCGGTCTACGCGCGCGGCCGCGACTATCACGAGGTCATCAAGGGCAAGCTGAAGCAGCTCGCGGGCTGGCTCGTCGCCGAAGCGCGGCGCGCCGGCGAGGCGAGCGCCGACGTCAAGGTGTTCGTCGATACGGCGCCGGTGATGGAGAAGCCGCTGGCAGCGGCGGCGGGGCTCGGCTGGCAGGGCAAGCACACCAATCTCGTCTCGCGCGAGCTGGGGTCGTGGCTGTTTCTCGGCGCGATCTTCACGACGCTGGCGCTCGAAGCCGACGCGGCCGAGGCCGACCATTGCGGCTCCTGCCGCGCCTGCCTCGACGCCTGCCCGACGGAGGCGTTTCCGGCGCCCTACCAGCTCGATGCGACGCGTTGCATCTCCTACCTGACGATCGAGCACCAGGGCGAGATCCCGCACGAATTCCGCAAGGCGATCGGCAACCGCGTCTTCGGCTGCGACGACTGCCTCGCCGTCTGCCCCTGGAACAAGTGGGCGCAGGCGGGACGCGACATGAAGCTCGCCGCGCGCCCCGAGCTGGACGCGCCGCGCCTCGCCGACTGGCTGGCGCTCGACGAAGCCGGCTTTCGCGCGACCTTCGCCAACACGCCGGTGCGGCGGCTCGGCTATGCGCGCTTCAAGCGCAACCTGCTGATCGCCGCCGGCAATTCCGACGATCGCGGGCTCGTGGAGAGCGTCCGTGCCCACGTCGGCGCGCCCTCGCCGCTCGTCGACGAGGCGGCGCGCTGGGCAGCCAACGAGCTGGAGCCGCGCTAGGCCGAGCGGAGCGACGGCGCCGGGGGGCCGCGCCGGTCCGAGAGCCGGCACGCGGCGCGGCCCGCCGCCTTCGCCGCGTAGAGCGCGGCATCGGCATCGGCGAACAGAGCGTCACGGGTGGCGGCCCGAACATCCTTGACCAAAGCAACGCCGATCGACGCACTGACCGGGATCGGCTGCGCGTTGACCAGCACAGGCCGCCTGAGGTGACGGACCGCGCGGGCGCCGGTCACCGCGAGGCTCCGGCGGTGGTCGCGCGCTGCCAGAAGCACCGCGAACTCGTCGCCGCCGATGCGCGCGACGGCGAGCGCGTCGGCGAAGAGACGCGACAGACGGAGCGCCGTCTCGACGAGCACGGCATCGCCGGCAGCATGTCCGAAGCGGTCGTTGACCGACTTGAACCGGTCGACATCGACGATGACCAGCGCCGCCAACGCCTCGCCGCCGTCGAGAGCGGCCCGCAGCCGGCGTTCGAACGTGTCGCGATTGGCGAGGCCGGTGAGCGAATCGCGCTCGGCCCGCAGGCGCAGCTGGTCCCACTCGGCCCGCTCCCGCGTCACGTCCTGTTTGGTACCAAACAGCACGCTCGGCCGCCCGCCGTGGAGCACGACGTCGGCGGCGAGACGCATCCAGCGGTGGGCGCCGGCAGGCGTGACGATCCGCGCATCCATCGCGAAGCCCCGCCCGCTCCGCAGCGCCTCGGCGCGAAGTGCCTGCATGCCGGCGCGCGACTCGTCCTCGTAGAGCTCGACGATGCGGTCGCGCTCGACGGGCGCGCCGCGCGGGAGATCGAAGATGTCGTAGACGCCCGGCGTCCAGGTCAGCCGCTCGGTGGCGAGATCGTACTCCCAGGCGCCCATCTTCAAGAGCGTTTCCGCACCGGCGTAGAGCCGCGACAAACCCGACCAGCCGGACGCTGGATCAATCATCGTCATTCCGTAATCCCGCGGGCGTCGGATCGACGCCAGGCTTCTGTTTTTACGGAAGATTTTCTGAAGGAAGCGTTGCCGGAACGCGTGTTGTATGCACCTCGCTTCAAAGCCGGCCCGCGGCCGCTCTATTCGGGTGGATGAAGCTCGCCGGCAAGATGCGGCTTGGCGACGTCTTCCTGCTTCTCAATCAGCGCGACGATGGCGCCGCGGAACGGCTGCAGCATCTTCGGCAGGTCGATCGTGATGACGAGGTTCTCGTCCGTCACGACGATCGTGCCGGTCACGGTCTGGCCCATCCCCTTGGCGGTGCCGCTCGCGGTGTCGCCGTCCCAATGCATCTCGGCCTGACCGCCGCCGAGGGTGCCGATCCGCACCTTGTCCCTCATCGCCTCGAAGCGCTCGGTGATGCGTTGCTTGAGGACATCCTTGCTCAGCTTGTGACGGCTGGTGATGACGATGGGCTCGGCCATGTCCACGGTCCTCGCATGAAAATGCCGGGCGACTCGCTCGCCCGGCATGACATCTCAGATTGAAGCGGCTGGGGCGAGGTCTACTCCGCAGCCTGCTCCTTGGCGCGCTTGGCGGCCTTCTTGTCGACCTTGGGCGCCTTCTCGGCGCGGTTGGCCTTCGACTCGGCCTTGGCGGCCTTGTTCGACGCCTTGGTCACCTTCTTCTGGGCCTCGCGCGCGGCCTTGGCCGCCGGCGACTCGGCGCGCTCGGCGATGCGGGCCGACTTGCCGCGGCGATCGCGCAGATAATAGAGCTTGGCGCGGCGGACCTTGCCGCGGCGCGTCACCTTGATCGAGTCGATGTTGGGCGAGAAGATCGGGAAGACGCGCTCGACGCCCTCGCCGTAGGAGATCTTGCGGACGGTGAAGCTCTCGTTGAGGCCGCCGCCGGTGCGGGCGATGCAGACGCCCTCGTAGGCCTGGACGCGGGTGCGCTCGCCTTCCTTCACCTTGACGTTGACGATGAGCGTATCGCCGGGCTGGAAGTCGGGCGTCGCACGGACGGCGGCGAGCTTCTCAGCCTGCTCGGCTTCGAGCTGCTGGATGATGTTCATGATAGTTCCTGGCCGGTTCCGCTCCTCGGAGGGAGCGAGCGTTTCGGGACGCTGTTTTGAGTTGAAGGCGCGCCTATACAGGAGCTTAGCCGGGCTGTCGAGCCGCCAGGGAAGGCGGCTCGCGACGACGCGCCGCTTTGCATCGGAGAGGTGCAACGGACCGGGACGGCCGAGTTCGCCGTCCCGCCATCGACCTCAGACGCCGTCGAGGTTCAGTGCGTGGCCGCCGGCTTCGCCGGCGCGGCTTTGCCCGGC
>CAZZZM010000226.1:0-4983 GCA_964658465.1 uncultured Nakamurella sp.
CAGCAGCAGATTCAGGCGCAGAAGGCGGTCGAGGCGCGCCGCCAGCAGGAGATTCGGCGTCAGGAGGCCGAGCGTCGCGAGGAACAGCGCCGCGAGGAGGCGCGCCGCGCGGCCGAGGCCAAGCGCCAGGCGCAGATCGCGGCGAAGCGGCAGGCGCAAGCCGAGGCCAAGCGCGCGGCGCAGGCCCAAGCCCGGCAGGAGGCCGCCGCCGCCCGGCGTGCGGCGCAGCAGGCGCAACGGGCGCAGCAGACCCAAGCCTCCGGCGCCGAAATGGCGGAATGGGGCTCGTCGGTGCGCTCGCGGGTGGCCTCAAGCGCCGCAGCAGCGGGGGGCGAGCCCGGTCGCGCCAGCGTGAGCTTCTCGGTCAGCGCCGGCGGCGGCATCGGCGGCGTGCGCGTGTCCGGCGCCAACGCGGCCGCCGTTTCGGCCGCCGTCCGTTCGATTGGTTCGGTGTCGGCGCCGCCCGATCACAAACCGCATACGATCAACGTCAGCATCAACGTGCACTGATCGAGACGGTCCCCGGCGTCACGTCCAGCCGTTGCGCGCGGCCGCCCAGCGGTGCGAACGCGCCGGCATCGGCGCCGGTCATCCAGACCTGGCCCGGCAGCGCCTCAAGCTCGTCGAACAGGGCGGCACGCCGCGTCTCGTCGAGATGGGCGGCGATCTCGTCGAGCAGCACGACCGGCGCGATGCCGCTGAGATCGGCGACCAGCCGCGCATGCGCGAGCACGAGGCCGATGAGCAGCGCCTTCTGCTCGCCGGTGGAGCAGAGGTTGGCCTCGACGTCCTTCGGGCCGTGGCGCACCAGCAGGTCGGCCGCCTGCGGGCCGATCAGCGTGCGTCCCGCCGCCGCGTCGCGCGGCCGCGAGGCCTTCAGCATCGCGCGATAGCGGTCCTCGACCTCGAGCGCCGGATGCGCGGCGGCGAGCGCCTCGATCTCGCCGGCGAGCGCCACCACGGCCCAGGGAAACGGCGAGGCGTCGCGTCCGCGCGGCAGCGTCTCGAGCTTGGCCAGCGTCTCGACGCGCGCGGCGGCGACGGCGACGCCGATCTGCGCGACCTCGCGCTCGATCGCGTCGAGCCAGGCGGCATCGGCGCGCTGATCTTCGAGCACGCGGTTTCGCTGGCGCAGCGCGCGCTCCATCGCGGCGACGCGCGTGCCGTGTTCGGCATCGACCGCCAGCACGAGGCGATCGAGGAAGCGCCGCCGCTCCCCCGGAGAGCCGGCGAACAGCTGGTCCATCGCCGGCGTCAGCCAGACGAGGCGGATGTGGTCGGCAAAGGCGCGGGCGGAGGCGACGGGCTCGCGGTCGACGCGATGGCGGCGCTGCGCCGGGCCGCCGTCGGGGGAGGGCTCGAGCCCGGTGCCGAGTTGCACCGTGCCGTTCCCCGCGGCGAGCGCGGCTGAGACCGCGAAACCGCCGGCGCCCCCGCGCCTTGCGCAGTCGGCCAGGTCGGCGCGGCGCAGGCCGCGGCCCTGCGCGAGCATCGAGATCGCCTCGAGGAGGTTGGTCTTGCCCGAGCCGTTGTCGCCGACGACGGCGACGAGCTTCGCCTGGATCGCGAGATCGAGCGCGGGATAGGAGCGGAAGTCGGCGAGGACCAGCCGGCGGATCATGCGCGCGTCACAGCACGGCGGGCGGAGCCGCGCAAATCCTGTCACCTCGGCTTCCGCCACGCGCGGGGAAGGAACAGCGTCTACCTGAAGTGCAGCACCGGCACCTGACCGTCGAACGACGACACCCAGATCAGCCCGCGATCAAGGCCGGGCGGCGGTGGCGGGAAGGGCGCGGCGGCATGCAGCGCGCGCATCGCCAGGGCGTCGATGTCGGGATAGCCGCTCTTCGCGCAGAACTCCTGCAGCAGCACGCGCCCGTCCGGGCCGACGTGGAAGCAGATCGCCACCTTGCCGCCGGCCTGGTAATGCGCGGTCTTCGGCAGCTGCTGCACCTTGGCCTCCAGCATCGCCTCGACCTCGCTCATCCAGCGCATGTCCTCGGTGCCGCCGTAGATCTTCGCCTTGGGCGTCGGCCGCGCGAAGGTCATCTGCGCCCCGAAATTGGGCGCGCCCCCCAGCGCCGCGAGCAGGTTCGGGTTGACCTTCTGGCTCGAGGTCTTCGCCTCCTTCGTCCTGCTCTGTTTCTTCGCCGGCTTCCGCTTGGCCTTGTCGAGCGCCTCGGCTTCCTTCTTCTCCTCCTCCTGCGCGGCCTCCTCCTTGCTCACCTCCGGCGTCGCCTGATGGGCGGGCGCGGCGGGAGCGGCGGCCGAAGGCGCGCCCTGCGTCGGGGTCGGCTGCTTCGTCGGCGCCTGCGTCTTGGCTTCCTTCGTTTCGGTCTTGATCTTGTCCTCCGACGGGGCGCGGGGCGCGCTGTAGGCCGGTGACAGGTCCTCTTTCGGCTTCGGCGGCTCGGGCTTCTGTTCCGGCGGCTTGGGCGGCTCCGGTGGTTTGGGCGGCTCCGGCTTCTCGACGACGATCTCGACCGGCGTCTCCTCCTCCTGCGTCGCCACCTGCATCTCGCCGCGCCGGTCGCGCATCAGGAAGGCGGCGATCAGGCCGACGTGGACGAGCAGCACGATCGCGACGATGGCGACGAAGCGCCGGCTGATCCGGCGGCGCGCCGCGCTCTCGAAGAAGCGCGCGTCCTCGGTCGCGGCGAGGCTGTCGTCCACCACGTCGAACTCGTCCGGATCGCGGTGATCCTCGCTCGTCATCCTCGAACCGTCACATCAGATCATGCGAAGGCGCCACTCGATTTCGCTTTCCCGCGCCGCGCCCGGACGCGAAAAGCGGGACCTGCGGAGCCATTGCCACACGCGAGCCAGCCTTTGGTGGGACACTCGGACGAATCTGAGGCGGTGCTACGGCTCCTGCGGGCCGACGACGTCGCGCTCCTGGCCGATCTCTGGGTCGCCTCCTGGCAGGCGGCGATGGCGGAGATCGACTTCGCCGCCAGGCGCGACTGGATCGCGCGCTTCCTCCGCGAGCCCGGCCGCATCACGCTGGTGGCCGAGGTCGCCGGGGCGCCCGCCGGCTTCGCGACCGTCGAAGGACGCTACCTCGCTCAACTCGTCGTCGCGCAGGCGCACAAGGGCAGGGGCATGGCGAAGGCGCTGCTGGACGCGGTGAAGGCACAGGCGAGGGACGGGCTGAGGCTCGACGTCAACAAGGCCAACGCCCGCGCCGTCCGCTTCTACGAGCGCGAACATTTCCGCAAGGTCGGCGAGGGGATCAACGAGGCTTCCGGTCTCGCGACCTGGGCGATGGATTGGCCGTGAATACGCAGGTGCGCGCGTGGGCGATCGGCGTGACGCTGCTCCCGCCTTGACGCCGCCACCCTCGCGTCGCACACCGCCCGCGTCCGCATGGAGGCCCCGTGCCGCTCGCGCTCGTCACCTATCCCGTCATCGATCCCGTGCTGGTGCATCTCGGCCCGCTGCCGATCCGCTGGTACGCGCTGTCGTTCATCGGCGCGCTGCTGGCTGGCTGGGTGGGCACGCGCCTTCTCTACGGTCGTCCGCGCCTGTGGGGCACGCGCCGCCATCCGACCGTGCTCGCGATGGACGATCTCGTCGTCTACATGGCGGCGGGGATCATTCTCGGCGGCCGCATCGGCTACGTGCTGTTCTACAACCTGCCGTACTACCTCGCGCATCCGCTCGAGGCCCTCACGGTCTGGAATGGCGGCATGTCGTTCCACGGCGGGCTCCTCGGCGCGATCGTCGCGATGACCGCCTTCGCCTGGCGCAACGGCGTCTCGGTACTCAGCGTGACCGATGCGGTCGCCGTCACCGTGCCGATCGGCATCGTCTGCGTGCGGCTTGCGAACTTCATCAAGCCGGAGCTGTGGGGGCGCGTCACCGACGTGCCGTGGGCGATGATCTTTCCCGGCTCCGACGGGCTGCCGCGCCACCCGAGCCAACTCTACGAGGGCGGCCTCGAGGGCATCGTGCTCTTCTGCCTCCTCTTGCTCGTCGTCGCCCGCGGCGGCCTGCGCCGCGAGGGGCTCGTCACGGCCTGCTTCCTCATCGGCTACGGCACGGCGCGGATCATCTGCGAATTCTTCCGCGAGCCCGATCGCCAGCTCGGCTTCCTGTATCACGGCGCCACCATGGGCCAGCTTTTGTCGGTGCCGCTGATCGTGGTCGGCCTCGCGCTGCTGGTGCGCGCGCTGCGCCGGCCGCGCGCCGCCGACGCGGCAGCCCTGGGGGCGACCGAGGTCGCGGCTTGAATGCGCTCGAGAGCGAGCTGCGCGCGATGATCGCCGAAGAGGGCCCGCTATCGGTCGAGCGCTGGATGCAGCTCTGTCTCCAGCACCCGGTGCACGGCTATTACACGACGCGCGAGGCGATCGGGCGCGCCGGCGACTTCATCACGGCGCCGGAAATCCACCAGATGTTCGGCGAGCTTGTCGGGCTGTGGGCCGCGCAGGTCTGGCTCGACGCCGGATCGCCGTCGCCGGTGCGGCTCGTCGAGCTGGGGCCCGGCCGCGGCACGCTGATGGCCGACGTTCTGCGGGCGACCCGCATCGTGCCGGGCTTCCATGCGGCGCTGACCGTCGACATGGTCGAGACGAGTCCGCGGCTCGAGGCGACGCAGCGCGCGGCGTTGGCCGGCGTCGGGCCCCCGGCCGCCTGGCGCCGCTCGATCGAAGAGGTGCCGGCCGGACCGGCGCTGATCCTCGCCAACGAATTCTTCGACGCGCTGCCGGTGCGCCATTACGTGCGAAGCGCGCGCGGCTGGCACGAGCGTGTCGTTGGTCTCGGCGCCGACGGCGAGCTTGCCTTCGGCGCGACCGCCGAGCCCGTCGAGATCGAGCCTGGCGCCGGCGAATTGGGCCAGGTGCTGGAGGTCGGCCATGCCGGCCTGCGCGTCATGGAGATGCTGGCGTCGCGCATCGCGGCGCAGGGCGGCGCGCTGCTCGTCTGCGACTACGGCCACGCGGCGAGCGGATGCGGCGAGACGCTGCAGGCGGTGCGCGG
>CAZZZM010000227.1:0-4978 GCA_964658465.1 uncultured Nakamurella sp.
CCGAGGCCGTGCCGCGGTCGACGATCTGCTCGATCTCGCGCTCGCCGCCGAGGCGGCTGACGGCGAGGATCGTCGCGCCGTGCATGGCGAAGAGCAGCGTCGACCCGTAGAGGAACGCGATCGAGAGCATGTGGAAGGGATTGTAGAAGAGGTTGCCGTAGCGCAGCGAGAAGGCCGCGGTCCAGTCGAGGTGCGGGAAGATGCCGAACGGCACCGCCTCGCCCCAGCTGCCCATGAGCAGCGGCCGGATGAAGCCGAGCACGAGGAACAGCCAGATCGCCGAGAGGAACGCCCAGGCCGCATGCGTGCCCATGCCGAGCGACTTGGCGCGGCGATAGATGCGGAGCCACCAGAGCAGCACCGAGGTCGTGAGGAAGAAGCCGGCGATCTGCCACCAGCCGCCCTGGTCGAGCGGGCAGATCATGCACAGGCCGAGCCCCGGCGGCGGCGGCTCGAGCTTGAGCCAGAACAGTTGGCGGACGAACTGGACCGGATTCCAGTTCACCGAGGCCCACATGTTGAGGCCGATGACCTCGAAGGCGAGGACGCCGAAGAGGATCGACGCGGTGCCGAGGAAGCCGAGGTAGACGGGGCCGACCTGCGCGTCGCCGACGACGCCGGCCCAGTAGGAGAAGAACGGCTTGCCGAGGCGGTCGCGGTTCTCGACCGGCGAGAGCGGGATGCCCGGATAGAGCGGGCCGCGGACCTGAACCTGCGTGAAGATGTTCTGGTACTCAGGCATGACAATCTCCCTCAGCGCCAGATCGGCAGGTTGAGCCACCAGTTCCACCACTCCGGCCAGCCCTTCGACCAGAACGGACCGGAGATGATGATGCAGACGGCGCTCCAGAAGCCCGCCGACAGCGCCAGGAACAGGCCGAGGCGATGGATGCCGATCGTGCCGATCGACCAGCCGATGTAGTCGCGGAACACCGTGTTCTCGTGCTCCGGCGTCTTCACGCGCTGGCCCTTCTGCGGGTTGGTCGCGGAGAGGACCAGAGAGCCGTGCAGCGACAGCGCCAGCGTCGTGGCGAAGAAGAAGGTGATCGCCAGCATGTGCGCGGGATTGTAGTGGAAGTGCAGGTACTGGTAGCCGGTGTTCGACACCCAATCGAGGTGCGACAGGATCCCGTAGGGGAAGCCGAAGCCCCAGGAGCCGAGCAGGATCGGTCGTATGACCTCCAACGAGACATAGGCGAAGATCGCCACCGCGAAGGCGAAGGGCACGTGCAGGCCGATGCCGAGCTTGCGGCAGATCTCGACCTCGCGCAGCGCCCAGGAGCAGAAGGCGCCGATCGCGCAGATGGTGATGAGCTGCCAGAGGCCGCCTTCCTTCAGCGGCGCCAGCGCCAGGCCGTAGGAGATGTCGGGCGGCGCGATCGAGATCTGCCAGATGTTCCAGGTCGGTCCGAGCGACGCGCCGTAGACGATCAGCGCCGTGCCGACGAAGGAGAAGAAGATCGTCGTGATCCCGAAGAAGCCGACGAAGAACGGTCCGACCCAAAAGTCGAAGAGGTCGCCGCCGATGAGCGTGCCACCCGGCACGCGGTATTTCCGCTCGAATGAGAGCATCGCCATGACCAGAAACCTCCCGTCACCGCGCGGCGCGCGAATCCGTCTTGTCTCCTATCGACGGCGGCCCGGCACCAGGCCGCGCCGCCATCGATTGTTTGCGATCCGACCGTCGTCCGCTACTTGGCGGGCGAAGGCATGGGCGACATCTCGCTCGCCGCCGAAGCCGTCTTCGCATGCGGCCCTTCGAGCCAGTTGAAGCGGTCCGTCGAGAGCAGGATGAAGTGGATCAGAAGTGCCAGCCCGAACAGAAACGTGAACAGAGCGATCAGCGTCCTGCGGGGATCAAAAAGCAGCCATACACGCCACATGATGGTCCTCCTTAGGCGAGAGCTGTGAGGGCGTGATGGAGCAGCTCCATCGACGTCTTGTACCCACCGATCGGCGGCAGCCAGGGACGCCAGATGTACACGAGTATGTGCGCGATGACCGCGACTACCGTGAAGGCGATGAAGCTGCTGACGAAGATCTGGTGGAACTCACGTGCTTCCGGCTCGGTCATGCCTGAGATCGAGACGTCGCGTCCCGGGACATCAGCCATGCTACCCTCCTTTCAAATGGCCTTGCGGCCGTTACCGCGCAGATCCTGGCGGCGGGATCGTCGCGGCGGCGTACCGCAGCGACGGCTTATGCGCCCGGGGACCCGGACGAATGGTGCGACGCGAAACTAGCCCCAGAAGGCCAGCTGCGCCGTCGTGCCGGCACCGGCGACGGCGTCGGCGAAGATCGAGCGGTGGGGCGCGTCGCCCCGCCAATAGGCGGGGAACAGCCGCGCCGTGAGCGCGATCGGCAGGTAGATCGCGAACGAGAGCGCGAAGATCGTCTTGAACTGGAAACCGTCCCAGTCGCGGGCGAGGCCCGCGGGAGCGGCGAGTCGACGAACACTCATTTCGATCCTCCTGTATCTTGCGAAGTCGCTGTCATGCGGGCGCTCCCGCGAAAGCCGAAGCCGAGCGCTCGACGTGGTCGGTGGTGACGCGGCTGTCGCCGCGTTCGTGGGCGGCGCCCTCGGCCGCATCGCGCAGCCGCTTGGCGGCGGAGATGCGGACCAGCATGGGCTGCGCCTCGACGAGCGTCTCGAGCGCCGCGCGCGCATCGTCGTCCCAGTCGAGCTCGGTGGTCCGCCCGGCGAGCCGCGACGGGGTCGCTGCGACCTTGTCCATCGCGGTGGCGAGCGGCAGGATGTGGAAGAGCGCGTCGAACAGCGCGTTCGCCACTTCCTGCACGAGCCAGGTCGCGCCCGAATAGCCCATCACCGGCGTGCCGGTGTGGCGGCGGATGATCGCGCCGGGAAACGAGAGCGGGATGTAGCTCGCGCGCGCGCCGCACTCGGCGAGGTACATGCGCTCGTTGTAGGAGCCGAACATGACCAGCGGCGGCTTCGTCTTGCACAGCTCGCGCACGGTCGCGTTGTCTGTCTTGGCGCCGGGCTTGCGGCCGACCGCGAAGGTGCACGGCAGACCGAGCTCCTCCTCGAGGAAATGGCGGACGCCGCGCGCGTAGGTCTCCGTCGCGACGACGGCGAACGAGGCGGTGCCGAAGAAGTCCTGCGTCACCGAGCGCCACAGGTCCCACAGCGGCTTGATCGTCGTGTGCTTCTCGCGCTCGATGAACGGCTCGGGATCGAGCCCGGTCAGCTCGCCCAGGGTGCGCAGGAACTTGGTCGTCGAGTGCAGGCCGATCGGCGCCTGCAGGTAGGGCCGGTCGAGCTGCTCGCAGAGCAGCCGGCCGAACTCGCGATACAGGCAGATGTTGACCTCGGCCTGCGCCAGCTTGCCGACGTCGGCGATGTGGCTGCCGAGCGGGAAGGTCATCGCGACCTCGCAGCCGATGCCCTCGACGAGGCGGCGGATCTCGGCGAGATCGGAGGCCATGTTGAACGTGCCGTAGATCGGCCCGATGATGTTGACCTTCGGTCTGGCGCCCTCGGCGCGCGGCTTCGGCGCCGGCGCCTTCTTCGGGCCGAACTCGGTCCACAGCCAGTTGATGGCGCGGTTGGCCGACTGCCACTGGTCCTCGTCGATGGTGCGCGGCAGGAAGCGCTTGATGTTGGTGCCTTCCGGCGTCACGCCGCCGCCGATCATCTCGGCGATCGAGCCGGTGACGACGACCGACGGCATCGTCGGGTCGAGAACGGCGTTGGCGCGGCGCATCGCGCCCTCGGTGCCGGTCTTGCCGAGCTCTTCCTCGGCGAGGCCGGTGACGACGATCGGCAGCTCGTGCGGCGGCAAACCGTCGGTGTAGTGCAGCACCGCGGTCACTGGCAGGTTCTCGCACCCGACCGGGCCGTCGATGACGACCTGCAGGCCCTTGATAGCGGTGAACGCGTAGACCGCGCCCCAATAGCCCCCGGCCCTGTCGTGATCGAGGACGAGCATCAGGCCGGCCCTCCCAGGTCCTGGGTCTCGGCGGCGCGCTGCTTGGCCTTGATGTCGAGCGCCTTCTTGTACTTCTCGCGGAACTCCGGCCGGTCGACCGGCGTGTCCGACCAGACGCCGGCATTGTGGCCGCTGCCGACGCCCTCGAAGAAGGCCTTCATCGCGTCGAAGCGCGGCTTGGAGGCGATCGCGGCGTTGACGACCTCGGCGAGCGAGCCGGCGCCCATCATGCCGAACAGCGGCCGCGCCGAGATGAGGTTGGTGAAGTAGAGCGCCGGGATGCCCTTCGCCTTGGCCTTCTGCACGACCGGCGTGGTGCCGATCGCGAGATCGGGCGCGAAGGCCTCCATCGCCGCGAGGTCCTGCTCGAGCGAGGCGCGATAGGTGACGGGGATGCCGCGCGCGTCGAGCCACTCGCGATCGGCGTCCGACCACGGGGTGCGCGGGCAGGCCGTGCCGACGTAGCAGACGTCGGCGCCGCTCTCGACGAGCAGGCGCGCGACCAGAAGCTCCGAGCCCTCGTAGCCCGACAGCGTGATGCGCCCCTTGATCGGCTTGGCGGCCAGCGCGCCGCGGATCGCCGGCAGGAAGCGGTTCTTGGCCGCATCGATGCGATCCTGCGCGACGCCGCAGGTGCGGCCGATCGCGTCGAGCCAGGCCGCCGTGCCGTCGACGCCGACCGGGGCGGAGCCGACGATGGGGCGGCCGGCCGCCGCGAACTCGCGCAGCGAGGCCTTGTAGAAGGGATGGATCGCCGCCACCGCCGTGCAATCCAGCGCCGCGTAGAGCTCGCGCCATTCGCGGGTCGGCACGACCGGGCCGGCGGCGAGGCCGAGCGGCTCGAGCAGCGCGCCGATGCCGACGGGATCGGCCGGGAACATCTCGCCGACGAGGGCGATCGACGGCCGCTCGCTGCGGCCCTTGTCGGGCGCGGCCACGGGGCCGGCCATGACCTCCTCGCGGGCATAGGCGAGCATCGCGCCGGCGAGCACGTCCTTCGCCTCGGCATGCGTCGGGATGCCGAAGCC
>CAZZZM010000228.1:0-4952 GCA_964658465.1 uncultured Nakamurella sp.
CGCAAGTTCTGAAAGAGCTCCGCGGCCGACCCATACCCGCGGTGCGGCGCTTCCGGAAAAGGCAGCCAGATCGCTTCCGCACCGAGGACGGCGCACGCCGCCGCATCTTCGGCACGGCGAAGCTCCATATAGTCGACCTCCGGGGCGAGGCCCTTGTCCAGCTGACACGCCAGGGCGAAGCCCTTCGGGTCGGGCACGCTGGCCGTGAAGACGGTCGCGATCACGACGCGCCACCCCTGGCGCGACAGCCGGGCCAGCAGACCGCCGGCCGAAAAGACGGCGTCGTCGAGATGCGGGGAGATGGCGAGCGCGGTCGGCACGTCAGAGCAGATGCGGGTTGTCGCGAAACCGGCACGGATGGCGCTCGAGATCGCGCGAGACGGACTTGTCCGGCAGGGTGCCGCGCAGGCTCGCGTAGATGTCGATGATCCGACGGCCGACGACACTCCACGAATAATTCGCGCGGCAATCGGCAAGACCGCGGGCGGCGATGCGACGGCGCAGCGGCGCGTCCTCGATGAGCCTGGCGAGCGCGTCGGCATGCGCTTCGACGTCGCCCGCCGGAGTCAGCAGGCCGTTGTCGCCGTCGCGAAGGCAATCGGTCACGCCGACGACCTCGCAGCTGGCGACCGGGAGCCCCGCGGCCATCGCCTCGAGGATCGTGTTCGAGAAGCCCTCGGCGTAGGTCGGCGAGGCGAAGATATCCGCGCTGCCGTAGACGGCGGGAATGTCCTCGTAGCCGCACGCGCCCGTGAAGCGCAGCGCAGGCGCCGCGAAGCCGAGCCGCGTCGCGAGATCCTTTGCGGGCGCCACATCCGGGCCGATGCCGGAGATGGTCGCCTCGAAATCGATGCCGCGCGTGCGGAGCAGAGCGAGCGCCTCGATGAAATCGAGCACGCCTTTCCGGCGGTCGATCCTGCCGTGGTAGAGGAGGCGCGGCCTGTCGGCGATCCCGCCGACCTCGTGCCTTGGTCCGAAGCGGGTGGTCTCGACCGCGCCCGGCACGCGCGTGAAGCGCGAGCGCGCCACTCCCATGCGGTCCGACACTTCCGCGACGAAGCTTTCGCCGCCGATCAGCAGCGCGCCGGCGTGATCGAGCACCCGGCGGAACGCCTTGAAATGCGTCTCGCAGCACGAGCCGACCCAATGGCCGTCGCCGCCCTGGATCGACACGACGCTGGGGACGGCGAGATCGGCCGCCGCGAGGACCGTGGCCCAGCCGGTCGGGTAGCCGTATTGCGCGTGCAGGATGTCGAAGGGCGCGGCGGCATGTTCGCGCGCCACCGTGGCGATGATCGTCTCGATGTCGCGCTCGAAGTCGCCGCCGTCCTGCTCGCCGCGCGCCGGGAGCCCGATGACCTTGACGCCGGGCACGTCTGGCGGCGGCCCGCCGCCATACACCGTCGAATGCGCGCCGTCGTAATACTGGCTGATCATCGTGACGTCGTGGCCGTCGGCGACAAGTTCGCGCAGCAGGTTGGCGGCATAGATGCTCATGCCGCTGACCGCCGGGAAATAGCGCCGGGATACGAAGCAGATCCTCATGCCGGCTTCCTCATCATCGACGGCACTGGCGGAGCCATTCGAGCGAGCCGCGTATCGCCTTGTCGGCCTTCGGGCTCTCGCGCGACAGCTCGACGCAAACGAGCTTCTCGAAGCGCGTGGCCTCCAGCGCGTCGAGGATCGACGGCACGTCCATGTCGCCGGTCCCGAACGGCAGATGCAGATGGACGCCGCGCTTCATGTCCTCGATCGAGACGGTCCCCAGATGCCCGGCCCACCGGCGCACGGCTTCCGCCGGATCGATATCCCCCGTGACGAGACAATGGCCGGTGTCGAGCGCCAGGCGAAGCCCCTCGACGCCGAGCATCTCCCACTCGGCCGGCGTCTCGATGAGCATGCCGGGCTCCGGTTCGAACGCCGCGACGACGCCGACGCGCTGCGCATAGGCGACGATCTCGGCCAGCCCGTCGACGAGCCAGCCGCGCGCCTCCCGGCGGTCGATGCCGGGCTTCGGCACGCCCGCCCAGAACGACACGGCTTCCGCGTCGAGGACGGCCGCGATTTCGATCGCGCGCTTCAGGAAGGCGATACGTCGTGCGCGACCGTCCGGATCGCCGGTCACGAGCGTCGGCTCGTGCTTGGCGCGCGGATCGAGCAGGAAGCGCGCCCCCGTCTCGATGACGGCGCCGAAGGACAGCGCGTCGAGCCGACGCCGCAACGCGCGGGCGTCGCTCTCCCACGACGACGCGAACGGATCGAAATGATGATGGTCGAGCGTCAGCGCGACGCCGGCGTAGCCGGCCTCCGCCATGAGGTCGAGCGCGTCGTCGAGCCGGTGGCTGCCGCAGCCGTTGGTGTTGTAGGCGAAGCGCAGGCTCATGCCGCCGCCTCGTCACGCGCGCGGGCGACGTGGTGCGCCTCGGGCTCGCGGTAGAGCGGATAGAGCGGGCCGACGATCTCGGCCAGTCGGGCGATGTCGAGCAGCGGCGGCCGCTCGAAACGACCGAGAGCCTCCGGCGACAAGCGGATCGGTTTCCGCGTCTCGCTCGGCGCACCGAAGACGACGAGCGGGTCGTCGCGCTCGATCAGCTTGCGCGTGTTGCGCTCGCCGATGCGACCATAGCTCATGGTCTCGACCTCGAGGCCCGGCGCGATCGTCTTGGTGACGCTCACCGCGGCGCCCGGCGGGCTGAGATCGACGTTCAGGACGTCGATGCCGGCCGCCTCGACGCGGGCCCGAGCCATCCGCCCGGCGTCGCGCGACCCGTTCGCGGATGTCGTGGGGAGATCGGCGAACGGCTTCTTGGCGTTCACGGCGTGCACGCTGTCGGCGAGCCACGCGCGGATCTCGGCGGGGCGGCGCGAGGACCAGTCGCGCATGGCCTCGAAGGCCCGGCCCTCCTGGGCGCCGACACCGGCTCCAGCCTGGCGCAGGAAGCGATCGACGTACCCCTGCGGCGCGATACGATCGACGACGGCGGCCGGCCCCTGCGCGAACGCCTTGCGGGCGCGGGAGGCCGCGAATTCGCAGAGGCACTTGGCGAGGGCGCGCTCGCGATCGGGATGGCAGGCCTCGCCGCAGCCCGTCAGCATGATCGGCAGCGGCGGATCGCGGCCGTCGCGCTCGAAACCCGCGCAATAGACGTTGGCGAGGCCGAACTCGTCCGTGGCGAACTTGGGGATGACGCGGATGCCGGCCCGCTCGAAGCGCTCGAGGATGGGCGTCACCGCAGCCGGGGCCGGCGTCGGAAGGTCGAGGGCGATGCCGCGATCGAGCGCCTTGAAGCCGAGCCCGTTGCCGTCGCGCTGCAGCAGCTCGAGCAGGCCGTGCCCCATCGCCCAGTCGCGGTCGGGACCGGCGCCCATGCCGTTGGTGATGAGCGTCGTGAACGGGCTGTAGCCCGCGGACAGATCCTTCCGCGCAAGTGCGACGACGTCGATCGGCACGAGCACCGTCGCGCCGTCACGCGCGCGGCGGCTCTCCACCCAGTCGAGCCTGGTGTCGCGATCGACCGGCGAGCCGGCGGGCAGACCGAGCGTGAACGGGTCGGCGACCGCATCGGCGCCGTGCGTCGCAGCGAGATCGCGCCAGCTCGCTGCCACGCGCTTCATGCGCGGCAGGGTCAACGCCGGAAACACCATTTCCATGCATTCGCCGAGCGCGCCGAGCGCGGCCTGCGCGTCGGTGGTCCCGTAACCGACGCCGTAGGGCATGATGTCGGCCAGGCGATCGTCGTCGGGAAACAGCGCGACGATCCACACCGGCAGGCCGATCGTGTCGATCGGCGAGATCGGGAACGCGACGATCTCGCCCTTCGGCATGGCTTCGACATAGGCCCGGCCCGCGTCGTCGAGGTCCTCGGGAAGTCCGGTCATGATGCTTGCCTTTCAAGCCTATCGAATGCCGCGCCCCGCGCCTCGTCGCAGGCCGACAGGAGCAAGCCGAGCGCGGCGACGTCGCGCGCGACGTCGAAGTCGTGCGGCTCGCCGCGGACGGCCGCAGCGAACGCACGCACCTGCGCGACGAAGGGCGACAACGCGGCATCGAAGTCCAGCGCGCGCGTGCCGCCTGTGCTCGCATCCGTGACATGGACCGCGCCGCCCGCCGCCTGCCCCATCGTGTCCGTCGCCACGATCTGGCCGCCGGTGCCGCAGATCTCGAGGCGGCGGCGCGGCAGGGTTTCGGGCATGTTGTAGGCGACGTGCAGGCTGACGAGCACGCCACCGGCCGTTCGGCCGATGAGCATGCCGCCGTCGTCGACGTCGTAGAGTTGGACGCGGCGCTGCAGCAGGCCGGCGAGCTCGACGATCGGCTCGCCCAGCAGCATGGCTGCGAGATCAAGCCCATGCGGCGCGAGATCGATCACAGCGCCACCGCCGGCGCGCGCGCGATCGATCCGCCAGTTGTCTTGCGGGCGCGCCGTGGCGTTCCAGCCGCGATCGAGCCAGCAGGCGTAGACGATGCGCAGCGCCGTCGGAACGCCGATGGCACCCGCGGCTATCGCCTGCCGGATGGCGACATGGGCGGGATGATGCCGTTGGTCGAAGGCGATGCCGAGGAGCGTGCCGGAGCGGCGCGCGGCCGCAGCCATCGCCTCCGCGTCGTCGAACGACGCCGCGATCGGCTTCTCGCACAACACCGGCACGCCGGCGGCGAGGCATGCTTCGACCGCCCCGCGGTGGAGGTGGTTCGGGGTGGCGACATAGATCGCGTCGAGCCTCTCGCCGAGCAGCGCATCGAGATCGCCACAAGCGCGAGCGCCGATCCGTTCCGCCGCGTCGCGCGCCGCCCTGTCGCTGTCGCAGATGGCGACGACGCGGTCGCCCGCCGCGGCGATGGCGGGAGCCATGAAGTCGCTGGCGACCCAGCCGAAGCCGACGATGCCCCAGCGCATCACCAACGCTCCGGCAGGTCGACGAGCTCGCGCGAGCGCAGCGCCGCCTCGCGC
>CAZZZM010000229.1:0-4923 GCA_964658465.1 uncultured Nakamurella sp.
GCGCCTGCCGGAGTTTCCGCGCGACGGGCAGGAGATCGGCGGCTCGGGGATCTGAGCCCTCAGCCCACCTGCCCGCGATGGCGCAGGAAATGGTCGGCCAGCACGCAGGCGACCATCGCCTCGCCGACCGGCACGGCGCGGATGCCGACGCAGGGGTCGTGGCGGCCCTTGGTGACGACCTCGGTCGCGGCGCCGTCGCGGGTGATCGATTTGCGCGGCGTCAGGATCGACGACGTCGGCTTCACCGCGAAACGCGCGACGATCGGCTGGCCGCTCGAGATGCCGCCGACGATGCCGCCGGCGTGGTTGGCCGAGAAGCGCGGCCGGCCCTCGTTGCCGGGCTCCATCTCGTCGGCATTGGCCTCGCCGGTCAGCGCGGCCGCCGCGAAGCCGTCGCCGATCTCCACCCCCTTCACGGCGTTGATCGACATCAGGGCGGCTGCGAGGTCGGCATCGAGCTTACCGTAGAGCGGCGCGCCCCACCCCGCCGGCACGCCGTCGGCGACGATCTCGAGCACCGCCCCGACCGACGAGCCCGCCTTGCGGATCCCGTCGAGGTAGGCCTCGAAGCCCTTCGCCGCCTCGGCGTCGGGGCAGAAGAAGGGGTTGCGGCCGACCTCGTCCCAGTCCCAGCGCGCCCGATCGACCGCCTGCACGCCCATCTGCACGAGGGCGCCGCGGATCGTCACGCCCGGCACGATCTTTCGCGCGATCGCGCCGGCGGCGACCCGCGCCGCCGTCTCGCGCGCCGAGGACCGGCCGCCGCCGCGATGATCGCGGATGCCGTACTTGGCCTCGTAGGTGTAGTCGGCGTGGCCGGGGCGGAACGTGTCCTTGATCGCCTCGTAGTCCTTGGAGCGCTGGTCCTCGTTCTCGATCAGCAGCATGATCGGCGTGCCGGTGGTCACCTGGCGGCCGTCGCGGCCCGGGGTGACCCCGGAGAGGATGCGGACCGTGTCCGATTCCCTGCGCTGCGTCGTGAAGCGCGACTGGCCGGGCTTGCGCTTGTCGAGGAAGGCCTGGATCTCCGCCGCCTCGAGCGGGATCAGCGGCGGGCAGCCGTCGACGACGCAGCCGATCGCCGGCCCGTGGCTCTCGCCGAAGGTCGTGACGCGGAAGAGATGGCCGAAGCTGTTGTGGGACAAGGGGCTGATCTTCGAGACGGAGCGGCGGCGCCTCGCCGCCGTCGCGCAACAGGCGTGCGCTCTCCTACGACCGACGGCGGCGCGCCGCTGCTACCGGTCGTCCTTGAGCAGCGCGCCCATGTCGGGCGCCAGCGGGTTCTTCATGCCGACGATGTGGTAGCCGGCATCGACGTGCAGGATCTCGCCGGTGATGCCGCGCGAATGATCGGACAGCAGGAAGGCGGCGGTGTTGCCGACCTCCTCGTTGCTCACCGAGCGGCGCAGCGGCGCGTTGTACTCGTTCCACTTCAGGATGTAGCGGAAGTCGCCGATGCCCGAGGCGGCCAGCGTCTTGATCGGGCCGGCGGAGATCGCGTTGACGCGGATGTTCTTCTCGCCGAGGTCGGCCGCCAGGTAGCGCACCGACGATTCGAGCGCCGCCTTGGCGACGCCCATGACGTTGTAGTGCGGCATCCACTTCTCGGCGCCGTAGTAGGTCAGCGTGAGCATCGAGCCGCCGTTGGTCATCAGCTTCTCGGCGCGCTGGGCGATCGCGGTGAACGAGTAGCAGGAGATCATCATCGTCATCGCGAAATTGTCGGCCGTCGTGTCGACGTAGCGGCCGGTCAGCTGGCGATGGTCGGAGAAGGCGATGCAATGGACGATGAAGTCGAGCTGGCCCCAGTCCTCCTCGACGACCTTGAATACGGCGTCGATCGAGGCGGCATCGGTGACGTCGCAATGGCCGACGACCTTGGCGCCGAGCTCCTCCGCGAGCGGCCGCACGCGCTTGCCGAGCGCCTCGCCCTGGAAGGTGAAGGCGAGCTCCGCACCCTGCTCGGACGCCTGCTTGGCGATGCCCCAGGCGATCGAGCGGTTGTTGGCGACACCGAGGACGAGGCCGCGCTTGCCGGCCAATAGTCCCGTGCTCTTGCCCGCCGAAACTTGGCCCGTCATGAGTGCCCGCTCGCTCATCAAAAGTCCGGTCGGAAAACCGGCCGATGTCACGCGTGCGTCATCGACCAAAGGAAGCCGCGTTTAAGCCTACCGCTTCCGCGAGTGCAAGGCCGGAGGCGCGTCGGAGCGCGGGCGGACCCACCGAAAAAGACGATAGGCAGCGGCGCGCGACATGGTTACTTTTTCGTAAACGGCGCGTTGTCGATGCGATTCTACCGCGACGCTTGATGCTACCGCGACGCTTGGGAGGGACGAGTGAGTCTGCGGGACGACCTCAACGCATGCACGCCGAGCTTGCGGCGCTATGCCCGGGCGCTCGCCACCGGCCAGCCCGGGACCTCGTCGCTCGCCGACGACCTCGTGCAGGCGGCCCTGGTCCGCGCGCTCGGCGCGCGTCAGATCGGGTCGAGCGCCGATCTCTCCATCCGCCTCTACGCGACGGTGACGCAGCTCCACCGCGACTCGCTCGTCGCCGGGCGGCAGGCCCGCGCCGCCGGCGCCGGACGTCCGACGCTGGTGTCGAGCGCGCCCGCGCCGGAGGAGGTCGTCCGCCGGACGCGGCTTTCGACCGGCCTGATGAGCCTGCCGCTCGAGGAGCGCGAGGCGCTGCTGCTCGTGACGCTCGAAGGCTTCGATTACGCCGACGCCGCGCGCATCCTCCGCATCTCGCAGGCGATCCTGCTGGCCCGGCTCACCGCTGGGCGGCAGAGGCTCGAGGTCGCGCTGCGGGCGCAGCCGCGCGCGCGGCAGCCGCTGGGTCAGCCGGCGCGGCGCCACGGCCGCGCCGACGTGCCCTACCTCCGTCTGGTCAATTGAGATGACCGCTTCGGGGCTCGCGGATGCCGAGCTGCACGGCTTGGTCGACGGTCGCGTCGAGCCGGGCCGCCGGGCCGACCTGCTGCGTCGTCTGGCCGCCTCTCCGGCGGACCGGGCGATCCTCGAAGCGTGGCAAGGCCAGGCCGACCTGATCCGCGAGGCGTTCCGAGAGGTCCCGACCGAGGCGCTTCCGGCCGCGCTCGACCTGGCGCCGCCCCGGCTGCGCGGCGTCGACCCGGACCGCCTGCAGAAGGTGGGCGCCACGAGCGCGCCGGCACGACACGGCAGCGGCGCGGCGATCGCCACCGCCTTGCTGATCACCATCGGGCTGACCCTGTCGTGGATGGCCGGCTCGCGCGACGACGCCGCGGCGACGGCCGAGACCGCGCAGGCCTCGACGACCGACGCGGCGCTGCCGTTCCCCACCTTCCGGGTCCCGGATCTCTCCAAATCGGGCTGGCGGCTCGCCGACGTGACGTCTGACGCCGCCGATCCCGCGACCCTCGTCCTGCGCTACCGCGACGCCGGCGGCGGCCGCGTCGCTTTGAAGATCGCCCGCAACGGCCCGGACATCGGCGCGATGCCTCTCGAACAGGTCGGCGGCAGCCTGACCTGGCGCTCGCCGACGGCGGCATTCACCCTCGACGGGACCGTCGCGCCGGACCGGCTTCGCGCCATCGCGGCGGCGCTGCGGACGGCGCCCGGGTCGGACGAGTGAGACGCCGAGTGGCGACGCGCCGGGGCGCAGTCGCTGGCCGGCCTCTCGCGATCACCTGTCTTCTCGCACTCACCGGCGCGACGGCCGCCGCGGAGACGGCGTCGCCACCGCCCGCCGCGCCGGCCTCGGCCGCCAAGCCGTCGCTTGCCGCGGCCTACGCCGTCCTCGCGGCGCATCCGAAGGTCGACCTCACGCATGCCTTCGGTCCGGCGACGCCGGTCTGGTCCGGCTTCGGGCAGGCCAAGATGACGCCGGCCGTCGACCCGCGCACGCTCGAGGCCTACACGATCGCCCACGACGGCTTCCGCGCGACCTATTACGCGATGGTCGGCCAGTACGGCACCCACGTCGACCCGCCCGCGCATTTCGCGCCGACCGGGCGCACCATGGACGATATCCCGCTCGACCAGATGATCCTGCCGCTCGTCGTGCTCGACGACACGCCGTATCTCGCGGCCGACCCCGCGCATGCCTTCTCGCTCGACGATCTCGCCGCCTGGGAGAAGGCGCACGGCCGCGTGCCCCCGGGCGCGTTCGTCGCCTTGCGCACCGACATGTCGAAGGTTTTCGAGACCGACCCCACGCGCTTCAAGCGCGAGCCGTTCCCGGCATGGTCGCTGGCGGTGGTCAAGACGCTGTTCGAGCAGCGCGGCGCGGTGGCGATCGGCCACGAGGCCATGGACACCGATGCCACGCCGAAGATGGAGAGCGAGACCTACGTCCTCGACCACGGCCATTATCAGATCGAGGTGATGGACAATCTCGACAAGGTGCCGGCGACCGGCGCCATCATCGTCGTCACCTGGCCCAAGGTGAAGAACGGTCTCGGCTTCCCGGCGCGCGCCTTCGCGATCCTGCCGTGACGCCCGAGTTCTTGATGGTGACGACGACCGTCGGGGATGCCGAGGCGGCAAAGGCGCTGGCGCGCGCTTTGGTCGAGGCGCGGCTGGCCGCCTGCGTGCAGGCGCTGCCGATCGACAGCACGTACCGGTGGGAGGGCGCGATCGAAACGGCTTGCGAGCATCTCCTGATCTGCAAGATCAGGGCGGCGGACTATGCTGCGGTCGAGGCCGTGATCCGCGCGAAGCACGCGTACGATGTCCCTGAGATCGTTGCGGTTCCGATCGTCGCAGGGTCTGCTGGCTACCTCGGCTGGCTGGCCAATAGCACGGCGCGGTAGATCGGAGAGCTAACCGCACAAAACAAAGCGGCGGCGCCCGCTTTGGGCACCGCCGCTCAGGAGAGATCGGGAAACGATCTCGTCGAAATCCTTAGAACAGGACGTCGAGGTCAGCCGACTCGTAGCTC
>CAZZZM010000230.1:0-3023 GCA_964658465.1 uncultured Nakamurella sp.
GGGGCGGCGGCAGGCGCCGCAGCGGGACGGGCGGCGACAGGTGCAGCGGCAGGACGCGCGGCGGCAGGTGCCGCGACGGGGCGGGGGGCAGGGGCCGGTGCGGCGGCGGCCGGGGCAGGCGTGGGCGCAGCGGGAGCCGGCTTCGGCGGCGGGGCCTTCGCGACCGGCGCGGGCGTGGCCTCGCGCACGGGCGGCTTGGCCGGCACGACGGTGCGGCTCTTCTTCATCTCCACGACCACCGTCTTGGTGCGGCCATGCGAGAAGCTCTGCTTGACGACGCCCGCCTCTACCGGTCGCTTCAGCGACAGCGTCTTCGGCGGTGTCTTCGGTTCGTTCATATGTTCGCGTCCCAAAATCTCAATTGCGGCGTCCGCGAACGCCGAAAGCGTCCATCAAACGCAAAAGCCGGGCGTGGCCCGGCAGCCGTCCTACGCGGGTGCCGCTGACGCGCCCCCGCTATCGTCGTCCATCGCCGCCAGCCGATATGCCATCAGCCGTCGGCATCGCGTCAGGAATGCTTGGCTCGCCGTGCCCGCGGTAAGCGCGGCATGTATGACATTTGTGCGCCCTAAAGCCAAATCCAATTGCTGTGACGTAAAGACTTTGAGCGTCACAATGGTTCGACCCGCCGCATGCCGCGCCCCGTCGAGCTTGCGCACCCCGTCGGCTCCGGCGTCCGCCCCGTGCAGGAGCGCCGCCAGGCCGCCCGCCGCCAACGCCGCCTCGACCTTCGCGAAACCGGTGATGACGGCGCCGGCCTTGTTGGCCATCGCGAGCGACTGGAGCGCATCGCGTTCGAGCAGGGCGTCGACGTCGTCCGCCAGCGTCGGTGCCGCCGCGGCCTTCGCCTTGAAGCCGCGCGCGAAGGCGCCCTTTCGCACGGCTGCCGCGACCACGTCCGAGCGCGCGTCGACCCAGACGCCGCGCCCCGGCAGCTTGGCGCGGATATCCGGCACCACCGCGCCGTCGGGACCCATGACGAAGCGGATCATCGTCGCCGGCGCGCCCTTGCGCCGGGTCACGACGCAGGTGCGCTCGGGACCCGTCTCGCTGGCGACGTCGACGTCGGCGCTCTCGTCGTGCGCATCCTCCCCCGCATCGCGGGGGTGGGGGACCGCCGCTGGCGGTGGAGGCTGTCGCCGCGTCAAACTCGGTAACTCTCGTCCCAGATCAAAATCCTATACCGAGGCGGCGACAGCCCCCTCCACCATGCCGCGCATGGCCCCTTCCCCCCGCGACGCGGGGGAAGTCAGCGACCGTCAGACCGCGTGCTCCGGCTCGGCGCCCTCGCCCTCCGTCTCCGCGCCCTCTTCGGCGGCGGGCTCGGGCAGCGCGTCGATCCACCCGGCGTGGAGGCGGGCGCGCATGATCATCATCTCGGCCTCCTCGCGCGACACCTCGAGACCGTCGAGGTAGCCGGCGTGCTTGACCGTCTCGGTCTCCTTGCGCTCGGTCCAGCCGGAGAGGTCGTCGGTGGCGCAGCCGGCGAGGTCCTCGATCGACTTCACGTCGTTCTCGCCAAAGCGCACCAGCATCTCGCCGGTGACGCCCTCGATCTCCTTCAGCTCGTCGGCGACGCCCAGCTCGACGCGCTTGGCGTCGAGCTCCGCCTCGATCTTGGCGAGGTGATCGCGGGCGCGCTGCTGGATCTCGGCGGCGGTGTCGTCGTCGAAGCCCTCGATGCTCGCGAGCTCCGCCGGCTCGACGTAGGCCAGCTCTTCCACCGAGCGGAAGCCTTCCGACGCGAGCAGCTGGCCGACGACCTCGTCGACGTCGAGCGATTCCATGAACACCTGCGTGCGCTCGTTGAACTCCTTCTGGCGGCGCTCCGACTCCTCCTGCTCGGTGAGGATGTCGATGTCCCAGCCGGTGAGCTGCGAGGCGAGGCGCACGTTCTGGCCGCGGCGGCCGATCGCCAGCGACAGCTGGTCGTCCGGCACCACGACCTCGATGCGGTTCGAATCCTCGTCGAGCACCACCTTGACGACCTCGGCCGGCTGCAGCGCGTTGACGATGAAGGTCGCGCTGTCCGGCGACCACGGGATGATGTCGATCTTCTCGCCTTGCAGCTCGTTGACGACGGCCTGGACGCGCGAGCCGCGCATGCCGACGCAGGCGCCGACCGGGTCGATCGAGGAATCGCGCGACGTGACGGCGATCTTGGCGCGCGAGCCGGGGTCGCGGGCGACCGAGCGCACCTCGATGACGCCGTCGTAGATCTCCGGCACTTCCTGGCGGAACAGCTTCGACATGAACTGCGGATGCGTGCGCGACAGGAAGATCTGCGGGCCGCGCTGCTCGCGCCGCACGTCGTAGAGGTAGGCGCGGCAGCGGTCGCCGGGGCGGAACAGCTCGCGCGGGATCGACTCGTCGCGGCGGATCACCGCCTCGCCGCGGCCGAGGTCGACGATCGTATTGCCGTATTCGACGCGCTTGACGACGCCGTTGACGATGTCGCCGACGCGATCCTTGTACTCGTCGTACTGCTTGTCGCGCTCGGCCTCGCGCACCTTCTGCACGATGACCTGCTTCGCCGATTGCGCGGCGATGCGCCCGAAATCGAACGGCGGCAGCGTCTCGGCGATCCAGTCGCCGACCTGCGCGGCGGGGTTCTTCTTGTGGGCGTCGGGCAGCAGGATCTGCGTCGCGTCGTTCTCGATCTCGTCGACGACGAGCAGCAGGCGCGAGAACCGCACCTCGCCGGTCTTCGGGTTGATCTCCGCGCGGACCTCGGTCTCCTGGCCGTAGCGCGAGCGGGCCGCCTTCTGCATGGCGTCCTCCATCGATTCCAGCACGATCTGGCGGTCGATGTTCTTCTCGCGGGCGACCGCGTCGGCGATCTGCAGCAGCTCGAGCTTGTTGGCGGAAATCGCCATGGTGGTCTCCTAGGGTCTCGCGCGCGGGGCGCGTCGTTCAAGTTGGTCGGCGTCAGGTGATGGGGGTCATTTCGGCCTCTTCAGGCCGGCGGGCGTGATCGGTCGGCTCTTCGGCTGGCGGGCGGCGTTGCGGGCCGCGAACCGGCC
>CAZZZM010000230.1:3123-4921 GCA_964658465.1 uncultured Nakamurella sp.
TGCAGCTCCACCTTGGCCTCGAAGCCGACGGCGCGGCGGAAGTCGGAGACGCGCATCAGCGGCCGATCGATGCCGGGCGACGAGATCTCCAGCCGGTAGGCCTGTTTCACCGGGTCCTCGACGTCGAGCACCGGCGACAACGCCTCCGAGATCGCCTCGCAATCGTCGACGCCGAGCGTGCCGTCGGGCCGCTCCGCCATGATCTGCAGCGTCGTGCCCTCCTGCGCCGACAGTTTCACGCGCACGAGGCGGAAGCCGAGATCGCGCAGCACCGGCGCGGCGATGCGCGCCACGGCGAGGGTCACCCCGCTCTCCTCGGAGAGACGGGGCTCGTCGATCAGATCTGGCTCGGTCGTTGGCGCGCTCACGGCGGCGGGGCCTCGGATGCGGACGGGCTTGAAACGAAAAAGAGCGGGTCCGGCGGGCCCACTCTCAAACGGCTAGCGATGAGGGTTGATGGCCTCCGATATAGCCGACTCGCGTGCCGATTGCAACGCATCCCGGCAAAGCGACCGCGTCATTGGTCGTGCGCCTGCGCCGTGCTTGTGACGCCGCGGTCGATTGCCTAGAACCTTGGCGATAGAGTCGAGGGACGTCGATGGCGGAGGGTGGCAGGGACGCCGAGAAGCGACGTCTGGCCGAGGCGCTGAGAGCCAATCTCAAGCGCCGCAAGACGGTCTCGCGTCCGGCGCCGCCGAAGCGCGAGCCTGCACCGCACGCCGCGCCGGCCGACGACGACAGGGGGTAGAATGGACAGTATTCGCATCGTCGGCGGGCAGAGCCTCGTCGGGACGATCCCGATCTCGGGCGCCAAGAACGCCGCGCTGCCGCTGATGATCGCGTCGCTGCTGACCCGCGAGACGCTGACGCTGCACAACGTCCCGAGCCTCGCCGACGTGCGCATGCTGGTGCGCATCCTCGGCCACCACGGCGTCGATTATTCGATGGACGGCCGCCGCTCCGGCGAGGACCCGCATGCCGCCCGCGCGATCCACCTCTGCGCCCGCGACATCGTCGACACGACGGCGCCCTACGACCTCGTCTCGAAGATGCGGGCGAGCTTCTGGGTCATCGCGCCGCTGCTGGCGCGGATGGGCGAGGCGCGCGTGTCGCTGCCCGGCGGCTGCGCGATCGGCACGCGGCCGGTCGACCTGCTGCTCATGGCGCTGGAGAAGCTCGGCGCCGAGATCGAGATCGAGGCCGGCTACGCGCTCGCCAAGGCGCCGCGCGGCCTGAAGGGGGCCGAGATCGACTTCCCGAAGGTGACGGTCGGCGGCACCCATACGGCGCTGATGGCGGCGGTGCTCGCCAAGGGCACGACCCTGATCCGCAACGCCGCGCGCGAGCCCGAGGTCGTCGACCTCGCCAATTGCCTCAACAAGATGGGCGCGCGGATTTCCGGCGCCGGCACCTCGACGATCGAGATCGTCGGCGTCGGCTCGCTCGGCGGCGCCTATCATTCGGTGCTGCCCGACCGCATCGAGGCCGGCACCTACGCGATGGCGGTCGCCATGGCCGGCGGCGACGTGCTGCTCGCCGGCGCCGAGCCCGACGCGCTCGAGCAGGCGCTCGACGCGATCACCAGGGCCGGCGCGAGCGTCACCGCCACCAACGAAGGCATCCGCGTCAAGCGCAACGGCCACGGGCTCTCCCCCGTCGACGTCTCGACGGCGCCCTTCCCCGGCTTCCCGACCGATCTGCAGGCGCAGTTCATGGCGCTGATGACGCGGGCCAAGGGCTCGTCGCGCATCACCGAGACGATCTTCGAGAACCGCTTCATGCACGTGCAGGAACTGGC
>CAZZZM010000231.1:0-4903 GCA_964658465.1 uncultured Nakamurella sp.
GAGGTTGCGCGACGCATCGGCGATGCGGCTCGACGGCGGCCTGTCATGGACGATGCGCGCGCCGGGCTTCAGCGCGTCCTCGGGATCGAGGACCGCGGGCAGGATCTCGTAGTCGACGCGGATCGCGTCGCGACCGGCCTCGGCCGCGGCTTCCGTTTCCGCGACGATCGCGGCGACGCGCTGGCCCGCGAAGCGAATGACCTGATCGAGTACCATTGTGTCGTCGGGATCGTCGGTCGCGTGCTCGTGCTGCGCCGTCGAGAACCGCTTCTGCGGCACATCCTTGTGCGTCAGCACCGCGACGACGCCGGGTACCGCCTCGGCGGCGCGGGTGTCGATGGCGACGATCCTGGCGGAGGCATGGGGCGCGCGCAGGATCTTCATATGCAGGAGGCCGTCGACGGCGACGTCCATCGTGAAGCGCGCGTGCCCGGTGACGATGCCTGGGCCGGCCGGCGCACCGAGGCGGCGCCCCACCGCCGCGCCGGCCTCGGCGAGCTCGACGTTGCGTGTGCCGTCGATCGCGTCGGCGATCGCCCGATAGCCGGTACAGCGGCAGAGATTGCCCTTCATCGCGACCGGGAGATCGCGGCGCTGCGCCTGGTCGAGACAGACGGAGGTCATCACCATCCCGGCGGTGCAGAAGCCGCACTGGAACCCCTGCGCGTCGAGAAAAGCCTGCTGCGTGGGGTGCAGCTCTTCCGCGCCCGAGAGGCCTTCGATCGTCGTGACCTCGCGCCTTAAGGCCCGTCGCGCCGGCATCAGGCAGGAATGCACGGGCTGGCCGTCGAGATGAACGGTGCAGGCTCCGCAGTCGCCGGAATCGCAGCCTTTCTTGACGCCAAACCACCCGAGCTCGCGCAGGAATGTGCGCAGGCACTGTCCGGCGCGCGGCTCCTGGATGAACGTCGTACCGTTGACGACGATCGTCATGACGGCCTGCCGAGGAGCTCCGCCGCGACCTCCTGCGCGAAGACGATCGTCATGTGGCGCCGCCAGTCGGGCCGGCCGTGGATGTCGTCGTACCAGTCCGGGCCGGCGATCTCCGCGTCGATGAGGGCCGCGAGCCCGCCGTCGTCCGTCGAGCGGGGAACGGCGATGCGGTGCGGACGTCGCGTCGACGCCGTGATGGTGATCGCGACGCTGCCATGCTCGTCGCGGGTCCCTATGACGACGGCACCGGACCGCCCTTGGGCCGTCAGCGAGATGCGACGAAAGGCGGTCGTCCGCCGCAAAACCGTGGCGTCGAAGGCGATACCGCGCAGCAGCTCACCTGGTGCGATCGCGGTATGCTGCGGGCCGAGCACGAAGTCGAGGACCGGCACTCGCCGCTCCTCGCCGCCGGGACCCCATAGGACGCAGGTGGCCTCGAGCGCGGCGCCGAGCGAGATCATCGGCCCGGCTGGAAGCGCCATGCAGATGTTGCCCCCGACGGTCGCCGCGTTCCAGATCTTGAACGAGGCCAGAAAGGCGTGACAGCACTGGCTGAAGAGCGGCCCCGCCCGCCATTCGCTCGGATGGGCGAAGGCCTCGAGGACCGCGACGGGGCACGTCGCCGCGACGAAAAGGCCGTCGTCGCTCGCTTCGATCGGCGGCCATTTGAGCGCGGACAGGTCGACGAGACGCTTGAGGCCCGGCTGCGGCTCGGAGAAGAGCCAGGTGCCGCCCGCAAGCCACGCGTCGCCTTGAGCAAACGTCGGGAGCGCATCGCGCGTCCTCGGCTGCTCGAAGGATTCGACGGTGTTGAGATCCATGGCCCGGCCCTCCCGCCCCGGCCGAAGCACATTGCGGGCCGGCTGAGCGGGATGTCGAGCCTCGGGCAGCAGGCTCTAGCTAGTCAGTCGAAGCTAGCGAAGCGTGCCCGTGGCGACGCCCATCTCGTGGGCCGCTCGGAAATCCCCATGCAGGCCGCCGACACCGCGGCCGATCACGTTGGCGCCCGATGGCGCATGCCCATGGTGATGGCCGCCGCGCGCCAGGCGGTGGCCCGCGGGATAGGTTGCCGTCCACGACCCCTCCGGCCCCAGGGCCGAGGCCGGGCCGGTCGTCGCGCCGGCGATTGCCGCGACCAAGATGCCCGCCGCCAATCGGCGGGTCGAAACCCGAGTGCCGCGCGTCTCGAACCCGAACATTGTCGTCATCCTCCAAAAAGCCGCCTGTGGCTTGGATGGATGATGGACGCGTCCTGTTTCCCGACCGCGAAGCTCGCGTAACAAATCGTTGCGGAGTCGACGGTTGGCTCACCGACCAGTCTGTTCCGAAGCCGCCGGCGAGACGTTCGCATTCTCCGTGATCGTCCGGGCGGGCGCGAATGACACGAACGCGGTCGGTCCGCCGGAGCACCGACGGCAATCGCGCGCTGCTTCAATGCGGCGGTAGCTCCTGGAGCTCGAGGCGTCGACCCTGCCTGTCGAACAGCTCACCCTTGTGGACTGTGAGGCGGTCGCGGATGACGGCTTGCTGGAGGCTCGCCAGTCGCTGTCGCGCCGCAACGTCCGGCAGCGGGCCGCCGGGCGCGTCCTTGGCCGCGAAGACGGCGACGCTGTGCCAGTCCGTGCCGCTGCCGCCGAGCAGCTCGACCATCTCGTCCCAGCGCAGCTCCGTGCCCATCACATGCAGGTAGCTCGATGCGACCGGCACGATGGTCTGCGGCGCGTCCTCGAAGAGCACGAGGAACAGCGTGAAGGGGCCTTCGCGCTTGAAGGTCTCGAGCAGCCAGCGTTCAAAGGCGGTGGGCATGGGCCTGTCCGGGATCGACGTCGGGCGCCACGATATCCCCGAAGACGAGCGCCGGCGACTTCACGACGCGACGCAGGTCGCCGGCGCGATGGGTGAGTCCGCGGCGGTCGAAATGTTCGAGGATCAAGATCGCCACCTTGCGGCCGTTGTCGAGGCGGTCGCGAAACTGCGCCGCGGTGAACAGGCCGTCGTCCGCCAGCCCGGTCAGATCCTGCGCGACGCCTGCCATCTCGAGGACCGTCTCCTGCTTGAAGAACTGATCCGGGGCGATCTCGATCAGCGCGCCGGAGCGGGCCAACGCCTTGCAGGCGCGCCGCACCAGCGTCTCGTGGAAGCCGATGAGGGCGCCGATATCGCGCACCCGCGGCGGTCGGAAGCGCTCCTCCTCGATGAGCGGCAGCATCAGGTCAGCGATGCGCCGGTCCTCGGCGCTGAGTTGCGCGACATGCGAGGGCAGATGCAGCCAGTGGCCGCGCACCGCAAGCCGCCCCTCGGCGAGAAGCCGCGCCCGCACGGCCGCGAAGACGGGCTTGGGCGGCACCGGCTCGAGGCCGCGCCTGAGCTGATCGCCGGCGAGACCGGGCAGCTCGGGATGCGCGGCGTGATGCGCGGCGAGCTGGTCGAGGATCGCCGCCTCAATCTGCCGGCTGTGCGCCTTCGTCATCACGAAGGTGCCGTCGCCTTCAACGGCGAGATCGAGCCTGTCGGCAAGCGCCACGGCCTGCTCCCGCGTCAGGCTGCGATCGGCGGCGAAGGCGGTGAGTTCCTCGACGAAGGGGGCGGATTCGAGCAGCCGACGCAGCGCGACGTCGGGGGCGTCGATCTCCATCGCCGCGAGCCGCTGCAGCCGTTCCGGGCTCCGGCGCTTGCGGAGGGGCGCGCGCGGATCGACGACCTTGCCGCCGCCGATGGTGCGCTGGGCGCTCGCGTCGCGCAGGACGAAGCGATCGCCGTGTCGCAGCGGGAGCGGTGCCGACAGCACGATCTGCGCAAAGCCGGTCGCGGCGGGCGGCAGCGTCTCCGCCGACAGGATCGTCACGCGCGCCATCGCATCGCTCGCCCCGACATGAAGATGCGCGGGGGCCCATTGGCCGAGCGCGCGACGCTCGCTCGCGAGCAGACGGATCGTCGCATCGAAGCGTGTCGTCTCAGCCGGCGCGGCGTCCGCGCAGACCCAGGCGCCGCGGGCGACGGCATCCTTCGCGACGCCGGCGAGCGCGAGCGCGCACCTGTCGCCGGCGCGGCCCTCTTGAGCGGGCTGGTTCTGGACATGAAGCGAACGGACGCGCGCGCGCTCGCCGCCCGGCAGCAGCGTCAGCTCGTCGTCGATGCGCACCTGCCCGGAGAGCGCCGTGCCGGCCACCACCGTGCCGACGCCCTTCAACGTGAAGGCGCGATCGATGGCGAGGCGAAACACGTCCTCGGCGGAACGAGATCGCGTCTTCCGCGCGAAATCCATCAGACGCGCGCGCAGGCGATCGATCCCCTCGCCCGTGCGGGCGGAGACGAAGAGCGGCGGCTGCATCGTGACGGTGCCGACGCCGAGATCACGCTCGATGTCGCGCGCGCGATCGGCGCGTTCCGTTTCGGCAAGGCGATCGCTCTTGGTCACCACCACCAGGCCGCGATCGATCCCCAGCAGGGCAAGGATCTCGAGATGCTCGCGCGTCTGCGGCATGACGCCCTCGTCGGCGGCGACGACGAGCAGCGCGACGTCGATGCCGGCGGCGCCCGCGACCATGGTCCGCACGAGGCTTTCGTGGCCCGGCACGTCGACGAAGCCGATCGGCTCCTCGTCCGGCCCGGGCATGTAGGCGAAGCCGAGGTCGATCGTGATGCCGCGCGCCTTCTCCTCCTTCAGGCGATCCGTGTCGACGCCGGTCAGCGCGCGGACGAGCGCGGTCTTGCCGTGGTCGACGTGGCCCGCCGTCCCGACGATCATGGTCCGGCGGCCGCCGCCTCGTCGAGGGCGGCCTCGATCCCGTGGATCGTCTGCTCGGGCAAGCGTGCCCTGACGCTCGGCAGGAAGCGCGCGGCGAGCAGGCTGCCGCGCCGCGTCGCCAGGGCGAGGTAGCGGAACGCCTCCTCCTGGTCCGCTGCGACGCCTTGGCCCAGATGGTAGGCGGCGCCGAGCAGAGCGGCCCCGTCGGCATCGCCCGCCGCT
>CAZZZM010000232.1:0-253 GCA_964658465.1 uncultured Nakamurella sp.
CACCATTCCGACAAGCCCGCGGAAAAGCCCGCCGATCGACCGAAGACGCCGCCGGCCGCGGCCAAGGACCCGATGGTCAATACCTGAGGCGGTAGCCGCGGGCTGCGCCGCGCGGGCCCTCGCGTCCGGTTCAGCGCCCGACGCGTCCGCGCTGGGGTCGCCGCGCGTACAGGCTCGCCGGCGCGTCGCCGAGGTCGTCGGTCAGATCGTCGTGATCGTCGTGCGGGCGTCGGTCGACGTCGTCACGGGCGAC
>CAZZZM010000232.1:263-2364 GCA_964658465.1 uncultured Nakamurella sp.
GACGGACCGGCCCGTGCAGGTCTGAGCCGCAACGCCCGCCGGAGACATGACCTGCCCGAGCATCAAGCCGAGCGCAATCGCGAGCACCGACCTCTTCATGGATTTGCTCCCGTCAGACTGGCTGCGGCGGAGCAAATAAAGTACCAATCGACGGCGACGATGCCCACCTACACCTGCACCACTCGCCCCGATCTCCTCGCCGATGCCCAGCGCGTCGCCATCGCGCGGGCCATTACGCGAGCCCATTCCGCGGCCACCGGCGCGCCGACCTCGTTCGCGCAGGTGGTGTTCGAGGAGCGCGCGCATCGCTTCATCGGCGGCGAGCCGGCGGACGCGCAGGTGATGGTGCGCGGCGATATCCGCGCCGGGCGCACGCAGGCGACGCGCACCGGGCTGGCGCGGACGATCGCCCGCGAGGTCGCAGGCCTCGCCGGCGTCGCGCCGCACGAGGTGTGGGTCTATCTGAACGAACTCGCGCCGGGCGACATGGTCGAGTTCGGCCAGGTGCTGCCGCAGCCGGGCGACGAGACGGCGTGGCTCGAGGCGCTGCCGGACGATCTGCGCGAAAGGCTGGTCGCCCTCGCGGCGAAGGGGGCGACGTAGACCACTTTTGCCTACGTCGGTGAGAGGCGCTCGCGCCTTCCTGGGGCCATGCTCGGCGGGCATCCCGGCGTCCTCGCCGGAGGTGCTCCATGCCGAACAAGCTTCCCCTCGCCCTCGCGCTGGCCCTCGTCGTCGCGGCCGGCACGGCCCGCGCGCAGGACGACGACGACACGCCCTCGCTCGACGACACGCCGCGCATCACCGTCGGAGGCAGCGCGACGACCGAGGTGGCGCCCGATCTCGCGACGATCACGCTCGGCGTGACGGGCCACGCGCCGACCGCCAAGGCCGCGGCGGAGACCAACGCGACGGCGGCGCAGAAGATCGTCGCCGAGGCCAAGGCGGAGGGGATCGACCCGGCCGACATCGCCACCCGGTCCGTCACGCTCGCGCAGACCTACGAGGACCAGCAGGACGCGCACGGCCGCGTCACCGGCCGCACGCCGAGCGGCTTCGACGCGTCCGACACGATCGCCATCCGCGTCCGCGATCTCGCGAAGGCCGGCCCGCTGGCGCAGGCGCTGATCGACAAGGGCGCCAACGCGTTCGACGGCATCGCCTTCTCGGTCGAGCACCCGCAGCCGATCCTCGACAGGCTCGCCGGCGAGGCGGTGGCGAACGCCAAGCGCCAGGCCGCGACGATGGCGCAGGCGGCCGGCGTGAAGCTCGGCCGAGTGCTGGTCATCGAGCGCACGTCGGCAGCGCCGCCGTTCGGCGCCCACGCGTTTGCGCCGATGGCCATGACACGGGTTGCCGCCCCGGCGCCGATGCCGGTGGAGGCCGGCCGCCAGGCGCTGACCGCGGACGTCACCGTGAGCTGGGCGATCGACCAGCCGTAGAGCGACCCGCATCAGGCAGAAACCACACCTTGTCTGGGTTTAGCTTTCGTCGTCGAGATAGAATTTCAATCGACGGTCGCCGCTTTCGATGAGCTTGCGGATATCTTCCATCGTCAGCTCGGGATGAGCTGCAATGAGAGCCTTCGTATCCTCCTCGGAAATGACGATCGTTTTCTCTTGAAAGCCCTTCAATCGCCGAGGGTCATAGTCGTCCATGATAAACTGCCCTAAAGGAATAGGCCACTTCAACAATGATTTGCGGAATGGGGACAGTCCGACTTTCGATGCATGTGTGAAATACGAACACGACCTGTTTGGGCCGACACGCAAACGTGATGATCTTGCTGGGGAAATGCAGCGGACACGGCAACGCTTCACAGGCTGCTCAGCTTGCAGATCGCGAGCTTGCTTGAGGTACTTGAGAATTGTTCAAGGCACGCCTTGCGACGCCAGATCGAACGGCTCTCCGTGATCTGGGCGATCGACACGCCCTGGATCGATCAGCGGTCGATCGATCAGCCTCGGCCCCTCTCAGAAGCAGGCGACGCCGCTCTGGCCGGATCCCGCGGTGATCGGCGTCGCCAGCTTGATCGTGCCGGAGGATGCGCGCGGCACCATGTAGGTGGTCCGCCGCATGCCGTTCTTGAACCAGTCCGACG
>CAZZZM010000232.1:2464-4893 GCA_964658465.1 uncultured Nakamurella sp.
GCGCGCGGCACCATGTAGGTGGTCCGCCGCATGCCGTTCTTGAACCAGTCCGACGGGTTGCCGAGCGGTGGCGGCAGCGTCGGGAAGAACGGCGTGAAGGACGAGGAGACGTCGGCGACGATCAGGTACGAGGTCGCGCCGGCGGTGTAGGTGAACCCGGCCGCCTTGTTGGCCAGGATGATCGACTTGGGGATCGTCGCCGCGGTCTGGGTGGTGCCGTCGGCGACCTGGGTGAGCGGCGTCGTGCAGGCGCGCAGCGTGCCGTTCTGCGTGAACGACCAGCGCACCAGCGCCTGGCAGCAGCTGCCGTCGGTGTTCGCCTTGATGTCGACGGCCGACACGGTGAGGGTCAGCGCGCTCGTCGGGTAGGGTGCCATCACCGCCGAGGCGGCGCCGAAGATCAGCGACAACGTGCTCGAGGTGACCGGCGTCGTCGTCGACTGCTGCGAGACGAGATCCGAGATCGTGCGCGAGAGCAGGTCGAGACGACGACCGATCAGCACCGCGCGCGTCACGTCCACCGCGCCGACGTAGAGGATGAGCATCAGCGGCAGGATCAGAGCGAACTCGACGGCGGCGATCGCCCGGGTGTCGCGCAGCAGTCTCCGCGCGGTGCGGGGGAGGCCGTGCCGGCGGCGCGTCAGCATCCGGCGGGCGGCGTGTAGCTGCCGTTGCCGTAGGGCTCGGCCTGAAACACCGAGGTGGCGAGCAGCAGGTGCGAATAGCCCGTCGTGCCCGGCACGCCGGCGACGAGGCCGGCGGTCAGCATCGAGATCGCGCTGTTGGTGGTCCCGACGATCGACGGCAGGAAGAGCGGCATCGGATAGGCGACGCGCACCACGGTGATTGCGCCGGCATTGCCGGGGCAGAATTGCCGCGGCGCATTGGCGGCGTAGAAGTCGTTGGCGACGTCGAGCGTCGCGAAGACCGAGTACGTCGCCGGCACCGGGAAGGACCGCACGTCGATGATGAGCTTCGAGCAATCGATGAAGCTCGGCAGGACGCGCGCCCCCGTCGCCGGGCAGATGTAGGTCGTGCGGAACTGGTCGGCGGTGGCGATCGCCTGGGCCTGCGCGGTGCCGGTGAGCAGGTTGCGCGCGGCATCCGACACCGCCGTCTGCAGCCCTTCGCTGGTCCAAATCACGAAGCCTGTTTCGATGATCGTCAGCAACAGCCCGAGGAACGGCACGATGACGAGCCCGAACTCGACCGCGCTCGCCCCGCGCGTCTCCCGCACGAAACGCCGAACGACGCCGGAATGCTTGACGTTACGTAATATATCCATGTCGTCCGCTGTCGCGTTACGCTGAATATTTACGGTGCGAAATATTTCTTGGCCGTTACCGCGGCAGGGAGAATGGGAGATGCTTCACGTCTGCCGCTCCTGGGCGCGAACCTTGCTGCGCCGCCCGTGACGAAGCGGCGTCAGGCGCGCTCCTGGTAGAACACGTAGTCGGCGGCGTCCTGCGCGGGGACGGGCAGGATCTTAGCCCAATTGGCGGCGCCGACGACGTCGCGCAGGTCGTTCAGCGCCGTGACGAAGCCGATGCTAACCTTCTGCACCAGCACCTTCTTGTCGATGTTGCCGCGCTCGTAGGCGTGCACGAGCGCCGTGCGCTTGTAGTAGAAGGAGAGGTAGACGTCGTCGATGTCGGGCGCGACCTTGGCGTATTGCTGCGCGCCGAGCGCCGGCTTGATGTAGCGCTCGTTGTTGGCGCGCACGAGGTCCCACTCGTCCCTGAGGCCGCCGCCGAGCGTCTTCACCGCGGTGGCGACCTGCTCCTCGCTGATGCGGCCGGGATGGTCGCGGTTGACGGCCAGCGCCGCGTCCTTCACGCGGGCGATGAAGGCGTCGAGCTTGAGGCCGTAGATGCCGCAGAGCAGCGTGGCGATCTCGTTGCCGGGCGAGTTCTTCACCGTCACGCCGGCGGGGATCAGGATGCGGTTCGAGGTCTGGTCGCAGACGCCGGTGACGCCGAAGTCGATGCCGGCGTAGCCCTCGGGCCCGGCGATCGCCTTCGCCCACAGGAGGTCGCCCGGTCCCGTCGCGACGGCGGTGGCGACCGACGGGTCTTCGGCGTAGGTGCGCCCGAAGCAGCCCCATTGCTCGCCGGTCGAGGCCGCCACGCAGGTGTGGTCGAGCGGCCAGTTGCGCAGCTGCTTGATCGGATGCCATTGCGTCGGCAGCGCGTAGCCGGTGAAGATCACGTCGGTGGGCTTGGCCGGCCGGCCGGAGACCGGCGTGTCGGCGCGCGCCGACGGACATGCGCCGGCGAGCGCCGCTCCCGCCACGCCAATTGCGAATTGTCGTCTCGTGATCATCGCCCGTCCCGGCCCACCAGAAGTCGCCTCGATATAATCCGCTGCGCCCGCCAAAGCATCATTTGCTTCAAAGATGGGGTCGGCGGCCCAGCCCGATCGCAGCAGGC
>CAZZZM010000233.1:0-4887 GCA_964658465.1 uncultured Nakamurella sp.
ATCCTGGCCGCGGCGATCACCATCTACATCGTGCTCGGCGTGCTCTACGAGAGCGCGATCCATCCGATCACCATCCTCTCGACGCTGCCCTCGGCCGGCGTCGGCGCGCTGCTGGCCCTGATGGCCTTCAGGATGGATCTCTCGCTGATCGCGCTGATCGGCATCGTGCTGCTGATGGGTATCGTGAAGAAGAACGCCATCATGATCATCGACTTCGCGCTCGATGCCGAGCGCGAGGAGGGGCTGAGCCCGCACGAGGCGATCATCCAGGCCTCTCTGCTGCGCTTCCGCCCGATCATGATGACGACGATGGCGGCGCTCCTCGGCGCCCTGCCGCTGGCCCTCGCCACCGGCACCGGCGCGGAGCTGCGCAACCCGCTCGGCATCTCGATCGTCGGCGGCCTGCTGCTCAGCCAGCTGATCACGCTCTACACGACGCCGGTCATCTACATCGCGCTCGAGCGCCTCCGTTTCCGCTTCTTCGGTGCGGTGAAGCACGCCGATCCCGACGCCGAGGTGCCGGTGGAATACGAGCATCGGAGGGCCGCGGAATGAACTTTTCCGCGCCCTTCATCCGCCGCCCGATCGGCACGATCCTGCTCGCGATCGGCGTCTTCCTCCTCGGTGCCGTCTCCTACTTTCTGCTGCCCGTGGCGAGCCTGCCGGGGATCGACTTCCCGGCCGTGTTCATCGCCACGCAATATCCGGGCGCGAGCCCCGAGAACATGGCCTCGACAGTGGCCGCGCCGATCGAGCGGCGCGTCGGCGAGATCGCCGGCGTCACCGAGCTCACCTCGGTCAACTCGCTCGGCTCCTCCGTCATCATCGTGCTCTTCGACCTGTCGCGGAACGTCGCCGCGGCGGCGCGCGACGTCCAGGCGGCGCTGAACGCGGCGGCGACGGACCTGCCGACCGGGCTCCCCAACGTCCCGATCTTCCGCAAGGCCAATCCGAACAACATCCCCGTCCTCATCCTCGCGGTCACGTCGGACACGCTGTCGCCGTCGGCGGTGTACGACGCCGCCGATTCGGTGCTCATCCAGCGCATCTCGCAGGTCGCCGGCGTCTCCGACGTGTCCGTCGCCGGTGCCGATCAGCCGGCGATCCGGGTCACCGCCGACCCCGAGCGGCTTTCGGCGATGGGGCTGTCGCAGGACGACGTGCGCACCGCGATCGTCAACGCCAACGCTTTGTCGCCGACCGGCGCGATGGACGGCTCGACCTATGCGCGCACGATCGCCAGCGACGACCAGCTCAAGTCTCTCGACGACTACAAGAACCTCGTCGTCCGCAACGTGGCCGGCCGCAGCGTCATCCTCTCCGACGTCGCCAAGGTCGAGAACGGCACGCGCAATGGGCGCTCGGAGGCGACCTTCAACGGCAAGCCCGCCGTGCTGATCTACGTGCGCAAGCAGTCGACGGCCAACGTGATCGAGACGGTCGACCACGTCAAAGCGCTGATCCCGGAGATACAGCGCTTCATGCCGGCGGGCATCGAGGTCTCGATCCTCAACGATCGGACCACCTCGATCCGCGCCAGCGTCGACGACATGCTGGGGACGCTGCTCGTCACCATCGTCCTCGTGATGATGGTCGTGTTCGTCTTCCTGCGCCGCGTCACGCCGACGGCGGCAGCCGGCATCACCGTGCCGTTGGCGCTCGCCGGCACCTTTTCGCTGATGTACCTCGTCGGCTTCTCGATCGACAACATCTCCCTGATGGCGCTCGCCACCTCCGTCGGCTTCGTCGTCGACGACGCGATCGTGATGATCGAGAACATCGACAAGCTGCGCGACCAGGGCTTCTCGCCGATGCGCGCCGCGCTGATCGGCTCGCGGCAGATCGGCTTCACCGTCATCTCGATCTCGATCTCGCTGATGGCGGCCTTCATCCCGCTGCTGCTGCTTGGCGGCGTCGCCGGTATGCTGTTCCGCGAATTCTCGGTGACGCTCGCCTTCGCGATCATCATCTCGACGGTGGCGTCCCTCACCATCACGCCGATGATCTGCGCGAACTTCACCAGCTCGAAGCCGCCGCGGGCCCCGAACCGCTTCGATCGGCTGGTCGAGGGCGTGCTGTCGCGAAACGCCGCGCTCTATGCGGCGACTCTGCGCGTCGTGCTGCGCCACCGCATCCTCACCTTGCTCGTCATGGCCGGCACGATCGGGCTGACGGTGTTCCTGTTCGCCAAGACGCCGAAGGGCCTGTTTCCGGACGACGAGACCGATCTCATCATGGGGACGACGGAGGCGTCGTCGGCGATCTCCTACCAGGCGCTGGTGCCGCTGCAGCACCGCGCCGCCGATATCGTGCGCGACGACCCCGCGGTCGCCGAGGTCGGCTCCTCGGTCGGCAATTCCGGCACCGGCCCGAACTCGACCGAGATCAACGAGGGCAAGCTCTTCATCTCGCTGAAGCCGG
The DNA here is from genome assembly GCA_964658465.1 of uncultured Nakamurella sp. Classification (GTDB taxonomy): domain Bacteria; phylum Pseudomonadota; class Alphaproteobacteria; order Rhizobiales; family Beijerinckiaceae; genus RH-AL1. The sequence goes on from CAZZZM010000233.1 coordinate 2,422, forward strand.
CCGGCGAGCTGGACGGCCAGACCACGGCGCAGATCGTCGACAGGTTGCGCAAGAAGCTGAAGACGATCGTCGGACTCGACACCTTTCTCATCCCGCGCACCGACCTGCATTTCGGCGGCCGCGACACCAAGTCGGCGTTAAGCTACACGCTCACCGACAGCGACTACGCCGAGCTGACGCATTGGTATCCGCTGGTCGAGGATCGGCTGAAGAAGATCCCCGGCCTCATCGACGTGACGACGGATCATGAGGCCGCCGGGCTGCAGGCTAACGTCATCGTCGACCGGCTCGCCGCGTCGCGCCTGCTCGTCACCATGGCCAATATCGACAATTCGCTGAACAACGCCTTCGCGCAGCGACAAATCTCGACGATCTACTCGCCGCGCAACCAGTATCGCGTCATTCTCGAATCGCCGTTGCGCGAGCAGCGCAGCATCTCGGACATCCTGGCGACCTACGTGCCGGCTGGCGTCAGCCTGCAGGATTCGACGGCGCTCTCCGGCGGTAGCGTGCAGACCGCGCTCAACACGAGCCCAAACAACGGCCAGGCGCAGACCGCGACCACCGGCCCCTCGACGCAGACGAGCACGTCGTCGATAACAGGCTCGTCGGCGGCAACCGCGAACATCACCGCGGTGCAGGGCACCACCAGCGGCGGCGCCACGGTGACAGCCAACCCCACGGGGCAGATCAGGCTGCAGTCGATCGCGCATATCGACGTCGGCACGGCGCCGCTCAGCGTCAACCACCAGGGCCAGTTTCCCGAGGTCACCATCAGCTTCAACCTGAAGCCCGGCGTCGTCCAGGAGCAGGCCTCGAACGCCGTGCTCGCCGCCGTCGCCGACATGCACCTGCCCGACACGCTGCACGGCGGCTTCACCGGCGACGCCAAGCTGTTCCAGCAGAGCTCCGGGTCGCAGGGATTGCTTCTCTATGCGGCGTTGATCTCGGTCTACATCGTGCTCGGCGTGCTCTACGAGAGCTTCGCGCATCCGCTCACGATCATCTCGACCCTGCCCTCGGCCGGCCTCGGTGCCCTGCTCGCTCTCAACGTCACCGGCACCCAGCTCAGCCTCATCGCCTTCATCGGCATCGTGCTGCTGATCGGCATCGTGAAGAAGAACGGCATCATGCTCGTCGACTTCGCGCTCAACGCCGAACGCCAGCGCGGCCTGCCGGCGCAGGAGGCGATCTTCGAGGCCTGCGTCGAGCGCTTCCGCCCGATCCTGATGACGACGCTGGCCGCGCTGCTCGGCGCGCTGCCGCTGATCCTCGCCTCCGGCCCCGGCTCGGCGCTGCGCCGGCCGCTCGGCATCACCATCGCCGGCGGCCTCATCGTGTCCCAGATGCTCACGCTCTACACCACGCCGGTGATCTATCTCTACCTCGACAAGCTGCACCACCGGCTGCGTCGCATTCGTATCCCGCGGCGGCTGGGACGAGCCTCCGCCCGCGCGACGCCGGCGGAATAAGCGCCAGGCGACAGAGCGTCGTGCTCGGCAGGGCGCGAAAGCTAAAGCATGATCGCCGAGACCAGCCGTCCGTAGTCCGCCTCGCCGCGATGGGTCTTGCGACGAAACGAATAGAAGCGCGACTCGTCGGCGTAGGTATCGAGACCGAGCGACACGAAGCGGCCAACGCCGGCCGTCTTCAACCGGTGGCCGATGAAGCCGGGAAGGTCGAAGCGATGGTGCCCTGCCCTGCCCGAGGGTGTGAAGAACGCCGCGTAGCCGGCGTCGCGTCCGCAAAACCGCTCGTAGAACTCCGGTCCCGTCTCATAGCTCGCCTGGGCGATCGTCGGCCCGAGCACCGCGACGACGGCGCCGCGGCGCGCGCCGAGCGTCTCCATCACGTCGAGCGTCGCTTCGAGCACGCCGCCAAAGGCACCGCCCCAGCCGGCATGCGCGGCCGCGACGACGCCGGCCTCGCGGTCGGCGAAGAGGATCATTCCGCAATCGGCGCCGGTGACGCCGATGGCGAGGCCGGGAGTCGCCGTCGCAAGGGCGTCGACGTGCGGGCGCTCGGCCCAAGGCTCGGACACCGCGAGGCAGGTCGCCGAATGCACCTGGTAGGGAACAAGCAGATGCGCGGCGTCGAGGTGGGCGGCCATGCGACGACGGTTCTCGGCCACTGCGTCGGGCGCATCGCGCGAACCGGTACCGCCGTTGAGGCTGTCGTACACGCCGCCCGACACGCCGCCCTGGCGCGTGAAGAAGGCGTGGCGGAAGCCGTCCAAGTCGGGCGACGTGATGGCGGGGAGGGTCATGCACGCAGCCTTTTCACGATTCCAGCCCCGGGGGCGTCGGCGTCCCGGGCGGCGTCACCGCCAGCACCTTGAACAGCGTCGACATGCTCGACCCGGGCGATGTCAAACGATCGAGCGCCGCGTCGATCGCCAGCGCCTGCCGCGCATCGGCGCGGCGCCGCAGCGATTCGGCGCGCGCGACGATGCCGAGGCGATCGAGG